>CP127384.1:1727462-2069943 GCA_030285985.1 Aquidulcibacter paucihalophilus
TGACGGAGGTCGCGCTCGACCATTGGTCGGTTTGTTGCGGCGCCGTGGGTCGTCAGAAGGACTTTCAGTTCCGTTGTATCGAGCGCGCCAACGATTTCGTCTTCGATGGTCATCCTGTCCCCCTCCCAGGTTCTGTTCGCTCTATGCGCGATATCTGCCTCGTCGTCACGAGAGGCGAAAGGTGCGGACAGATGCTGGGATGAAGGCGTTCAAGCCCTCTGTGCGCTAACGCACGCAGCTATGCGCAACCCTCGCGATCTCAAAGCGCGGTAGCCAAGCGGATGGCCGGCCCCAATGTCTTCGACGGGTCGAAGCAAACCGTCTTCCAATCGGCTGCGCCAACGTCCACTTTGCGCAGGTGCGCTAATGTCGGCTCATGGCGCTCAGCGGCCGACCTGACGGGAGGAGAATGGACTGAGTCTTAAGCCTGTCCTTGGGCCGAGAGAGGCTCCACGCCGCGTCCGTCAGCCAGAATCCATTTTTCCTCGCCCCTGTGAAGAGCCGAGCGCAAGTTGCTTCTCCTGTACTCGCTGCTTTCAACCCGCGTCTCTTCGACGATGTTCAGACGTGCTCGAGTTCGGTCGGCATCAGTCGGCAGAGCAAGATGCATTGCGGTCCCGAAGGAGCAAGGGAAGCCGTTCGCCCTGCCGGTGGGAATGACGTCTCTTCCGTCGCTACCGAAATGAGAATCACACCACGTTTGGCGCAAGGCGCGCAATACGCCACGGAATGACCTTCCTGCCGGCGCGTCAAAGGGGAGTGCATGGCGAAGGGTATTAGCGGGTCGACGATCAAGTCTTGGTTCCAGTACCGCTGCGAACGGAAGACCCGATACGAGATCATGGACCCGGAGGACCTGGCGGCGGTGCCGGTCGTCAAGGACGGCCGGGAGGAATCGTGGGCCGTGCTCGGCGTCGAGTTCGAAGATCGGGTCGTCGCGCAGCTCGCCCGGACGACCGGCGTGCTCAGGCCACGGGTCGCGAAGGAAGGCCTGCTGGAGCGGCTTGCTGTAGCTTTCCTTCGGGGCGAGGGGTCAGCCGAGTACGCGGCCCAGGTCAATCTTCGGCCCCGCAACGCTGACGCCATCCTTGGAGCTGGGAGCGACCTCAAGTTGCGTCACAGCTTCGCCGACTTGATTCACCGCGATCTCAGCGAACCGGTTCCTGTCTTCAAGGTTATCGACATCAAGGCGACGCGGGCGGCGCGGCCGTTCCACAAGACACAGGTCGCCTACTACGTTCGTCTTCTTCAGAGCGTGCTGCAGGAGATCGGAGCACCAGGGATCGTCGCATCCATGGGAGAGATCTGGCACATCGCCGAGGGGAGCGACGCTTCGGGACACGCCTATGGGGTGGATGAATTCCTGCTGACGCCCTATCTGCGGCAGGTCGACGACTTCTGCCGAAACACCCTGCCGCAGATCGCCTCCCGCACGGTGTCGAGGGAGGTGGATGACACTTTCTTCCACGTCTACTTCAAGTGCGAACAGTGCGCCTATCTACCGCATTGCGGCGCAGCGGTCGCGGCCGATCGGCCCGCGCACCGGCGCGATCTTTCAGCGGTCGCCGGGCTGTCGCACGAATCTAAGCGCACGCTCCATGGCGTCGGTATCCACTCGGTCGCGCAGTTGGCGGACGCATCCCCCGGGATCGGCAAGATGGACGGGGCAGGCTGGTCGCTGTCGCGCCGGGCGGACGCCCTGATCCTGCGGGCCAAGGCCCTGCGGGAGGGTCACCCGGGTGCCGGCGTGGATCCCCATACCTTCCTGATGCCGGGCAAGGTGGACGTCGCGCTCTACCTAGTCGCCGACCATGACCCGGTGGACGACGGTCTGACGACGCTCGGCTATCTGTATGTGGAAAACGGGGTCGCGCGCGAGACGATCGAGGTTCTGCCGACCGCGGACCGGGCGGCCGAGGCGGATGCGCTAGTCCGTATTTTCAGCAAGGTCATAGAGGATCTGGGCCTGGTCGACAGCCGCAACGAAGCCGCGGAAGCGCGGGGGGAGCCGGGCCTGCAGGCCCACATCTTCCTGTACGAGCCCAGCGAAGCGATCGGACTTCAGAACGCCGTCGGCCGGCACCTCAGGGATGAACGCATCCGCGGCGGCCTGCTCAACATGGTGCGGCTGTTCCCCCCGGAGGAGATCGTGCCTGAGCCGGAGTTCCGCGGCATGCAGCATCTGCCGGCCACCGCAGTCCGCAGCGTGGTGGAGAAGCTGTTCGCCCTGCCTGTGACGGTGTCGTACGATCTTCGTCAGGTCAGCCAGACCCTAGCCGACAGCGGTGCCGTACTGACGCCCTATGCGCCCGTCGAGCCCTTCGTCCGGCCGTGCGCCCCGAACCAGAAACGATAGACCGGCGCCGGCATGCCCATCGTCACGATGATGTGCGCAGAGCGTCCAGTGAGCCGGCCGGTCATCGCCCGTCCGGTTCTGAAGGCGAAACCGGGTCGAAATATCTGCTCAAACAGTGCCTTGAGGCGCGCCGGTTCGGTTCCGAGCCAGAGGGGATGCACGATGACCAGGTGTTCAGCCCAAGCGACCAGGGCCTGGGCGGCGGCCAGATCAGGGCAGGCGTGCGGGGCCTCCCAGCCGTTGCGGTCCTGCAGGATAGGAAAATCCAGATCCGCGAGACGCAGCAACCGGACTTCGTGCCCGACCTGACGCGCGCCGTCAGCATAAGCGTCAGCCACGGCATGGCAGAAGCGCGCCGGATCCCCATCCGGGTGCCCATCGATGATACCGATCCGCATCTGCTCACAAGGCTCGAAGTTGGCCGACCCGGAAGGTATGCATGGCTCCATCCGGAGCCTGCAGCGAGACGTATTCGCCCAGCACGAAGCACTCTTCACCAAAGCGGAAGCCGATCTCATCGTCGGCGCTGCCGGGAAAATCCAGAATCCAGCGACCGTGACCGGAGCTCAATAGCCAACCGATCGCCACCGTCTCGCCACCCGCGAAGCGCCGGACCCGGCAAGAGCTTTTCATTGTCTGCGCAGCTCTTGGGTCCAGGCGGCCCGCAGCGTCCAGCGGAGCAACAATGTCATAGCCGCTTTGACGGTCGCCTCCCGGCTTGCCGGGTTCCCGGGCGAGTTCAAGGCGGATGTGGTGGAGGTCGCTGGTCATCGTGCTGTCGGCGGTCTCAGTGGGCGAGGAGCAGGCAGAGAGTGCTTTCGGCCAGGAGTGTGCGGGTCACACCGCCGAGCGCCCACTCGCGCAACCGTGCGTGCCCGTAGCCTCCAGACACGATCAGACCAGCGCTTCGGGCGAGAGCCTCCTCAAGGATCTGGCGACCGACCGTCGCCTCGCCTTGCTCCGTACTCACCGGCTCCGCGGCGATCCGGTGCCGCGCAAGGAACTTGATAACATCGGCCAGCTCACCGTCGACGGTCCCGGAGTCCTCTCTCGAGCGGACTGCGTAGAGCGTCACGCCCCTGGCCCGTTGCAGCAGTGGAATAGCCGCGGTGAGTGCGAGGCGGGATTCGCGGGAATCTTTCCAGGCGACCAGGGCCTGTTCCCCTACAGGATTGCGCTCGCGGGCCGGCGGAGTCACCAGCACCGGTCGTCCGCATTGCATGAGAATGTCCGAGACTTCCGGTGCGTGGTAGGGCGCGCGTGGGTTGCGCGACCCGATGATAACCAGGTCGGCCGCCCGCGCTTCCCGTGAACAGACTTCGCCGGGAAACCCGATCTGGCCTCGCCAGTCGGTCTCGACGTCGCGCGCGCGCGTGATGTCGGCGAACCGCTCGGCGGCGCGCTTCACCTCGGCCTCCGCCATGTCGCGATAGAGAGCCAGCAACTCGCCGACCATGGCCCCGCCGCCCAGCGGATCATACAGCGGCGGCGCGATGGAACCGGTGCAGAGGCCGGTCAGATGAGCGTTGAAGGCATTGGCGAGGTCACAGGCCAGTTCGAGGCGGCTGTCGCTCTCGGGGCCGTCATCGACGGCGACAAGAAGGCTGGCGTAGGTCATGGCGGTCTCCGTCTATGGGCAAAGAGAGCCGCGACCGGGCGCCGCGCGCCTTGATCAGGATCAACACTCCGCCTTTCGCCAACACCCAATGTGAGCAGCCTTGGAGACGCACGATGTTCATACACCGCCTCGCTGCCGCCCTCGCGCTGAGCTGCGCCGCTTGCGCAAGCCCGCAGCCGCTGTTCCGGTCGGTTCCGCCCAGACCTGACACAACGGAACAGGCAGCCGTGCGCGGCCGGCAGTTCGTGACCCGGGCCTGCGCAGGCTGCCATGCGGTGGGCTCTGTCGGCGAAAGTCCCATGGCGGACGCCCCATCGTTTCGGGCAATTGTTCACCGCTATCCTCTCGATCGGCTGGAGGAAGGCTTCGCCGAGGGCCTGGTCACCAGTCACCCCGCGATGCCGGCGTATGTCTTTCGAGCCAGCGAAATCGACGACCTGATCGCCTATCTGCAAACCGTGAAGTCCGGGCCGTGACCTGCGCGGACGTACCGGGCGAACCTTCCCAAGGACGCTTTGGGGCACTGGAGGACGCGGAGCGAACCATCCCTCGCCGCATCGAACTCGTGGTGTGCCAATCAGCGAATGCAGCAGATGTGGTTCATGGGCCTGTTCCCACACGGGGTTTGGCAGGGTCGCGCACCTCTCGATCCGTGTCGCCGAGCACGTCGGAGACGAGGGCATTGACCCAGATCAAGGCTTTCGATCCAGGAATCCCGAAGGTGGACCAATGCCACGTTCCGCCCCACGCATCGCAATCCTGGTGGCCCACCCGCGACGGAGGAGTTTCACCGTTGCCATGGCTCAGGCCTTCGCCGACGCGGCCCGCGCTGCGGGCTCAGACCTCGTTGAGCGTGACCTGTACCGACTTCGCTTCGATCCCTGCCTCCATGCCAATGAGATGCCGGGTCGCCAGGGCGCAACGGTCAGGGCCGACGTCGCCCGGGAACGCGAGGCGATCGGCGACGCAGACATCTTCGCCTTCTTCTATCCGCTGTGGTTCAATGCGACCCCGGCGATGATGAAAGGCTATATCGACCGCGTCTTCGGCATGGGTTTCGGCTACACCGCGCTCCAGAAGGGCGGCAACCAGCCCGGGCTTCGGGGCCGTCGGATGATCACCTTCACCTCTTCGGGTGCTCCCCAGGAATGGGTCGAGCGCAGCGGCGCTTGGGCAGCAATGCAGACGCATTTCGATGAGCATTTCGCTGCGGTGACCGGGCTGGAAATCATCGGCCATCACAACGTTGGCGGCGTCGGGGGCGGCATGCGCAAGGACGTGGTCGACCGACACCGTCAGGCGGTCGCGGACCGGGCGCGCCAGATCATCGCCGCCGGCCCCCGCGAATAGGGATCAGCGCGCCGTGTAGCCGCCGTCGATGACGAGTTCGGCGCCAGTTACGAATTTGGCCTCATCCGAGGCGAGATAGACAGCGCCCCAGGCGACGTCGTCCGGCTCTCCGATATGGCCGAGCGGATGCAGGGCCGCCGTCGCCTTGCGGCCCTCTTCCAGATCGCCCTGACTCGACAGATGCGTTTCCACCATCGGCGTCCAGATGAAGCCTGGATGGATCGAGTTCACCCGGATCCTGTCGGGCGCATAGATGAGGGCGTCGGTCTTGGTCATCAACCGCACCGCCCCCTTTGAGGCGTGGTAGGGCGGAACGTCCGGTCCGCCGACCAGTCCGTAGATCGACGACAGGTTGATGATCGATCCGCCGCCCGACCGCTTCAGGTGGGGGATGGCGTGCTTGGTGCAGAAGAACACGCCCTTGACGTTGATCGCCTGGACCCAGTCCCATTCCGCCTCGGTGATCTCGTGCGTCGGCTTGTTGACCCCCGCGACTCCGGCGTTGTTGACGAGGATATCGAGGCGGCCGAAATGCCCGACGACATCCAGCATCACTCTTTGGACTTCACGTTCGCTGGACACGTCGCAATGCCAGTAGGCGGCGGACAGACTCCGCTCCTGCAACACCGCCAACAGCTCCTGTCCCTCAGTGTCGAGGACGTCCAGAAGCGCAATGGCTGCGCCTTCTTCCGCCATACGAATTGCGGTCGCCCGGCCCAGGCCCAAGGCGGCTCCGGTGACCACGGCGACCTTGTCGGTGAGACGATTCATGATGTCAGTCCTCCGGTCGGATGATGCCATTCTCGATAGACGCCTTGACCGCTCGTGCATCGAAAGCGCGCGGGTCATCGGCCGGCCGGGCCCCCCGCCGCATAACCACCTCGGCGACCGCCTCGTAGGCGGTAACCCGCTGGACGTCGAAGACGGGCGCACGGCCGTGGCGATCCCAGGTCTGCCAGCCGACGTGTACCCCATAGGCATAGCGCCAGTGGGGCTCCCAGCCGGGGCCCCAGGCTCCGATGGGCTCGCGCACCACCAGGGTGACGTGTTCATCGGTGTCGCGTTCTACCGCCACGAACCAGTCATAACCGTTCTGCAAGGTCAGTTCGGCTGCGCGGTACAGCAAGTAGGTTTCGACTGTCTCGCGCGCGGTCAGACTGTTGCCGGCGAAAGCGACGCGCCAGCGCTCAGGCTCCACTCGGATCTCGCGGTATCCATCCGCGTGGTCGGGATCCGTCATTGACGCCGGATGGTAGGGCGTCGGGGTTGCGCAGGAGGTCAGTGCCAAGGTGGCGGCCAAAGCGGCGACGAGGGGGTGAGATGCGGTGGGTGACATGGTGTTAGCCTCCAAGCCCATCAGCGGCGTGTGGGTCGAGATCTTCGTTGACGCTGGTCAACTCGTCAGGCGGCGGCGAGTCTCTTCAGGCCGCCCCGATGCCGGATGCGGAAATGTCGTGAGCCGGAGAACTCGACCACCCCGTCAGCCTGCAGGCGACCGATCATCCTCGAGACGGTCTCGATGGTCAGGCCCAGATAGTCTGCCATGTCCTGCCGGCTCATTGGCAGGGTCACGAGTTCGTCCCGGAACCGATCGGCGATATCGAGAAGGAAGCGGGCCACCCGTTCGCAGGCGGTGGCGCGACCCAGCAGAAGCATGTGCACTTGCGCCCGGGCCAATTCGGTGGCTGTCGCGGCCCAGACCAGTTGCTGGACCCTCCCCGGCGCGAAGGCGGCTGATCCTGACCGCTTCACTACCAACACTTCGCAGGTCGTCAGGGCTTCTGCAGAAAACCGGTGCTCAGACCCGGGCTCCACGCCAAAAACGTCGCCTTCGTAATAGAAGTCTCCGATCTGTCGGCGCCCGTCCGGCAGGAGATGGCTCGTTCTGATTGAACCCTTCACCAGCTGGTAGATCAGGTCAGCGGATTCATCCTGGCCGTAGATCTCTTCGCCGGGTGCGAAGTTCATGCTGAGCGAGCCGTCCCAGATCTCGGCCGCGCCGGAAAGGACGGAATTGGAAGCACGGCTGAGCGGTTCAATCGACGTCATGTCAATTCCTCCCTGTCGAGCTGCAAGGATATGCTTGAGTGACCAGGCGCGACATTCGGGAGCTCTCCCTAAGGGGATTACCGGAAGTGTCGACGCCCATGCCTCAGATGCCCGCATGTGCGGGGCATCAAGGCGATGATCCGGTTGCAGTTCGATGTCAGGACCCGACCGCTGGCCGCCGGTCAGCGACGGACGGAGACGCGCGATGAAGATGTTCGGAAGCTGCTCATCCTTTTGGCGGAAGGAGGGCGATCCCGCGGCCTCGGCTTCAGTCAGCAGATCGAACCGCAGGGTGATCATTCCGACATCAGAAAGGGCAACTTGCTGATTGCAAGGCTCAGCCGGCTGCAGCCGCAGCCGTGCGCGAAGATGACGAGGTTCCTGGCGGGATCCGCCAACCCCAAATCCCCAGCCAGGTCGACTGGGGGAACGGCGACGGAATCTGTCATGGCCTATGGCCAACTTCGGGATTCGATGAAGTTTGAGTCGATCCTGCTTGGCCGCGTTGACCCATATCAAGGCGCTCGGCGACGGAACGGCGATGTTTTCCGGTCGCGGGATCGGGCCGGACAGGATCAGGATGGAGCGGGGCGATGACCTTCGCCGACCTTTCCCAGACCCGGGATCTGGCGTCCCTTGTGCGCCGCCGCTCGGAGTCGCTCCCCCCAATCGGCGACGAGGCCTTCGCCGCGGCCTTCGATGTCTTCGCGGACGCCAGGGTGGTGCTGCTTGGAGAGTGCACCCACGGCACAGCCGAATTCTATGAGGCCCGGGCGGCCATCGATCTCAGGCCGACAGGTTGATCCAGCGCAAGGCGGTTGCCGCCCGATCCGCCGAGCATGGCCCTCGGAGGCGATGATGAAACAGGTTCGTTCTGTGTCCCGGCCAGTGAGGCGCGCGTGAGCTGGCCCGTCATCCGCAAGTCGGCGCCGGAGCGCGCCGCGGCCAATCTCAAGGACTATGACGCGGAGACGGCCGCCTTCGTCTGGGCGACGGCGCGGGCCGAACTGTGCGGGTTGCCGGCGGGCGGGCTCAACATCGCTCATGAGGCGCTGGACCGGCACGTGGAGGCGGGGCAGGGCGACCGGACGGCGCTGCGCTGGATCGGCCGGGACGAGACGGTGCGCGAATTCAGCTACGCCGAGCTGACGGAACAGGCCAACCGTTTCGCCAGCCTGCTCCGGTCGCTGGATGTAAAGCCGGGCGACCGGGTCTACGCCGTGCTGGGCCGAATTCCGGAGCTCTATATCGCCGCCCTCGGGACGCTGAAGGCAGGAGCGGTGTTCACGCCGCTGTTCTCGGCCTTCGGACCGGAGCCGCTGCAGGCGCGAATGGAGATCGGCGAGGCCAGTGTGCTGGTCACGACGGAGGCCCTCTACCATCGCAAGGTCGAGGCCTGGCGCGACGCCGTCCCCAGCCTGCGCCACGTTCTCCTGGCTGCCTGCTCCGGCGCGACGCCCGATCGCTGCATCGGTCTGGAAGCCGCTCTGGCCTCGGCCGAGCCCGTCTTCGAAACCGTGGCGACCCGCCCCGAGGATATCGCGCTGCTGCATTTCACCAGCGGCACGACCGGACGGCCCAAGGGGGCGGTACATGTCCATGAGGCGGTTGTGGCCCACCATGTCACGGGCCGCACGGCGCTCGATCTGAGGCCCGGCGACATCTACTGGTGCACGGCCGATCCGGGCTGGGTGACCGGCACCTCCTACGGGATCATCTCGCCGCTGACCAATGGCGTCACCCTGGTGGTCGACGAGGCCGAGTTCGACGCGGAGCGCTGGCGGCGTATCTTGCGCGAGCAGAAAGTGACCGTCTGGTACACGGCCCCGACGGCGGTGCGGATGCTGATGAAGGCCTGGGACAGCGACCCGCGCTCCTATGAGCTGCCCGCGCTGCGCTTCATGGCCAGCGTCGGCGAACCGCTGAACCCCGAGGCGGTGCTCTGGGGCGTCGAGGCCTTCGGTCGGCCTTTCCACGACAACTGGTGGCAGACCGAGACCGGCGGGATCATGATCGCCAATTTCGCCGCCATGGACATCAAGCCCGGATCGATGGGCCGGCCGCTGCCGGGCGTGACGGCGGGGATCGTGGAGCGGGCCCCCGACGGGTCGGTCCGCGAGGCGCTGGAACCCATGGCCCTGGGCGAACTGGCCCTGCGGCCCGGCTGGCCGTCCATCATGCGCGGCTATCTGCATGAGGAGGAACGCTTCCGGAAATGTTTCGCCGGCGGCTGGTACCTGACCGGCGACCTCGCGATGCGCGACGCTGACGGCTACTACTGGTTCGTCGGCCGGGCCGACGACGTCATCAAGAGCGCCGGCCACCTGATCGGTCCGTTCGAGGTCGAGAGCGTCCTGATGGAGCATCCGGCCGTGGCGGAGGCGGCGGTGATCGGCCTGCCCGACCCGATCGCGGGTGAGACGGTCAAGGCCTTTGTCTCCCTGAGAGACGGCTTCGAGGCGGGCGAGCCCTTGCGCCGGGACATCCTCGGCCATGCGCGCAAGCGGCTGGGGCCGGCCGTGGCGCCCAGGGACATCGCCTTCCGCCAGAACCTGCCGAAGACCCGCAGCGGCAAGCTGATGCGCCGGCTGCTGAAGGCCCGCGAACTGGGCCTGCCCGAGGGCGACCTGTCGACCCTGGAGAGCGAGGAGCGATGACCGACTCCGTCCTCAAGCCCCGGCTGTCCCGGGATCATGTGCTGGACCTGCTGGGTCGAATGATCCGCATCCGGGCGTTCGAACAGGCCTGCGCCGAGGCCTATACGCAGGAAAAGATCCGCGGCTTCCTGCACCTCTACGACGGGGAGGAGGCGGTGGCCGTCGGCGTCATCCCGGTCCTTGAGCCCGGCGACCGCGTCGTCGCCACCTATCGCGAACACGGTCACGCCCTCGCCCGCGGGGTTTCGATGCCGGCCATCATGGCCGAGATGTTCGGGCGGCGCGACGGCTGCAGCAGGGGGCGCGGCGGCTCGATGCATCTGTTCGACCGGGCGGCCAATTTCTACGGCGGCAACGCCATCGTCGGCGGCGGCCTGCCGCTGGCGGTGGGGTTGGCACTGGCCGACCACATGCGCGGCGAGGACCGGGTCACCGCCTGTTTCTTCGGCGAGGGCGCGGCGGCGGAGGGCGAGTTCCACGAGAGCCTGAATCTGGCGGCGCTGTGGGGCCTGCCGGTGCTGTTCGTGTGCGAGAACAATCTCTACGCCATGGGAACGGCGCTGGGACGGTCGGAGTCCGAGACCGACATCCATCGCAAGGCCGAAAGCTACCGCATCGCCTCAGAGGCGGTCGACGGCATGGATGTGGTGGCGGTCGAGGCCGCCGCCCGGCGGGCCGTCGCCGCCATCCGCGAGACCGGCAAGCCCTTCTTCCTCGAGTGCCGCACCTACCGTTTCCGCGCCCATTCGATGTTCGACGCCCAGCTCTATCGGGACAAGGCGGAGGTGGAGGGCTGGAAGGCGAAGGATCCGATCCGGCGCTTCCAGGCTTGGGCCCTTTCGGCGGGTCTGGCCCATCCCGAGGACGTCGCCGCACTCGAGGCCGCCGCCGCGGCCGAGGTCCAGGCGGCGCTCGCCTTCGCCGAGGCTTCGCCCCTCGAGCCGGTCGCGGATCTGACCCGCCATGTGACCGCCGCCGAGCGGCCTCCCGCACCCGAACAGCACCCGCCGCACGCCGCCCCGGTCGACACGACCTATCGCGAGGCGGTGCGGCAGGCGATCCGCGAGGCGATGATCCGCGACGACCGGGTCTTTCTGATGGGCGAGGACGTCGGCGCCTATGGGGGCTGTTATGCGGTTTCCAAGGGGTTGATGGCGGAGTTCGGCCCGGCGCGGATCCGGGACACGCCCCTGTCCGAAGCGGGTTTCACGGGCGCCGGCCTGGGGGCCGCCATGGCCGGCATGCGGCCCATCGTCGAACTGATGACGGTCAATTTCAGCCTGTTGGCTCTGGACCAGATCCTCAACAGCGCGGCCACCCTGCGGCACATGTCCGGCGGCCAGTTCGGCTGCCCGCTGGTCATCCGCATGGCCACCGGCGCCGGGCGCCAGCTCGCGGCCCAGCACTCGCACAGCCTCGAGGGCTGGTACGCCCATATCCCGGGCCTGCGCATCCTGGCGCCGGCCACCGTCGAGGACGCCCGGGGCATGCTGTGGACCGCCCTGCAGGAACACGATCCGGTCCTGATCTTCGAGCACGTCATGCTGTACAACGCCGTCGCACCGCTGGCGGCGGACGCCGGACCGGTCGACATCGACCGGGCGGCGGTGCGACGCGCGGGGAAGGATCTGAGCCTGATCACCTACGGCGGGTCCCTGGCCAAGACCCTCGAAGCCGCCGAGGCGCTGGCGAAGGAAGGGGTGGAGGCCGAGGTGATCGATCTGCGCGTTCTTCGCCCGCTGGACGAGGCGACCATCCTCGCCTCGGTCGCCCGCACCCGCCGGGTGGTGATCGTCGACGAGGGCTGGCGCAGCGGTTCGCTGGCGGCGGAGATCGGCATGCGCATCGCCGAGAAGGTCTTCTTCGACCTCGACGCGCCACCGGTCCGCGTGTGCAGCGAGGAGGTCCCGATCCCCTATCCGCGCCATCTGGAGGAAGCCGCCCTGCCGCAGACGGACAAGATCATCGCCGCCGCCCGGGCCGTGCTGGGGAAGGGCTGAGCATGGCCGAATTCCTCATGCCTTCGCTGGGCGCCGACATGGACGCCGGCACGCTGGTCGAGTGGCTGGTCAAGCCTGGCGACGCGGTCAAGCGCGGCGATATCGTCGCCGTGGTCGAAACCCAGAAGGGGGCGATCGAGATCGAGATCTTCGACGCCGGCGTGGTCGAACAGCTGCTGGTCCAGCCGGGAGTCACCGTGCCGGTCGGGACCCCCCTCGCCCTGGTGCGTGGGGAGGGAGAGGCTGCGCCGGTCAAGCCAGCCGCCCCGGTGCCGGAACCGACGGTGCCCGCGGCGGAGCCCGCGCCGGTAACGGTCACGCCGGTGCCGTTTCCGACGCCCGCCGGGCCTGCCGGCGAACGCTTCAAGGCGTCCCCGGCGGCGCGCCGACGGGCCGGTGAACTGGGCGTGGATCTCGCGCTCGTGGCGGCCGGGCCCGACGGAATCATCGAGGTCGCTGACGTCGAGGCGGCCCGGTCGGAGACGACGCCGCAAGCGGTCAAGCCGCGCTTCGACTTCGCCGCAATGCGCGCGGCGATCGCCGCAGCCATGTCGAGGTCCAAGCGGGAGATTCCGCACTACTACCTGTCCGACACCGTCGACATGGCCGCGGCGGAAGGATGGGTGGCGCGCGTCAACGCGGATCGGCCGCCGGCCCAAAGGCTGCTGACGGGGGTGCTCTTCGTCAAGGCCGTGGCCCGGGCCGCCCGGGCCTATCCGGAGTTCAACGGCCTGTTCGTTGACGGCGCCTTCCAACCGGTGCCCGCCGTCCATGTCGGACTGGCCATCGCCCTGCGCGGCGGCGGCCTGGCGGCGCCGGCGATCCACGACGCGGCTGCCCTCGACCTCGATACGCTGATGGCGCGGACCCGCGATCTGGTCGCCCGTGTGCGAGAGGGGCGATTCCGCAGCTCCGAGATCGCGGACCCCACCATCACCGTCACCAGCATGGGGGACCGGGGCGTCGAGGCCCTGTTCGGAGTCATCTATCCGCCCCAGGTGGCGATCGTAGGCTTCGGCAAGGTGGTCCGGCGCCCCTGGATCGTGGACGGTGCGGTCACGCCGCGGCCAGTCGTGACCGTCACCCTGGCCGGGGATCACCGCGTCAGTGACGGCCACCGCGGCGGCCTCTTCCTCGCCGAAATCGGGCGGCTGCTGCAGACTCCGGAGGCCCTGTGACCGACGATGACATCCGCGCCGTGCTGCGCGACGAACTGGGCCGGATCGCACCGGAGATAGATTTCGACGGGCTCGATCCGTCCATGGACTTGCGGGAACAGGCCGATCTCGACTCGATGGATTTTCTCAACCTCTTGACGGCATTGCACCAGCGCCTCGGGGTGAACATTCCCGAGTCCGAGGCCGCGGAGCTGGCGACCATCGCCGCCGCCGTCGCCTATATATCGAGCAGACGAAGCGGACCTTAGTCGCGGGTTCCGGGTGGAATCGGCGGTCGCCGGATCCCTATTCCGGATTCGCCCGGACGCCGGGACAATCGATCTCGTAGCGGGATCCGTCGGGGCCGATCTGGTCCACAACGGCGGTGCCGAGCTGTCCGGCCATGCGCGAAACCAGCCACAGTCCGAAGCCGGGCTTCCACTCGCCGCCCTCAGAGCCGACTCCGTTGTCCGACACAATCAGAACGGCGCGGTCGGAGCCGGGCCGCAGACTCACCCTCACCACTCCGGGGCGTTGGGCAAGTCCGTGCTCGAGGGCGTTGCCGACCAGTTCCGCGGTGATCATGGCCAAGGGGGCGGCGATCCGGGAGCCGGCGGTGCAAGGATGAAGGTCGAGACGGATTTCGGCATCTCGATCCATCGCGTCCAATTCGGCCACATCACGACAAACGTCTCCCAGGAGGTCGTCCAGACGGACCTCTTCCCCTGAGCCTTCCTGCAGACGTTGATGAAGGCGCATGACCACGCGAATGCGTCGACTTGCCTCGCTCAGGATGCCGACTGCCTCGGGCGGTGCCGTCCGGCTCTCAAGGCTCAGGAGGCTCACAACCGATTGCAGGCTATTGCCGATCTGGTGATGGGCCGCCCGGACTGCATCCAATGGGTCGCTCTGGCCGCTGGGCATCGACGTCTCCGTGGTCGGTCAAGCTATGCGGCGACGGAGGCACCGGCCTTGAGCCAGATCAAAACCGGCGGCGGCGGAGGGCGCGCAGCACGCCGCGCCAACCTCCGGCCACCAGGCCGACCCCGACCGCAAGCACCAGGTGCGGAAACTCCGGTTCGCTGAAGCGGAAAAGGTTGGCGACCGGAGCCAGATACAGTCCACCGAGGAGGACGAGCGCCAGGCCGGCGGCGATGCTCCAGAACAGGCGCCGATGGGGGCTGAACAGGCCGACCCCGGCGGAGGCGGCGTTGGCCAGCGCCAGGGCCAGATTGGCGACCGCCAGTGCGGCATAGGCCGCGCCCCGGGCCGCGGCCTCTCCGGCCAGCGGTAGGAGGCCGAGATAGAGCCAGAGCACCGCGGCGAGGATCACCAGACCCTGGCCAAGGCCGACTGCGAGCTCGCCGATGCCGAACAGGCGCGCTCGCACCGGGCGCGGGGGGCGCCGCATGGCGTCCGCCTCGCTGGGCTCGGCCTCGAACACAAGCGCACAGACGGGGTCGATGACCAATTCCAGCAGGACGACGTGAACCGGGAACAGGAACGGTGGCGCGCCGAGCAGGATCGGCAGCAGGGCCAGCCCCGCGATCGGCACATGGATGGCGGTGATGTAGATCAGCGCCCGGCGCAGGTTGGTGAAGATCCGGCGCCCCAGCCGCACCGCCCCGAGGATTGAAGCGAAGCGGTCGTCGAGCAGGACGAGGTCGGCCGCCTCGCGCGCCACGTCGGAGCCCCGGCCGCCCATGGCGATGCCGATGTCGGCCGCCTCCAGCGCCGGCGCGTCATTGACCCCGTCGCCTGTCATGGCCGCCACGGCGCCGTTTGCCTGGAAGGCGCGGACCAGCGCCAGCTTCTGCACCGGCTGGACACGGGCGAAGACCCGAATGGTCCGCACCCGCTCGGCCAACGACGCCTCGTCAAGCGCTGCGATCTCGGCACCGGTCATCAGACCGCCGGACACGTCGATCCCCGCGTCGCCGGCGATCTTCAGCGCCGTGGCGGGATAGTCGCCGGTAATCATGGCCACCTCGATGCCGGCGGTCCGCGCGACCTGCAGCGCCGCCGGCACGTCGGCGGCCACCGGGTCCAGAAATCCGATCAGGCCCAGGAAGACGAAGTCCAGCGCCTCCGGAGCCGCCACGGGTTCGTCGTGCATCACCTCCGCCACCGCGAGGACCCGCAGGCCGTCGGAGGCGAGCCGCTCCAAGGCGGAGCGGGCGGCAGCGGTCTGCCCGGCGTCCATCCTGCAGAGGGCGAAGACCGCTTCGGGCGACCCCTTCGCCGCGGTGCGCCTCTTGCCGGTCCGCCGCCAGGTCTGAACCACCGCCAACCGGTGCGGTGCCAGCGGCCAGACCTGCTCCGGCCGATCGGACCCGCCGGGCGGTCCCAGGGCCGTCAGAGCCGCATCCATGGGATCGGTCGGCTGGGGACTGCTGGCCAGTATCGCCGCCTCAAGCACCGTGCGAAGGGACGGCCCGGCATCGTCGCCGGGGGCGCCTTCGTCTTCCGGGGACCAGAGCGACGCGACCTCCATGCGATTCTCGGTCAGGGTGCCGGTCTTGTCGACGCACAGGACGGTGGCGCCGCCGAGGGCCTCGATCGCGGCGGCCCGGCGCACGAGCACGCGATGCTGCGCCAGCCGCCAGGCCCCCAGCGAGAGGAAGACCGACAGGACGACCGGGAACTCCTCCGGGATAAGGGCGATGGCGATGGTGATGCCGGCGAGGGCGCCTTCGATCCAGAGATCCCGCAACAGGCCGTAGGCGAGGGCGACGACGACCGCGAAAGCGAGCGCCATGCCGCCGATCAGGACGACGATGCGGCCAGTCGAACGCTGCAGCGGCGTCGGGTTCCGGTCGATCGTTGACAGGGTGGCGCCGATGCGGCCCAGCGCCGTCCGGGCTCCGGTCGCGGTGACCCGGATCACGCCCTGCCCGGCGACGGTGAGCGTCCCGGCGAAGACCTGGTGCGACAGGGCCGATGACGCCTGCGCTCCTGCGCCGCTCCGCACGACCGGCGCGGATTCGCCGGTCAGGACCGACTCGTCGATTTGAAGGACCTCCGGTCCGACCAGAACGCCGTCGGCCGGCATTCGCTGGCCTTCCGCGACGAGGACCAGATCGCCCCGGACGATCTCGCGCGCCGGGACGGTCAGGGTCCGGCCTTCGCGCACGACCCGGACGACGGGATCCGCCAACCGGCGAAGCGCCCGCAACGCGGCCTCGCTGCGGGCTTCCTGCGCCACAACCAGGGCGATGGTGGCCAGTCCGGCCGCACCCAGAAGGAGGCCCTCGGCCAAATCACCGAGGCCCAGGTAGAGGGCGGTGGCGGCGGCGAGCAACAGGAACATCGGCTCGCGCAGGGCCCCGGCGACGATCTTCCACAAGGGCCGGGTGCGGTCGGCGGTCAGCAGGTTGGGGCCGTCCTCCTCGAGCCGGCGGGTGGCCTCGGCCGTGTCCAGACCTGTGAATGAAGGCTCCGGGGACATCGCCGCTCCGCTGCCGCGCGAACCCGCGCGCCGAGGTGGCCGACAGGCTAGGTCATCTGGCCGGACCGGGGATTGATCCGTGTCAACCGCCGGACCGCTTCCGCCCCCTTCAGGGCGACGGCGGACTGCCCGGCCCTGCCAATCGGCGGAAGGCCTCCAGCAGGATCGCCCGCTGCCCGGGAAGGATCCGCTCAAGAGCCTCCGCCTCGCCGAAATAACGGGCGGCATCGGCCTCCGGCGCAAGGATGCGGCGGCCGGATCGGGGCGGCCATTCCAGTTCGAATGGCGCGCTGCGGAAACCGGCGAGGTCGAGGTCGGCTTCGGCCAGCCAGCAATGGACGATCTTTCCGGCCCCGACCCGGACAGGCGTCAGCGCGGGGCCGGCCGCCGGCGGTTCCAGCCCGGTCTCCTCCCGGAATTCGCGCCCGGCCGCGGCCTCCAGTGTTTCGCCCGGCTCGGGCAGGCCCTTCGGCACGGACCATGCGGCCAGGTCGCGACTGCGCCACCAGGGACCGCCTGGATGCACCAGAAGGACCTCGGGACCTTGCGGCCTGCGGCGGTGAACGAGAATGCCCGCGCTCGAGACCGGCATGATCGGCTTCCTTTTCCGCCCCCAAGTCCGCAGCGCCGATAGTGAACCCGCCTTGATCCGGATCAAGGCGGGCGCCGACAGCGGCCATAGTCTGCGGGTGCTTCATGTGGTCCATCGGCCATGTGGAGCCGCCTTCCGGGCATGGTTCAGGCCAGACCCGGATGCGATCTGGCTCGGGCCGGATCTTCGCCGACGCGGAGGTCCGGCCGCGGTGCCGCAGGGAGGACGTCATGGACAAGGGCCCGCGCATCTTCGACAGCTCCCTGCAGGCGGCCAACCTGTGGCTTAAGGCGGTCGAGGAGCGGCTCCTGTGCGAGGATCGCCATGCCGCCTACGAGGCGCTTCGCGCCGTTCTCCATGTGTTGCGCGACCGGCTGCCGCTGGAGGCCGTGCTGGGCCTGTCCGCCCAGTGCCCCATGCTGATCCGGGGCTTGCTGCTGGAGGGCTGGCGGCCGCAGGACGGCCCCTCGGGCATCCGCGACCCCGACGCCTTCGGAGAGGCGGTCGCCGACCGTCTGCCCCCGTCGTTTCCGTTTTCCGGGCTCGAAGCCTCGGAGGCGGTTTTCGGCGTCCTCGTCGAGCGTCTCGACGCGGGAGAGGTGCGGAAGATCCTCGCCCACCTGCCGGAGCCGTTACGCGGCCTCTGGCCCGACCCGGGCCCGGTCGGCGTGGCCGCCGATCTTCCACCCCGGAACGCGTCGACGCGAGGCGATCGCCGGCGGCCCCGGAGGCGATCGGGCCTTCTGACCGGCGCGACCATCGCCCTGGCTGGCGGCGCGCTGACCTGGGCCCTGCTTGTCAGCGCCGTGCAGTCGGGGTCGGTCGACCCCGCACAGATTCTGCTCGACCCCGATCTGGGCCTCCAGAGGCTGGCGGTGGGATTGTTCTTGGCCAGCGTCGTCCTGCTGCTCGGCTGCGGACTGGCGGCGTTTCTGATCGCGCGCGGTCGCCAGGGCTGACAGGCGGTCCGTCGACCCCGGTTTGAGCGAGATCAATGCCTGGCGGGCGCGGCCCCTCATTGTGGATAGGCCACAAAGGACACAGGAGCCTTCCCATGAACACTCAACCAGCCCCCACCCCCGCCCCGGCCCCCGTTCGGGGCGTCGCTCCCTTCTTTGCGCCGCTGCAGCGCGAGTTTGACCGCGTGCTCGCGGACTTCAGCGGCTTCGACCTTTCGGACGTGTTCGGCGCCTCGCCGCGCATGGACATGAGGGAGGCCGACGGCACCGTCGAGCTGACCGTCGAACTGCCGGGAATGACCGAGGACGACATCCATATCGATCTCGAGGACGACGTCCTGACCGTCAGTGGCGAAAAGAAGTCCTCCGCCGAAACCCACGACAAGGGGGTCCGAATGGTCGAGCGCCGCTATGGCAGCTTCTCGCGCTCCGTGCGGCTGCCCGGCCCCGTCAAGGCCGACGGGATCAAGGCGTCTCTCAAGCAGGGGGTGCTGACGGTGACGGCGCCACTGGACGCCGGCGCCGCAACCCGGAAGATTCCGATCCCGATCAAGAGCGCTTGAAGGCCGGAACGACCTGACAGCATGAGGCTGCCCGGGCAGACTTGATCAGGGTCAAGGCGGCCCGATGCCGTCCGCCTATGCTGCGGTGCCGGCGATGGGTCGGCGCGCGCTCAAGGGCTCGAGCCATGACCATGCTCAAAGTCATCGGGGTTCTCGCGGAATCGGACCAGCTGGGAAGACGCCGTCCATCGCGCCGTGGCCGAAGCGTCGACCGCGGTGCGCCAAGGCCGATCAATCTACAT
Source organism: Aquidulcibacter paucihalophilus (assembly GCA_030285985.1). Classification (NCBI taxonomy): domain Bacteria; kingdom Pseudomonadati; phylum Pseudomonadota; class Alphaproteobacteria; order Caulobacterales; family Caulobacteraceae; genus Aquidulcibacter; species Aquidulcibacter paucihalophilus. The sequence continues at coordinate 1,746,454 of CP127384.1, forward strand.
CGAGAACATCCACGCGTCCGTTGAGAATGGCGGCCCGTGACCGCATCAGTGAGAAGATCACCTTCGCGCTCGAGAGCGAACGCTGAGTCAGCAAACGGTGCACCGATTTGCGTGCCGCCGGGGCTCAACCTGACCCGGTCATGAGAACCGCGGTGCCGGCGAACCTGCCGCTCCGCAAATCGTCCAGCGCGTCGTTGGCGCGGGCCAGCGGGTAAAGAGTCACACGCGGCCTCACGCCCGCCCGCTCGGCCATGGGGAAGTAGTCCAGGGCGTCCTGCCGGGTAAGGTTTGCTACGGACGCCAGGACCCGTTCGCCCCATAACCGCTCGTACGGCATGGCGGGGATGTCGCTCATGTGGATGCCGCCGCAGATCACCGCGCCCCCCTTGCGGACCGCCCCGAGCGCCTCCGGCACGAGCTCGCCTGCCGGAGCGAAGATGATGGCGGCGTCAAGGGCGACCGGAGGCGCTTGCCCCGACGGACCGGCCCAGGTGCAACCGAGATCCCGGGCGAGCGTGATCGCCGCGTCGTCCCCGGGACGCACGAAGGCGTAGACTTTCTGACCCTGCCAGAGCGCCAGCTGGGCAAGCAGATGGGCCGCCGCGCCGAAGCCGTACAGCCCGAGCGCCTCAACCGTTCGGCTGGTGCCGGCCATGCGCCACGCACGGAAGCCGATCAGGCCGGCGCAAAGCAGCGGCGCGCATTCCGCATCCGACAGCGTCGCCGGCAGGGAGAAGCAGTACCGCTCGTCCGCCACGATCATGTCGGCGTAGCCGCCATCCCGGGTCCAGCCGTGAAACTCGGCCCGGTCGCAGAGGTTCTCTCGACCCTCCCGACAAAAGCGGCATTCGCCGCAAGTCCAGGCGAGCCAGGCGGCACCGAGGCGCTCCCCGATCCGCCGTCCGACGACGCCGGGGCCGATGGCGTCGACGACGCCGACGATCTCATGGCCGGGGACGACGGCGGCTCGGCGGGGGGGCAAATCGCCGTCCACCACGTGCAGGTCCGTGCGGCAGACGCCGCATGCCGAGACCTTCAGGCGAACCTGACCCGGTCCGGGAACCGGATCCCGCCGCCGTTCGGCCACGAGCGGCGCGCCAGCCTCCCGAAGGACCATCGTCAGCATATTCAGCCTCCGCCGATGCCGAATGACCCTGCCGGCCTGCGTTGCAGCCCGCCTTGATCCGGATCAAGGCGGGCGACCTCCGACCGGGCCATGAATAACAGGTTGGAGGATGCCATGCCGCGCCGGCCCCCGAAAGTCATTCGCCCGGTCGATCCTCGCGCAGAGGCGGCACTGGACGCTGCGCTGACCGCGTCCTTCCCCGCCAGCCATCCGATCGCCGTCCTCGTGCGGGCCGCCAAATGGGCCCCGGTTCCCTCCCGCGGCCCCCGCGGGTCGGCCCGACGGTCGCTCTCAATCCCGATCCCGGAAGAAGGACATCCAGCCGTGACCTACAGCAGCATCATGACCTTGGTGGACGGAAGCCAGGCCGCCGTGCAGCGGGCCCGCGTCGCCGCGACCCTGGCGGCCCGGTTCGACGCGCGGCTCACCGGCACCTTTCCTCAACCACCGCTGCCTCTGTCAGCCTGGGACGAGCCGGTCTACTGGGGCATGCCTCCGGTCATTCCGCCGGCCGTGCCGCCCGAAATCCTCGCCGCGCACACGCGCCGGACGGAGGCCCAGGGCGAAGAGGCGCGGCTGGCCTTCGAGGCGACGGCCGCCGCAGCCGGGTGCCGCTCGGAGTGGCTGGTGCTTGCCTCCGACATGGGAGAGGGCGTGGTGGAGTTGACCCGGCGAACGGACCTGACGGTCCTGCCGCCCGGCCGCCTCCCCACGGTCGGCCCCGCCGGCGCGGCCGCCGCCGACCTCGCGCTCGCGGGGGGCGGACCGGCGCTGATCCTGCCCGATCGGGTCGCGGACCCTGCGCCCGGCCGCCGGATCGTCGTCGCCTGGAACGGAAGCCGGGAAGCGGCGCGGGCCGTGCGGGACGCCTGGCCGTTCCTGTCCGCGGCGGAAAATGTTCACGTGATCGTGGTCGCGCCAGGAGAGTCGGAGGGGCCGGACAGCCGGCTGCAGCGCTGGTTCGATGAGCATGGCTGCACCGTCGAGGTCGTCGTGGTCCGGGAGGCCGACGCTGAGGCCGCGGATGTGCTGCGTCGCCAGGTAGAGGCTCTGGACGCGGACCTGATCGTGATGGGCCTGTACGGGCATTCGCGCCTGCGCGAGACGATCCTGGGCGGTGTCAGCCGGAATCTACTCGGCGATCCGCCGGTCGCGATCCTCGTGTCTCATTGAACCCGTGAACGGGCGTCCGCCGCGAGCGGCGGCGCCCCGAGCCAATGGAGGCGTCTCGTGTCCGCCAGACTCCCCGCCTTTTCCGACCGCGCCGACGCGGGTCGCCACCTCGGGGAGGCCCTGGTCGATCGGGTCGACGGCGACGTGATCGTCTACGCCATCCCCCGGGGCGGCGTGCCTGTCGCACTTGAGGTGGCGCGAGCCTTGGAGGCTCCACTCGACATCGCGCTGGCGCGCAAGATCGGCGCGCCCGACAACCCGGAGGTGGCGCTCGCGGCGGTTATCGACGGAAGCCATCCCCGGACGGTCATTAACGAGGACATCGTCAGGCTCACCGGCGTGTCGCCGGCCTGGCTGGATCGGGAGCGCCTTTCCGCCCTCGCCGAGCTGGAACGGCGTCGCCGGCTGTATTTCGAAGGCCGAAGACGTCTCGACCCCAAGGGTCATGTCGTGGTGGTCGTGGACGATGGTCTGGCCACTGGAGCGACGGCGCGGGCCGCCATCGCGGGCCTGCGCGCCCAGGGCGCGCGCCGCGTCGTGCTGGCGACGCCTGTGGCTCCCGGCGGGCTCGTGTCGTCCTTGCGCAAGGAGGTTGATGATTTCGTCTGCCTTCTCGAACCGGAGCCGTTCAGGTCCGTCGGAGAGGCTTATGGAGACTTCCAGCAGGTCGACGACGCTGAGGTGATCGCCTGCCTGAGAGAGGTTCTCTGAGCCATGCCGAAAGCCGGTTCGCCAGCCAGCGATGCTCCGAGGGGCTACGTTCTCGGACTCGACGAAGTCGGTTTGGACGATATCGCCGCGGTCGGCGGCAAGACCGCCTCGCTCGGGGAGCTGAGGCGGTTGCTGCGCGGCGGTTCGGTCACGACCCCGGAGGGTTTCGCCGTGACGGCGGCGGCCTATCGGGACGTTCTGACCGCCGCCGGGGCCTGGCCGAAACTGGCGGCGCTGCTCGAGGATCTCGACATCGACGACGTCGGCCGGGTGGCGACCCGGGGTGCCCGGGCCCGGGCGATCGTCTATGAAGCGACGGACGATCCTCGCCTCAAGGCGGCGATCGCCACGGCGTACCGCCAGATGACCGCCCGGCCGGGCCCGCCTCCTGGGGTCGCGGTGCGCAGTTCAGCCACAGCGGAGGATTTGCCGGAGGCCAGCTTTGCCGGCCAGCACGACAGCTTCCTACATGTCACGGGCGAGGCCGGGGTCATCGAGGCCTGCCGCAGATGTTTCGCCTCGCTCTTTACCGACCGTGCCATCGTCTATCGGGTCCAGAATGGGTTTGACCACTTCAAGGTCGCGCTGTCGGTCGCGGTCATGCGGATGGTGGATGCCGACGACGGGGCCAGCGGAGTCGCCTTCACCATCGACACGGAGACCACCTTTCCGGAGGTAGTGTTCATCACCGGTGCCTGGGGGCTCGGTGAGGGCATCGTTCAGGGCCGGGTGGGGCCGGACGAATTCTACGTCCACAAGCCGACGTACCGCGCCGGCTACCGCGCCGTTCTCGCCCGAACCCTCGGGAGCAAGGAGACCCGTCTCGTCCGCCCGCGGCGCGGCGCGGATTCGGGCGTTCTGCGCGAACGGGCCGTCCCGCGGCGCGACCGCCGACGCTTCTGCCTCACGGACTGGGAGGTGCTCGAACTTGCCGGCGCGGCCATCGTCATCGAGGATCACTATTCGACCCGGGCGGGGCGCCGGGCCCCCATGGACCTGGAGTGGGCGCGGGACGGCGCCGACGGCCGCCTCTACATCCTCCAGGCGAGGCCGGAGACTGCCGCCTCGCGCCGTCCGGAGGGCGTCTACGAAATCCGCAAGCTGGACCCCGGCGCGGCGCCGATCCTGGCGTTCGGCAAGGCAGTCGGCCAGGGCGTCGCTTCGGGACCGGTGCGAGTGGTCTTGGGCCAGGCCGATCTGGCGGCCTTCGTCCCCGGTGAGGTCCTCGTCGCCGCGACCACCAGTCCCGATTGGCTGCCGGCGATGAGAAACGCCGCCGCCATCGTCACCGATCAAGGCGGGCGCACTTGCCATGCGGCCATCGTCGCCCGGGAACTCGGCATCCCCGCGGTGGTCGGAACGGGCGACGCGACGCGACGTCTGGGGGCCGCGCAGGCGGTTACCGTCAGCTGCGCCCGCGGCGAGGAGGGGGCGGTCTACGCTGGCCGGCTGCCTTTCTCCGTGGAGCGTCTGCGGACGGCCGACCTGCCGTCAACCCGCACCGCGATCATGCTGAACCTGGCGCAGCCCGACATGGCCTTCCAGGCGGCCGCCCTTCCCGCCGCGGGCGTCGGCCTCGCGCGGATCGAATTCATCATCAGCGAGCTTATCGGCGTCCACCCGATGGCCGCCGCCCATCCCGACCGGATCGCCTCGGCACGGCTGCGCCGGGCCATCGAGACCTGGGCGAGCGCCGACGAATCCCCCCGGGCGTGTTTCGTCCGCAAGCTGGCGGAAGGCGTGGGCACGATCGCAGCGGCCTTCTATCCGCGGCCGGTCATCGTTCGCCTCTCCGACTTCAAGACCAATGAATACGCTTCGCTGGCCGGCGGGACGGACTTCGAGCCCGTGGAGGAGAACCCCATGCTGGGGTTTCGCGGGGCCGCCCGTTACGCCCATCCCTTCTACGCCGACGGCTTCGCCCTCGAATGCGAGGCGCTGGCGCGGGTGCGCGACCTCATGGGACTGACCAATGTCCGGCTGATGGTGCCGTTCTGCCGCCGGGTGGACGAGGGGCGGCGGGTTCTCGAGGCCTTGGCCGCCCAGGGCCTTCGCCAGGGCCTGGGCGGGGTCGAGGTTTATGTGATGTGCGAGATCCCCAACAATGTGATTCAGATCGACGCGTTCGCCCGGCTGTTCGACGGCTTCTCCATCGGGTCCAACGATCTCACCCAGCTCGTTCTGGGCGTGGACCGGGACTCCGCCGAGGTCGCCTTTGATTTCGACGAGCGTGATCCGGGCGTGCTGGAGATGCTCCGCCAAGCCGTCGCCGGCGCGAAGCGAAACGGCCGTCCCATCGGCATCTGCGGCGAGGCCCCGGCGACCTATCCAGAGGTGGCGGCCCTGCTCGCGCGCGCCGGAATCGACTCGATCAGCGTCAATCCGGGCAGCTTTCCCCGGACCGTCGAGGCAGTGGCGAGGGCGGAGGCGGCGACAACGGGCTCCTGAGCGACGAGAACGGGCCGCTTGATCCAGATCACAGGATGGACCGTCACCGGCTGCCATCCTGCACGCCTTGACCCGGATCATCGCGGCCATGCCCCTGTGGATCGAACAATCAATCGCATCCGGCCTTCCCCCGCGCACGGCGGGCCGATGACGCGCGCCGCTGACGCCCCGGCCGCGGCGACGCCGGCCCCGCCCTGCTTCAGCGCCCGGGCCGTGACCAAGGTCTACGGCTCCGGTCCGGCGGCGGTGCAGGCCCTGCGCGGCGTCGACCTCGACCTGCCCGACGGCGAGATGGTCGTCGTGCTCGGCGCTTCGGGCAGCGGCAAGTCGACGTTCCTGAACATCCTCGGCGGGCTGGACACGCCGACCAGCGGACAGGTGCTGTTCCGGGGCGCGGACATCAGCCGGGCGGACCAGCGGCAGCTGACCGAATACCGCCGCCGGCACGTCGGCTTTGTCTTCCAGTTCTACAATCTGATGCCCAGCCTGACCGCGCGCGAAAATGTCGCCCTGGTCACCGAGATCGCCGAGGCTCCCCTACGTCCGGAGGAGGCGCTGGCTATGGTCGGCCTGGAGAACCGTCTGGATCACTTTCCCGCCCAGATGTCGGGCGGCGAACAGCAACGCGTGGCGATCGCCCGCGCCGTGGCCAAGCAGCCATCCGTGCTGCTCTGTGACGAGCCCACCGGGGCGCTGGATTCCGCCACCGGCGTGCGGGTCCTGGAGGCGTTGAAGACCGTCAACGACACCCTTGGTGCCACCACCCTGCTGATCACCCACAATGTCGGCATCGCCGCCATCGCCGATCGGGTGGTGATATTCGCCGACGGGCGGGTCCGCGAGGTGCGCGTAAACCGGACCAAGCGCCAACCCCGGGAGATTTCCTGGTGAACCGCCTGCCTGCCTGGATGGGCGCCCTTGACCGCAAGCTGCTGCGCGAGTTGTGGCGCATGAAAGTCCAAGCCCTGGCGATCGCGTTCGTCATCGCCGGCGGGGTCGCGGTCCATCTGCTCGCCGCCGGGATGCTGAGTTCCCTGCAGGAGACCCGGCGAGCCTACTATGAGCGCAACCTGCTCGCGGACATCTGGGCGCCGACGGTGCGGGCTCCGCAACGTTTGATCGACGACATCCGCGCCATCGACGGAGTCCAGGCCGCGGCGACTCGCATCCGGATCCCGGTGCTCTTCGCCATGGAGGGGATGAGCGCGCCCGCCACCGGCGAAGTCCTGTCCTTGCCGGACGTGGGAGAGGCGGGGGTCAATCGGCTGCATCTGGTCCGCGGCCGTCTCCCGACCGCCGGACAGCGGGACGAGGCGGTGGTGCTGCAGGCCTTTGCCGACGCCCACCGGCTCGAGATCGGCGACAGGATTCCGGCCACGATCTACGGGGGGCGGCGCGAGCTGGCGGTGGTGGGGATCGCCCTGTCGCCGGAACACGTCTACGCCATCGGCCCGGGGCAGTTCGTTCCCGATGATCGGCTGTTCGGCGTGCTCTGGATGCGGCGCAGCGCCTTGGCGCAAGCCGTCAATCAGGACGAGGCCTTCAACGAATCCGTGGTGCGGCTGTCGCGCGGTGCCTCCGCGCCCGCCGTGATCGCCGCGCTCGATCGCCTGCTGGTGCCCTATGGCGCGCCGGGAGCCTATGGCCGGGCCGACCAGATCTCGGACGCCTTCGTCTCCAGCGAGATCGACCAGCTGACGACCATGGGCCGGGTGCTGCCGCCGGTCTTCCTGCTGGTGGCGGCCTTCTTGGTCAACGTGGTGATCTCGCGGCTGATCGCCGTGCAAAGGGCCGGCATCGGTCTGCTGAAGGCCTTCGGCTACCGGGATCGCGACATCGTCGCCCACTATCTCAAGCTCGTCGCCGTCATCGCGGCGGCGGGGGTGCTGATCGGAGGCGCGGCGGGAACCTGGCTCGGCCGGGGCATGGCGGAGCTCTATATGGAGTACTACCGCTTCCCCTTCCTGCTGTTTCAGGCGGATCCGGCCGACTACGCCACCGTGGTGGGGGTGGCGATGCTGACGGTAATGGGCGGCGCGGTCCTGGCGGTGCGGCGGGTCGCGGCCCTGAGCCCGGCGGAAGCGATGACCCCCGCGCCGCCGCCAGACTATTCCAAGGCCGCCGGGGCCTGGATCACCCGGATCAAGATACTCGATCAGCAATCGCGCATGATCCTGCGCCAGATCATCCGCTGGCCCTGGCGCGCGGCCCTGACCGTGGCCGGAATTGCAGCCTCGGGCGCGTTGCTGATCGGCACGATGTCGATGATGGACGGGATCAAGGTGATGATCGACTCCAGCTTCACCGTATCGAACCCCCACGATGTCTCGGTGAGCTTCGTCGAGCCCCGGTCTCGGGCTGCCCTGTTCAGTCTCGCCCGAGAGGATGGAGTGCTGGCGGCCGAGCCGTTTCGTGTGGTCCCGGTTCGCCTGCGCCACGGCGCGCGCGAGGAGCGGGCGGTGATCACCGGCGCGCCGTTGGACGGGACCTTGTCCAGGATGGTCGACACCCACAATCGGCCGGTCCAGCCGCATCCCGGCGGCCTGATCCTGTCCAGCGATCTGGCCGCCAAGCTCCAGCTCGTGGCGGGCGACACCGTCGAGGCGCAGGTCACGGAAGGCCGCCGACCGTTGCTCGCGCTTCCGGTCGCGGCCGTCACCACCAGCTATGTCGGCTCCGGGGCGCGGATGCGTATCGAGGACCTGAACCGGGCGCTGGGCGAGGGGGCGCAGGTGTCGGGGGCCTGGCTGACGGTCGACGCCGACCGGACGGCGAGCCTTTACACTCATCTGAAAGAGACGCCCGCCGTCGTCGGCGTGGGTCTGCAGGCGGAAGCCGTGACACGCCTCGCCGCCATGCTCGACGAGAACCTGGGCAGGGCCATCCTCGTCTACGTCTTCTTCGCCGGCCTGATCGCTTCCGGGGTGGTCTACAATACGGTGCGCATCTCCTTCGCCGAGCGCCAACGTGAGCTGGCTTCACTGCGGGTGCTCGGCTTCTCGCGCGCCGACGTCTCCTACATACTGTTAGGGGAGGTGGCTTTTCTGACGCTCCTCGCTCTGCCGCTGGGCGCGGCGGCAGGGGCCGGTCTCGCCTGGTATCTGGCCCACGCCATGAGTTCCGACCTTTTCCGGCTGCCCTTCGCCGTCGCGCCCGCGACTTTCGGCATGGCGGCGGTGGTGGTGCTGGTCATTACTGTCGCGGCGAGCCTGATGGTGCGGCGGCAGATCGATCGGCTCGATCTGGTCGAAGCCCTGAAGACCGGAGAGTAGCGCATTGAAAATCAGCCGGTTCAATCTCAAATTCCGGACGCTGTTCTGGGTCGCCGTCGCGCTGGCGCTGGCGGCGCTGCTCGTCTTCGCCTTCCGGCCGCGCCCCGTCCTCGTGGACCTCGGCGAGATCAGCCGCGGCCCGCTCACGGTTTCAGTCCGTGACGAGGCGCGCACGCGGGCGCGAGACGTCTATTTGGTCTCTGCTCCGGTCTCGGGCCGGTTGCTGCGTGTCGGCAACCGCGCGGGCGAGCGGGTCGAGGCCGGGGCGGTGATCGCGATCATCGAGCCGGCCCCGGCGACCTTCGTGGACGAGCTGTCCCGGCTGGAGATTCAGGCCGGAGTCCGCTCGGCCGAGGCCACCCTAGCGCTCGCGCGCGCCGAGCTGGAAAGCGCCGAAGCCCGGCTGGCTTATGCCCGGATCGAGGCCGATCGGACCGAGACCCTGTTCGCCGCCTCGGTCGCGTCGCAAAGCGCTCTGGACCGCGCCCGTCTCGATGTGCGCACCGCCGCCGCCGCCGCCGGCAACGCCCGGGCGGGTGTCGGCGTGCGGCAGGCGGCCCTTGAGGCGGCCCGGGTGCGTTTGATCGAGCCGGCCGCCGCGAGTTCCGGGGGACGCACGGTGACGATCCGGGCGCCGGTGGCCGGGCGTGTCCTGCGGGTGCTGCAGGAAAGCGAAAGCGTGATCGCGCAGGGCGCGCCCGTGTTGGAGATCGGCGACCCTCGGGATCTCGAGGTAGTCGCCGAACTGCTGTCGAGCGATGCGGCGCGGATCGTCGCAGGCGCGCCTGCGGTGATAGACGCTTGGGGGGACGGACCGCCGCTTCGGGGGCGGGTCCGGCAGGTCGAACCCTACGGGTTCCTCAAGGTGTCGGCCTTGGGCGTCGAGGAGCAGCGGGTCAGGGTGATCATCGATCTGGTCGATCCGCCCGCGGCCTGGTCCGCCGTCGGCCACGGCTACCGGGTCGAGGCGGCGGTGATTGTCTGGACCGGGGAGGCGGTGGTCCGGGTTCCTGCGGCGGCCTTGTTCCGGGACCGGGGGCGATGGGCTGTGTTCAGGGTCGAGGGCGGAAGGGCGCGGTTGCGGCGGGTCGAGATTGGCCAGAACAACGGGCAGCTGGCTGAGGTCCGCTCGGGGTTGAAACCGGGCGACCGGGTGGTGCTTCATCCCGGGCAATCCGTCTCCGACGGCGGCGCGTTGCGGGTCCGGCCTTCCTGACCGAACTGGAGTTGCAACCTCGTGACGCGCATGAAAATTGGAGCGACCAGCGGGAATCGAACCCCCGACATCTGGCTTCGGAAGCTGGATGTCCTTTTGCGATTATGGCCTTACCAGAGTGACACCCGCGAGCGTTCGCTCCGCCGACAAGCGGACGATCGGCAATGGGTCTGGTCGCGACGAGTTTCAAGCGTTGCCAGTTCCGTCGATGCGGCGATCTCGACGGGCAGCCCAAATGGACGCCTGCCTCAGCTTCGAGGTCTGCTTGTAGACGATCAACCAATGTCCATTCCTGGCGCATATCCGCCGCCACGGGGCTTGCGTTCAATCGGCGCCGCCCTGAACGTCCATGCCGGAGCCGCCCTGCTCGATTGCCGTGGCGTTCTCATAATTCGGCAGCGGTCTGGAACCATGCCGCCGCTTAGATGCCGAATTGAACGAATGCTGGAGACGTGTGGCAGCTTGAACCGGCCCGAGAACTAATGCACACCGCCAATGCACATGGTTCCCGAGCATAGAAGAGCGCTCTGTTTTTGCTGGTGATTATGGCGGCGCTGGTGGTCCTAGTTCCCCAGCCATCCGCCCCTGCTGACGGCGTCAGCCCTTCCGACAGACCTTTTGCATCCAGTCGTCCCGCTTCGGGGCCCTGCCGCATGCAAATTTGCGCAAATGCATCGATGGCGGTGAACCGATCGGGAATCCGTGCGTTGGGTGTCCGCTAACCGACACAAGAGTGTTAATGCGTCCGGTTGGCGCCCGGGGGATTGCCGTGTCTGAAGTACCCGACCTTCGGGTCCTGATTGTCGAAGACCAGGCCTTGCTCGCCATGGAGCTTGAGCTGGTCCTGTCCGAGTCCGGCTGCAACGTCGTGGGCTGTGCCATGGACACGGCCGGTGCCCTCGCGATCGCCGAACAGGACCGGCCTGAGCTGGCCCTGGTCGACATCAATCTGCTGGACGGGATGACCGGTCCTGACATCGCCCGACGCCTGATCAAGGACCACGGTACGGCCGTGGTCTTTCTGACCGCCAATCCGGAACAGATCCCCGACGGGTTCGCGGGCGCGCTGGGTGCGGTGTCCAAACCGTTCGACGAGACCACCATCCTCGGCGTCGTCGCCTTCGCCCGCCAGTTCATCCGGCATGGCGCGTTTGCGGAGACGCCGCGCCGCTTCAGCCCGGCACCCTGGCTCACAACGGTCCCGAACGGGATCGCGCCGCGCTAGGCACCCGGCCTGCACGGCGCGACCATCCGTCACTCGATCCTGAGCCGGGCGAAGATCATTCCGCCGTCCGGATCGCCGCCGTAGAGCGGCTCAAGCCCTCCCGGTACGCTGTTGACGCTGTAGAGCGCGCCCAGGCCGAGATGGACATTGTCCGTCACGCGCCAGTCCCGGACGGCCCCGATCGAAGCCTTCGATACGACATAGAGCGGGCCGTGGCCTCCGCCCGGGCCCGCAACCAGCTCGTCCGTCTCGATCCGCTCGGCCCGGGCGAACACGGTCCAGGCGCCGTCCGGGGTGAAGGCAGTCTCCGCGAGCCAGGCGTCCTTCGATTCGTCGTGGTCATTGGTCTTCCGACCCCAGGCGAATGTCGAACTCCACCAGCCGTCCCGACCGACGCGCCGGGTGTGGATGGCGCTGGCGGACAGCTTGGTCTCGTCCTCATCCGGCTCCAGCTGCTCCGGGGCGGTCACATCGGCGTATGACGCCTGCAGCGACCATTCCGGCGACGGGTTCCACGACGCCCGCACCGCCCAGCTGTCCAGCTCGGGCGTCTCGATGTCATAGCGATCCTCATCCGGCTCGCGGCCGCGGAAGGTCGAGGCTTCCAGCTTGAAGGCGTCATGCACCCAGCCGACCGTCGCCACGCCGAAGACGATGTGGGTTGAGTCCAGCCAGTGGTGGGTGATCGGTGCCTCGGGGCTGTCCATGGCGCTCATGCGATGCATGAAGGCAGGCGGTCCGAAGGCCGGCTCGCCGGGCAGGCCGATGTAGGCGAAGACGCTGTCGCTCTCGCCAAGCCTGCGTGCGTATGAGGCCGACAGCTCCATCACCAGCTCATGGGGATGCTGGCGATCCACCAGCGGCGTCACACCGTCCGCCGTCTCGCCGGCGGCCAGCAGCAGGGGGAAGCCCTCCTTGCCCATGAAGGGGTCCGGGCTCAGCATCGCCCGCAGGTTCAGGACCGAGCCGTCGGCGAAGTCGCGACGGGCGGCGCCCATGATCATGCCGCTGACAAAGGTCTTCTCGTCGCCGCGCGGGCCGTTCTGCCGGTCATGGACGAGGTTCAGCCGGGCATGCCCCATCAACGACCAGTCGCCGGCGGTGGCGTGGACGCCGCCGTGCTCGGCCAGATCGGGCTGCCAGCTGGTGCCCGAGGCGTCGCGGGTCATCGGCCAGGGTCCGAGCGCACTGGTCATCGGGTGATCCATCGCTGCCATGTCATGGCCGGCGTGAGGGTCCACGGGCTCTGCCTGTGGCGCGGGCATGACCATGCCGGGCGTGTGAACGTGCTGTTGGGGCGCGGCCGCTGCGGGCGGCATGGCGGGGTGGGAATGATCCTGCGCGGCGGCGGGCATGGCCAGCGCAAGCAGGGATGCGCCCGTGAGGGACGCGGATAGACGGACAGCCATCATGGCCTCCTTGGGAACATGGGACGATCGCGCGCCGCAGCAGCGGCACAGTGAAGAGCGACGCGATCAGGCCTTCGGCGGCCCATGCTCCGGAGCGGGCATCCGGCCGATGGGCAGGCAGGCCGGAACCGGCGGCGCAGGCTTTGCCGGGCGGGCTGTCAGGTCGCGCGGCGGAGGCTGCACGGGCGGTGCGACGACGCAGGAAACGCAGCAGGCCATGGCCGCCATGGCCTTGCCGGACGGGGCAGGGGCCTCATGCCCCACTCCGGCATGGGCGGGGGCCTCATGACAGGGCGGGGCGTCCGTCGTCATGGCCGCACCGGGTGCCACGCCCAGCAGAAGCACCGCCAAGGCGCCCAGCAGCATCAGGATGACATTCAGGCTCCGCACGGAGGCCATCCACGCCCGTTACAAGCCGGTGTCAAGCGAGGCCGCCCGTCAGGTCCAGCCCCGGCGAAGCCGGCGGCGCACCGTCGGGATCGAGGTCCAGCTGCATCAGGGTGACGTCCAGCCACCGTTCGAATTTCCAGCCAACCTGGCGATAGACGCCGGCGTCCCGGAATCCGAGCGCCCGGTGCAGGGCGATCGACGCCTCACTGGTGTCACTGTCGCTGATGGCACCGATCAGATGCCGCAGGCCATGGTCGCGGCTTCGGGCGATCAGGCCTTCGAGAAGGGCCCGGCCCACGCCCCGCCGACGCGCGTGCGCCTCGACATAGATCGAAACCTCGACGCCATAGCGATAGGCCGGACGCGGCCGGAACGGCGAGGCATAGGCATAGCCGGCGAAACGGCCATCGGTTTCCGCGACGAGCCACGGCAGGGCGTGTCCCTGCACCGCCGCGAAGCGCCGGATCATCTCTTCAAGCCCGGGCGGCGTGGTCTCGAAGGTGGCGGTGCCGCCCTCGACCTCGGCGCCATAAAGGGCCGTGATCGCCGGCAGGTCGCCTTCGACGGCATCCCTCAGCACAGGGCTCATCGGGTCCGCCGGGGTCGGGTGCAGTTGTCAGCAACGGTCAGTGGCATCTTCGGAGAACCTTGTTAACCTAAACCCTCAACCGGGGAGAGGGGATCATGAGAACACATCTTTTCGTCGCGGCTCTGGCCGTTTCAATCGTCGCCGGCTCGCCGGGCGTGGCCGCCGCCCAGTCCAAGCCGGGCATGGCACCCCCCGCGCCGCCGCCGGCCTCTACCATCGACATCCGGGTCTGCAATGAGAGTGGCCGCAACGGCACCGTTGCGATCTCCTATATCGAGGTCGGGACCGGCCGGTTCATCAACCGCGGCTGGTACACGGTGAATGCGGGGGCCTGTACCGCGCTGGTCTCCACCGACAACACCATTTTCTACATGTATGGCGACACGACGGATGGCTCGGGCCGGGTCTGGCGTGGCAACCATCCCCTGTGCGTCCAGTACCCCGGACCCTACACCTTCTGGTCCGACGGCAGCTCGACGTGCCCGGCGGGCTACGAGACCCGTGACTTCGTGGTTCTGACCGCCGAGAGCGTCGGGCAATATACCTGGACGCTCGAACCCTGAGGCCGGGGCGGGGCTCAGCCCCGCTCCCACCCCTTGTCGATGGCCCAGACGGCGAAGGCATAGTCGTGGGCGACTTCCTTCAGATAGTCGAACCGCCCCGATGACCCGGCGTGGCCCGCTTCCATGTTGATCTTCAACAGGATTGGCTTGCCCGAGGTCGTGGCTGGCCGCAGCTTCGCCACCCATTTCTCGGGTTCCCAGTAGGTCACCCGCGGGTCCGACAGGCCGCCGGTGGCCAGCACCGCCGGATAGGCCATCGGGCCGACCTGATCGTAGGGGCTGTAGCTCATCATGTAGTCGTAGGCCTCGGGGTCCTCGATCGGATTGCCCCATTCGGGCCATTCCGGCGGGGTCAGCGGCAGGCTGACGTCGCTCATGGTGTTGATGACGTCGACAAACGGCACGCCGCCGATCACCCCGGCCCACAGGTCAGGCCGCATGTTGTTGATCGCCCCCATCAGCATCCCGCCTGCCGACCGGCCCTCGGCCACGATCTGACCGGCCCGGGCATAGTCGCGGGCGATCAGGTGTTCCGCCGCGGCGATGAAGTCGGTGAAGGTGTTCTTCTTGGTCATCCGCCGCGCGGTCAGGAACCAGTTCCAGCCCTTGTCGGAGCCGCCGCGCACGTGGGCGATGGCGTAGATCCAGCCCCGGTCGACCAGCGACAACCGGTTGGTCGAGAAGCTGGCCGGGATCGGGCTGCCGTAGGAGCCGTAGCCGTACAGCAGCACCGGCGCGGAACCGTCGACCGGCGTATCCCGCCGGCGCAGCACCGTCACCGGCACCAGTTCGCCGTCAGGGGCAGGGGCGTTGAGCCGTTCCACGACATAGTCCGCCGCGTTATGGCCGGACGGCACCTCCTGCACCTTGCGCAGGGTCCGCTCGCGCGTCGCCAGGTCGTAGTCATAGGTCGAGGTCGGCGTGGACGGCGAGTTGTAGCCGTAGCGCATGACCGTGGTGTCGAACTCCGACGCCCCCGCCAGCGACAGGGAGTAGGCGGGCTCGTCCACGGCGATCTCGTGCTCGGCACCGGCCCGGTCGCGGATGATGATCCGGGTGTTGGCGTCGGCCCGCTCCTGACGGGCGATATGGTTCTTCACCAGCGCCACGCCCTCGATGTAGCGGCCCGGCGTGTGCGGGACGAGATCGGTCCAGTGCGCCTTGCCCGGCGTCGCCGTCGGGGCCTCGACGATCTTGAAGTCGATGGAGTCGTCGGCATTGGTGCGGATCACCCAGCGGTCACCCCAGTGGTCGGCCTCGTACAGCCGGCCGACGTCGCGCGGCTGGAGCACGACGGGCGTTGCGGTCGGGGTGGCCCCCGGAATGACCCGCGCCTCGGATGTCTCCTGGTTGCCCACGGTGATCAGAATGAAGGCGTCATCGGCCGTGCGGCCGACGCCGATGAACATGCCGTCGTCGTCCTCCTGGTAGACCAGGGTCGTCTCGCCACCGCGAGCGGGCCGGCGGAAGATCTTGTCCGGACGGCCGTTGTCGTCGCGGTTGGTCCAGAACAGCCACTGGCTGTCGGGTGAGAAGGTGAAGTCGCCGATGGCCGAGCCGACCGGATCGGGCAGGACCTCACCGGTCGCCAGATCCTTGACGAAGATCTGGTGCACCTCGGACCCCTGCGCGTCCTCCGAATAGGCGAACAGGGTATGGTCCGGGCTCTGGCCCGCCGAGGACACCTCCGAATAGGCCTTGCCCGCCGCCAGGGCGTTGGCGTCGAGCAGCAGCTGGGCTTCACCGGCCCCGCCCCGCGGCCTGCGCATATAGCGGGGATGCTGATCCCCGGTGCGGTATTCGACGTAATACTCCCACGGGCCGTCAGGGGAGGGGACCGAACTGTCCGCCTCCTTGATCCGCCCCTTCATCTCCTCGAACATCGCCGCCTGCAGGGGCAGGGTCGAGGCCATCATAGCCTCGCGATAGGCATTTTCCGCCTCGAGGTGTTCCTTGACGTCGGCCTTGATCAGCGTCGGGTCGCGCAGCACGGCCTGCCAGTTGTCGTCCTTCATCCACTGATAGTCGTCGGTGCGGACGCGCCCCAGCTGCTCGATGCGGACCGGAATCTTCTTCGCGACGGGCGGGACGGGCGTACCTTGGGACATCGAGGCTCCGGATGGGCGGGCTTGGGCGGGAAGGGCGGTTGCCGCGAGCACAGCGGCGGATGTGGCGAGAAGGTCGCGGCGGTTCATGTCGAAGCCCCTGAAATGACGCCGGACCTTGTGCCCGCACGCCACCCGCCGTCAAATGACAAACGCCAGTGACGGGACAGGCTCCATGTTCGATCTTCAGACGCCGCCTCAACCCGCCTGGGAGCTGGTGCAGGCGCAGGACCCGGTTCAGATCCAGGAGCCGCCCATAGCGGAGCTCGCTGCGCCCGCCTGGGACCTGACCGTCGGCCTGATCAGCGCCACGGTCCAGATCGATCAGAACAACGGTGACGGCACCCGCCGCGTCGGCACAGCCTTCCTGATCAATGCGCCGCGCCCGGACGGCACGCCCCGGACCGTGCTGGTGACGGCGCACCATGTGCTCGACGGCATGAGCAACCGGGACGCCCGCATGGGCTGGCGCAGCGAGATGCCGGGCGGCGGCTGGCGGTTCGCGCCCGATCCCTTGCGCATCCGTGACATGGCCGGCGACCGGCTCTGGACCAAACATCCCGAGCGCGACATCGCCGTGATGGAGATTTCGGCCCCGCCGGCCTTCACCCGCGCCGCCATACCCCTGGGCTGGCTGGCCAGCGGTGAGGACCTGGACAGCTGGCAGGTCGGGCCGGGGGACGAGCTGATGACGCTCGGCTTTCCGCGCGGCTATTCGTCGAACACAGCGGGCTTTCCAATCCTGAGGACGGGCCGCATCGCCTCCTGGCCACTGACACCGGTCGAGAACTTTCCGGTCTTTCTGCTTGATTTTCCAGTCTTTCCGGGAAACTCAGGCGGGCCCGTTTTCTGGACGCCGGCCGCGCGCAAACTGCCGGGCACCGTGCAGCCCGACCATCCGTTCATCGCTGGTGTTCTGACGTCCGAGGTCCGTCCGTCGGATGAACCGCTGGGCATCGGGGTGGTCGCACACGCCAGCTATGTCCGTGAAGCGATCGCCTTGCTGGATGCCGCGCCGACGGTGGGTCAGGGACCGTAGGTCGCGTCCCCGGAGCTGTATCCAGAATGCGCATAAGATATATTATGCGAAATCATGGAGCCGTACTCGGGCTCAGGCCTTCCTGACCCGGTCCTGCAGCCGAGCCGCCAGGCTCGAGGTGTCCCAGCGCGCGCCGCCCATGGCCTGAACCTCGGAATAGAACTGGTCCACCAGCGCCGTCAG
This sequence comes from Aquidulcibacter paucihalophilus, assembly GCA_030285985.1. Taxonomy (NCBI): domain Bacteria; kingdom Pseudomonadati; phylum Pseudomonadota; class Alphaproteobacteria; order Caulobacterales; family Caulobacteraceae; genus Aquidulcibacter; species Aquidulcibacter paucihalophilus. The sequence continues at coordinate 1,763,903 of CP127384.1, forward strand.
CGACAGATGCGCGCCGTTCGCGCGCGCCTCATCCAGCACCAGACCCAGATCCTTGCGCATCCAGTCGACGGCAAACCCGAACTCGAACTGGCCCTCGGCCATGGTCTTCCAGCGGTTGTCCATCTGCCAGGACTGCGCGGCACCCTTGGAAATGGCGTCATAGGCCGCGGTCGTGTCGAGGCCCGCGACCTCAGCGAAATGCACCGCTTCCGCCAGACCCTGAACGACGCCGGCGATGGCGATCTGGTTGACCATCTTGGTCAACTGGCCGGAGCCCGACGGCCCCATGTGTTTCACGGCCTTGGAATACGCCATCAGGGTCGCCTCGACCCGCGCCAGCGCAGCCGCATCCCCGCCGGCCATCACGCTGAGCTGGCCGTTCTCGGCCCCGGCCTGCCCGCCGGAGACCGGGGCGTCGATGAAGGCGCATCCGGTTTCGGCCGACAGCGCGGCCATCTCGCGCGCCACGCGGGCTGAGGTCGTGGTGTGATCGACGATCACGGCACCGGCGGCCAGATGCGGCAGCGCCTCCGTCACGACCTGCCGCACATCATCGTCATTGCCGACGCACAGGATGAGCAACTCGACGCCGTCTGACGCCTGCGCCACCGTCGCGGCGAATGCTCCGCCGGTCGCATCGGCCCAGGCCCTTGCCTTGTCCGGCGAGCGATTGAAGCCCGTGACCTCATGTCCTGCCTGAACCAGATGGCGCGCCATCGGGCCGCCCATCACGCCCAGACCCGCGAAACCGATCTTCATACGCCTGGCTCCTCGGCGACGCCGTAGCGTCCACGGAAATAGGTCAGGCCGGCCCCTGCCCGCGTCTCGAACCCCTTGACCGCGCCGACGATCGTCAGGTGGTCGCCCATGATGATCCGCTCCGCGGCGACGCAGTCCAGTCGGGTCAGGGCGTTCTTCAATCTGGGCGGCTCAGGGCTGGAACTGTCGAATTCGTCGGATGACAGGCGGCAGACGCCCCAGGCGAAGCGATCCGACATCTCGCGGTCCTCGACCGGCAACATATGCACGGCGAATCGTTCAGCGCCGGCGAAGCCGTCGTGGCGGTCCGAGGCCCGGTCCAGACACCAGAGTACCAGCGGTGGCCTCAGGGACACGGATGTGAAGGAGTTGATCGTGATGCCGTAGGGCCCGTCGGGCGTATGCGCCGTCACCACGCAGACCCCGGTCGCGAATCCTCCGAGGGCCCGGCGATAGGCGGTGATGTCAAAGGCGTCGGTTTCGGAGGTGCTCACGCCTGACGACTATGCGACCGGCCCGGTCCGGGCAAGGCGCGACATGGGAAACGCGGCCTTAACCTTGAGGCCCCCACCCTGCCCCTGAGTTCTTCGCCAAAGGTCCGCCTGCCATGTCCCTGAGCGATCGTCCGATCCTCATCAAGAAGATCAAGAAGGTGGTCGGCGGCGGCCACCATGGCGGTGCCTGGAAGGTCGCCTACGCCGACTTCGTGACGGCGATGATGGCCTTCTTCCTGTTGATGTGGCTGATCAATACGACCGATCCCGAACAGAAGCGCGGCATTGCGGAGTATTTCGCGCCGGCCAGTGTGTCCTCGACCACCTCCGGCTCCGGCGGGATTCTGGGTGGCACGGCCCTCGGCGACGACGGCTCCAAGAGCTCGGGTTCCCAGTCCGTGATCAGCGAACTGGCCCCTGAGGCCCCGGCTGATTCGCCGCAGGCAGTCGGCCAGAACTCGAACCTCGCCGCCGCCAGCGAAGAGGCCCTGCGCGAGGAGATCACCCGCCGCGAGGCCGCCGAATTCGCCTCGGCCGCCGAATCGCTGCGCCAGGCCATGCAGTCGATGCCGGAACTGGCCGAACTGTCGAAACAGCTGATCATCGACCAGACACCGGAAGGTCTGCGCATCCAGCTGGTCGACCAGGAAGGGCGGTCGATGTTCGATCCGACCTCCTCCCGGCCCAACGCGCGGGCCCAGCTGCTGTTGCGCACCGTCTCGCGGGTCATAAACCAGCTGCCCAACCGCATCTCGATCACCGGCCACACCTCGGCCGCGCCCGGATCAAACCGCGCCACCCTGCCGACCGATTGGGCCCTGTCTTCGGCCCGCGCCAATGCCTCACGGCTGATCCTGCAAAGCGCCGGCGTGGACGGCGACCGGGTCTATCAGGTCTCGGGCAAGGCCGGTTCGGATCCGCTGTATCCCGATGATCCCACCCTGGCCGGCAATCGCCGCATCGCCATCGTCCTGCTGCGCGAGGCTCCGGTCCTGCCGACGGATACCAGCCTGTGAGCCCGCGCCCCGCATGCATGTGTGGGGCGAATGGCCTTGCTCCGGCCCCTGGCGCGGGTGCAAATCACGGGATGAAGCGGCCAGCACTTCCCTGTCGGCGAAATTGGATGCGGACCTGAGGCCGTGACCTTCGTTCCCCAGCGCCAGCTTCGCTTCTATATGACAGCCGTGGCCCCTTGCCCCTATCTGCCGGGCCAGACCGAGCGGAAGGTGTTCGCCAATCTGCCGTTCAGCGAGGGCGTCCACGTCAATGACGAGCTGACCCAGGCCGGGTTCCGGCGCAGCCAGAACATCGCCTATCGCCCGGCCTGTGAATCCTGCGACGCCTGCGTCTCCGTCCGCCTGCCGGTGCCTGAGTTCAGCTTCTCAAGATCACAGCGCAAGGTACTGAAGCGAAACACAGACCTTTCGCGCGATCTGGTCGAGGCCGAGGCCACGACCGAACAGTTCGACCTGCTGCGCCGCTACCTCAACGGCCGGCATCCCGGCGGCGGTATGAGCGGCATGGGCTGGCTCGACTACGTCGCCATGGTCGAGGATACGGCCGTCCGGACCCATCTGATCGAGTACCGCCTGCCCTCGCCCGACGGCGGTCCCGGCGATCTGGTCGGCGTCTGCCTGACCGACCTGCTCGGGGACGGCCTGTCGATGGTCTACAGCTTCTTCGACCCGACGCTCGAGGCCCGCAGCCTCGGCCGGTTCGCCATCCTCGACCATGTCCGGCAGGCGCAGATCGTCGGCCTGCCCTATGTCTATCTCGGCTACTGGGTCCGCGGCTCGAGGAAGATGGACTACAAGTCCGGGTTCCGGCCGATGGAACAGCTGACCAAACTCGGCTGGACGCGACTGGCTCAGCCGGCCACGGGAGTCGACGTCGAATAGGCTTCGCCCGGGCCCGGGTCCGTGTCGTTCCACACCCCCGGATCGATTCCGCCACCGAATTTCACCAGGGCGTCGATCCGTTTCTGGATCGGCGGATGGCTGGCGAACAGGCCTTCCAGCCCGACGCCGTCCGGCTGGTTGTCGAGGAACAGCTGCTGCACCTCATCCGGCCCCTTCAGGCTTGAACGGCCCTCCACCTTGCGCAGGGCCGAGATCATGGCGTCGGGGTTCTTGGTCAGCTCGACCGCTCCGGCATCGGCGACAAACTCCCGCGTCCGCGACAGCATCATCCGGATGACGATGGCCAGGGCGAAGCCGACGGCGGCGAAGGCCAGGCCGATCAGGATCAGCGGCATGGCATTCTTGTTGTCCCGCTTCCCGCCACCGCGCGAATAGATCAGGCCGCGGAACACCAGCTCCGCGATCACGCTGATGATCCCCGCGAAGATCGAGGCGATCACCATGGTCCGCACGTCCTTGTTGATGACGTGGGTCAGTTCATGCGCCAGCACCGCCTCCAGTTCGTCGCGGGTCAGGGCCGCGACCAGTCCGCGGGTGACCGTGATGCTGTACTGACCCTCGTGGAGGCCGGTGGCGAAGGCGTTGAGGCTGTCGTTGTCGATGACGCGCAGTGTCGGCGTCCGCAGTCCGCGCGATATGGCGAGGTTTTCCAGCAGGTTGTACAGGTCCGGCTCAGACTTCCTCTCAACCTTCCGCGCCCCGGTCATGAGGTCGATCATGGTCTGGCTGCCGAAATAGGAGATGGCGAACCAGATGCCGGCGACGACGAAGGCCAGCGGGATCGTGCCGCCCAGCCAGGAGGCGGCCAGGGCCATGTCGTCGCCCAGCCCCCGCCCCGTTCCGGGCAGGAAGCCGAACCCCATCAGGACCAGCTGCAGTCCGTAGATGATGAAGATCATCAGGACGGGGAAGGCGGCCAGCAGCAGCAGGGACCGGGTGTTGTTCGCCCAGATATGGGTCTGGAGCCCGACGGCGCCCATCAATGCGACCCCTTACGCCGTGAAGCGGACCTTGGGCGGCGCGGCATTCATGGCGGCGCGATCGCCCTCGCCCACGTCGAAGAAGGGCTTGTCCGCGCCGAAGCCGACCATGCCCGCGAACAGGACGGTGGGGAACTGGCGGCGGAGTGCGTTGAACTCACCAACGGCGCTGTTGAAGAACCGGCGCGCGGCGGCCAGCTTGTTCTCGATGTCCGAAAGCTCGCGCTGCAGCTCGAGGTAGTTGGTGTTCGCCTTGAGGTCCGGATAGGCCTCGGCGACCGCGAACAGCCGGCCGAGCGCGCCCGTCAGCATGTTTTCGGCCTGCACCTTGTCATTGACCGAGGTGGCGCCGGCGGCGGCGGCGCGCGCCTGGGTGACGGCGTCCAGCGTGCCGCGCTCGTGCGTGGCATAGCCCTTCACGGTCTCGACCAGATTCGGGATCAGGTCCTGGCGCTGCTTCAGCTGCACGTCGATGTCGGCGAACGACTGGTCCGCGCGCTGGTCCAGGGCGACCAGCTTGTTATAGGCGCCGACGACGATGAACAGCACCAGGGCGACGATGACGGCGATGACGATCAGGGTGACGATCATTTCGGTTTCTCCAGCCTAGGGGGCGAGTATCGCCCGCGTCCGGTCGCCCGGATAGTGAAATCGCCGCAACCCGCCGGCTTTCGCCCGCACGGCGGAACAGATTGATGCGCGTGATCGCGGCGGATAGGCTGAGGGCTGTCAAAGGGACCACCATGTTCGCACCTCTCCTGGCCATCGCCTTCGCCCTCGCCTCGCCGCAGGACGCCGCCCCGCCGGCCGCAGCACCGGCCCCGGTGTCGTCCGAGCGCTACGAACAGGCCATGAACTGCGCGGGGATCATGGCCGCGACCTCATCGCTGCACGCTTTCACCGGCAATACCGAGGCCCGGGCCAGTTCAGACCGGAACGGCCGGGGCTTCATCGCGGCGGCGACCCTGTTCGCCCAGCCGCTCGGCCTGACCGCGGCGCAGCTGTCGGAGGCCTTCGCCGCCAGCACAAGCCGGGCCCTTGGCTCGATCACCCGCAACACCGATCAGGCCGCCGCGGACGCTGCGATTGACCAGTTGAACGCGGATCATGACACATGCCTGAGGCTCGTGCAGCGCTGGATGGCCGAGACTAACGGAACTTCCTGAGTCCGCGCGGGCCCTGCCGCCCGGCCCCGGCGCGCTTGCCCAGCCAGTCTTTCCAGTCCGGCCAGTTGCGCCGCCGTCCCCCGCCGTCGACCCACTCCGGGCCGTGGGCACCGTCGAACACCGCCACATCGGCCAGGCCGCCCTGCTTGTAGTTCTGCAGCTTGACGCCCTTGCCCCGGCCCATCTCGGGCAGTTCGGCCAGCGGGAAGATCAGCGCCTTGATGTTGTCGCCGATGGCCGCGATGTGGTCGCCGTGGATCCGGATGGCCGCCAGCATCTCGCCGTTCAGCACCTGTTTGCCGCCCCGCTTCTGGGCCAGCAGCTCGTCTTCGGGGGCAATGAAGCCGTAGCCGGCCTTTGACGCGACCAGCAGCTTTCCACCCGGCTGGTGGGCCAGGAGGTTGATGATGTCGGCCTTCTCGTCGAGGTCGATCATCAGGCGCAGCGGCTCTCCATGCCCGCGGCCCGAGGCCAGTTTGTCAGCCCCGACCGTGAAGATTCGGCCGTCCGACGCCGCGACCAGGATCTTGTCGGTCGTATAGCCGGGCACAAGGAACGCCAGGCTGTCGCCCTCCTTGAACTTCAGCTCCGACGGATCCTCGACCTTGCCGCGGGCAGCGCGGATCCAGCCTCGCTCGGACAGAATGACGGTGATGGCCTCACGCGGGATGAAGGCCTCGACCGAGACGAAGGCCGAGGCGTCGACCGCGTCGGCAATGGTGGTCCGGCGCGGCGAGACCAGCGCCTTGCGCACGGTCTCGAGGTCCTTGCCGACCTGTTTCCACTGTTTGGCGGGCGAGGACGACAGCGACTGCAGCGCCGCAAGTTCGTCTGCCAGTGCCTTGTATTCATTCTCGATCGTCATTTCCTCGATCCGCGCGAGCTGGCGCAGTCGGGTGTCGAGGATGAAGTCGGCCTGAAGCTCCGAGAGACCGAAGCGGGCGATCAGGACGGCCTTGGGCTGTTCCTCCTCACGGACGATCCGGATCACCTCGTCGAGGTTGAGGAAGACGATCCTCAGGCCTTCCAGCAGATGCAGTCGCTTCTCGACCCGGTCGATCCGCCAGCCGGCGCGGCGGACCAGCACCTCACGACGGTGATCGAGGAAGGCCTGCAGACAGGCCTTCAGTCCCATCACGCGCGGCGTGCCCGTGGCGTCCAGCACGTTCATGTTGATCGGGAAGCGGATCTCGAGATCGGAGAGCTTGAACAGGCTCTCCATCAGCACCTCGGGTTCGACCGTCCGGCTCTTGGGCTCGATGACCAGCCGGATGTCCTCGGCCGACTCGTCTCGGACGTCGCCCAGCAGGGGGGCCTTCTTGTGCTCGATCAGGTCGGCGAGGTCGGCGATCAGCTTCGACTTCTGCACCTGGTAGGGCATCTCGGTGATGATGATGCGCCAGACGCCGCGACCGAGGTCCTCGGTCTCCCAGCGGGCCCGCAACCGCACCCCGCCCCGGCCCGTCTCATAGGCGTCGAGGATGGAGGCATGGCCCTCGACGGCGACGCCACCGGTCGGGAAGTCCGGCCCCGGGACGATGCCGGCCAGCTCTTCGGTCGTGGCGTCGGGGCGTTCCAGCAGCAGGTGGCAGGCGTCGATCAGTTCGCCGACATTGTGCGGCGGGATCGAGGTGGCCATGCCGACGGCGATGCCCGACGACCCATTGGCCAGCAGATTGGGGAAGCCGGCCGGCAGGACGATCGGCTCCTCGTCCTGATCGTCATAGGTGGCCTTGAAGTCCACCGAGTCCTGGTCGATGCCCTCCATCAGCAGGACGGCGGCAGCGGTCAGCTTGCACTCGGTGTAGCGCATGGCGGCGGCGTTATCGCCGTCGATGTTGCCGAAATTGCCCTGGCCGTCGACCAGCGGATAGCGCTGCGAAAAGTCCTGGGCGAGACGCACCAGGGCGTCATAGATCGAGGCGTCGCCGTGCGGGTGGTAGCCGCCCATGACCTCGCCGACGACCTTGGCGCATTTGCGCGCCGCCGCCTGCGGGTTCAGCCGCATCTGGTGCATGGCGTACATGATGCGCCGGTGCACGGGCTTGAAGCCGTCGCGCACGTCCGGGAGCGCCCGGTTGGTAATGGTCGACAGCGCATAGGCCAGATAGCGGCGCGAGAGCGCCTCGCTCATCGGCTCGTCGACGATGCGTCCGCCTTCCGGCGGCGGTGTGTGAACGGTCATGGGCCTTCGAATCGGGTGTTTCGGTCCCGGAGTCTAGGGACCCGACACCCTAACCCACACCCTGTGTCATCCGCCGACAGTCAGGTCACCTGTGCGGATCGCCTGCTCCAGCCGGACTGTGCCGTTGACGTCGCGGATCTCGGCCAGAACCGTCGGACGGTCGTCGCCCCAGCCGATCGTCAGCAGACCGAAATTCTGGTCCCGAAACACCTCGCCCACCCGCAGCGCGTTCGGCGGTGTCACCGGCCAGACCTCGGTCAGGCCCGACGAGGTGATGTCCCACAATGGATATGGGGTGTTGACGTCCAGACGCGAAATTTCGCCGTAGTGGGTATCGCCCGACAGGCAGATCAGACCATCGGCCTTGCGGTCACGGATGGCGGCGATCAGGCGCTGGTGGTCATGGGCAAAATTGATCCAGCCCTCCCAGCCGGCGAAATCGGCCACGACCTGCAGGCTTGAGGCGAATACACGGACATCTGCGGGCACCGACAGCTGCTCTTCCAGCCAGCGCCACTGGGTCTCGCCCAACTGGGTCGCCGTCATGTCCGGATTGCGGGCATAGGGGCCGGGCGTGGGCTCGCCGGCCTCGGCACGTTTCCGGACCCAGGCTTCATAGCCCTGGTCGCCCAGTTCCAGAGGGACCAGGGGCGTCCTGTTCCAGCGGAGGTCCGGCAGGATGATCTGCACCCGTCGCCCCGCCGGGCCGAAGACATGGGCCGTATAGATGCCGTCGCGCGTGCGCCGCGGGCTGTCAGCCGGGGCACCGAAGAAGTCCAGGAACAGACGGCGGCTCTCTTCCTTCATCGGATAGTCTGCGCCGGCGTCGTTCTCCCCGAAGTCATGGTCGTCCCAGATGGCGAGGATCGGGATGCCGCTGGCTTTCAGCCGCTGGAATCCGGGCTGGGCGGCCATCTCGGCGTATTTCCGACGCATCACCGCGGGGTCGCGGGTGTCGAGATAGACATTGTCGCCGAGGAAGATGAACAGGTCCGGACGGGCAGCCAGCACGGCGTCCCAGATCGGCTGGGGCTTGTCGCTCTTGGCGCAGGAACCGAAGGCGATCCGGGTCAGGGTCTGGGCGCTCTGAGAATGCGGATCGGGTTCCGCACGCGCGGCACCTGCGATCAGACTGGCACCGACAGTTCCGGCCATCAGGCCACGTCTCGAAAGGCTGTTCATTTCGCCATCTCCGGGCAGAAAGGGGAAACGGGGCGCACCGTCACGGTGCGCCCCGTCCTTACACACGACTGTTAGGCGATCAGAAGCTGCGACGCAGGGTCACGAAAGCCTGGCGGGGCGCACCCGGCAGGAAGGTCTGACGACCGGCCCCGTTCTGGAAGCCGCCCGAGCCGACCGTCGAGATGTGATCTTCATCGAACAGGTTGGTCACGTTGAACTGGACTTCCGTCCCGTCCAGCCAGTCTCCATGATCGATGAAGCGGTAGCCGGCGGTCAGTTCGAACAGGGTGTAGGACCCGGCAGACTCATCGTTCAGGTAGCTGGAGAAGCGCTCGCCGGTGACGGCACCCGCGATCGTGCCGTAGAGGCTGCCGTCATCATAGGCCAGTTCGGCGCGTGCCAGGGTCTCGGGCGTGTTGACCACGGACTTGCCGGCAGTGGCGGCGACCAGGGCCCCCGTGCCGTCACGAACGTCGTTTTCGTAGGTCGAGTCGTTATAGCTGAACGAGCCGAAGGCCGACCAGCTGTCGGTGAACGACCACACAGCAGCGGCTTCGAAGCCGCGACTCTGGACCGAACCGACGTTCTGGATGCCGTTGCCGAGACCCAGGATCGGGGCACCGAGCGCGACGCCCAGCAGGCGGTTCTCGAACTGCACGTCATAGACGGCAACCGAGCCCTGGAGCTGGTCGAAGCGGAAGCGCCAGCCAGCTTCCAGCGTCTTGGAGCTTTCCGGCTCGAGGGTCGTCCGCAGGGCCGCGAAGCCCGCCGCCGAGGCCGAGAACGGACCGCCGGTGTTCGAGGATTCGAAGGCGCGGAGGTTTTCGGCATAGGAGGCGAACAGCTGGTGGTCGCTGTCGAGGTCCCAGGCGACGCCGACCTGGGGCAGGAAGTTGTCTTCCGCCTTGATGGTCCCGGTCTTGTTGTCACCGGTCACGGTGGTGGCCGAGTTCTCGACGCTCAGCGATTTGAAGCCGGCGTTGATGGTCAGGGCTTCGGTGACCGACCAGCTGTCCTGCACATAGAACAGGCGGGTCTCGGTCTCGTAGTTGTACTCCCACTGGGTGAAGAAGGGATTGGCCAGGAAGTCGAGCGAGTTCCGGGTGTTGGCCGCGCGGGCCAGACCGTAGAAGCGGCGGGCCTGGTTGAAGTCGTTGTTCTCCATCCAGAAGCCGCCCTCGATCTCGTGGCCGCCCACGGTCAGGGTGGCCGAGCCGATCACGCCGCGGCGCTCGATGTCGTATTCGGTCGTGCGAACCGAGATCGGGCTCGGAACAGCAATCGCCGCACCGGACTGATCCGGCGCGCCGGCCGGGGTGGCCACATAGGGGGTCCACCACAGGCCCGGGCCTTCGTTATTGTGACCATAGCCGGTCAGCGAAACCTCAAGGGCGTCCGTGACGGGGTAGTTCAGGGTCAGGGCACCCAGAGTGTCGTCGCGCAGGCCCGAGGCATCGAAATAGGCATCGTCGATGCAGCGCGCGCCACCGACATAGGCGTTGGCACCGGTGCCGCCGCCCAGCTGCGGGCAGTCACCGCCCGGGTTGGCCTGATAGATCGCCGCATTGGTGACGGCGTTCGCATAGTTGTCGGACTTGTTGTCCCAGTCACGGCCGAGGCGCGCGATCTGCTCCAGCGACATGTCCTGGTAGTCGTTTTCGCGACGCTCCGAGTGGTTGAGGAAGCCGGTGATTTCGCCGCGGCCGACAGGCTGGAGGAGATTGAAGTTGAACTGCTGCTGGTTCTGCTCGCCGAGACCCTTCCACTTTTCCATTCCGTGATCGACGAAGGACAGCGACATCGCCGTGCCGGCCGGGCCGAACGCGCCGGTGTCAACCCGGACGAAGCCACGCAGGGTGTCCTCGCTGCCGTAGGTGCCGGCGACGTCCAAGCCGAACACATCATCGGGACGGCGGCTGATGAACTGGATCGCCCCGCCCAGATTGCTGCTGGAAGCGGTGCCCAGCGCACCCGAGCCCTGGGCCACGTCGACGCGGGCGACGTTCTCGGAGATGATGGCGCGCGAGATGTGCAGGCCGTTGTGGTTGCCGTAGCTCATGTCACCCAGCGGCACGCCGTCGAGGGTGAAGCCGAGCTGGTTCTGGTTGAAGCTGCGCAGCACGATGCGCGCGGACCATTCGTAGTTGCCGAAGGCGTCGGCCGACTGGAAGCTGACGCCCGGCAGGCGTTCAATGGCCTTCAGCGGGCTGGTGCCCGGGGCTTCGACCGCGATGGCGGCTTCGGTGATCGAGGCCTGCTGGCGGCTCTGGCCGAGACCGAAGACAACGATCTCGTCGAGCGCGGCGACCGGGCCGTCCGGATCCGCCACGACGGCCTGAGCCAGCACCGGGCTGGACGACAGCATCACGCCGCCGATAACGAGCGCGAGCGTCGAAACGCCCGCCAAAAGCCGATGGTTGTTCATGGTTATCCCCCAGGATCGTTGCCGTGCCGATGCACGCGACGGGGGCATAGGGTTCCGCCACAACAGTCCGAAGACGCCTCGGCGGCGGTTCCGTGAAGGCCGCTGGTTCAGTCGTCTTTCAGGTCCTGCGTGGCCCGTCTGCACCGCTTGCTCCGCAGGCGTCGCATTTCCCGGAGGCCGGATTCAGAGCCGTCCAGCCTCGCGCAGCCTGTCGATCATCCACACCCGTGCGGGCGGAATGGGCCGGTTCTGGGGGTGGAAAACGAACTGCTCCAGGAAATGGGCGGTCAGGTCGAGGCCCGCGCCGACATCGCCCTGGCCCAGCCCGGCCTGGGCACCCAGCATGAACGGCGGCAGTTTCAGGAGCTTGTCGGCGTAGGGGGCCCCGGCGTCGGCGCTGACGGCGCGGCCGGTGCGCGGGCTGACCCAGACCAGGTCGTCCATGGTCCCGGAGACCGCACAGCGACTGAGGTCCAGGCCGAAGCCCAGATCTTCCAGCAGCCCCGCCTCGAACCGGACGAAGATGGCGGGCCAGACGTCCGGCAGGGCGAAGGCCGACATCAGCGCCTCGAAGGCCAGGAAGGCCCCCGGATGCGGTTCGCGCTCCGGCAGGGACCCCTGCGCTACCGCCGCGGCCGCGGCGAGGCCGGTCAGGGCCAGCGGATCGTCGAACAGGGCGCTGGGCCCCTCCCCCACCGGCTCAAGCCGCGCCGAACCCAGATGGTCCGAGGTCCGCGCCTTGTAGTCGGCCACGACCCTCGCGCCGGGCTGGAGGAACGGCTTCATCTTGCGGGAGGCCCCGCCGGCGACATAGGCCGCGCGTCGGCCGTGTGTCTCGGTCAGCAGTTCGACCACAACCCCGGTGTCGCCATGGGCGCGCGCGGACAGGACGAAGGCGTCGTCGGTGAAATCCATCCGGCGGTGTTAGAGGACTGCGCCGGGGTTGGCCATATGTTCCGGTTTCCCGTTAAGGCACCGCCGCCGCCCGGATCCGCGCCGTCATGTCCCGCGCGAGCGCATTGGGGATCGGGAAGGTCAGGGCGTAGAGGGCGATCCACCACCGGCCGTCCGCGCCGCGCACCAGCACCCCCGTGCCCCGGCTGGTGCCGTAGGACTGGCTGTCCAGCGCCTCGTCGAACCAGACCACGCAGCGGCAGTCCAGTGGCGCGAGGGTCAGGGCGCGGGACCGTGGCGTATAGGTCCAGCCCCGGCCGCGGTTGAAATAGGGCTCGGCATAGGATCGGAACTCGGCGATCGACCAGTGCTCGGTCACATCGGAGCCGATGTAGGTGGCGTCGGGCGTGAACAGGTCGAAATAGACCGCGCCGTCCGCCTTGGAGGCGGCCTCGTGCAGGGCGTCCAGAACGACCGCGGCAGCTTCCTCCTCCGGCGTGTCGGTGGCCTCGCCGGGCGCGTCGACAATGGGCGTCGCGGCTTCGAACGCCTTGATTTCGGTCGTCATCCCGTTAGCCAGATCATTGGGGATCGGATAGCTGAGCGCATAGCGCAGCACGCGCCACGCCCCGCCATCACGCACCATCATCCCCTCGGCCCGGGCGGTGCCGTAGGTCTGGCTGTCCAGCACTTCATCGAACCAGGCGACGCAGGCGCAGGGATCCGGCGCGAGGGTCACATGGCGGTCGCGGCCGTCATTCCGCGCCGCATAGACCCAGCCCTCGCCCCGCGCGAAGATCGGCGCGGCGAAGCCTAGGAAGGCGTCACGGTCCCAGCGCTCGGACGTCTCATTGCCGATCCACACCATGCCGGGTGCCAGCCTGTCAGCCCAGGCGGCGGAGTCGGCCCGCGCGGCGGCGGCGTGCAGGGCGTCCAGGGCAGCAGCGGCCTCCTGCTGCGGCGTGGTCTGGAGAGCGGCGGCGAGGGTCAGGGCGATCAGGGACATGCCCCACCCTATCCCGGCTTTTCCCGCCCCGTCACGAACGGAGTGTGGGCGTCAGGCCTCGCCACTCTCCGGAACCGGATAGGTTTCGGGTGTGAGGACCTTGGCCAGGGCCAGCAGGTTGCGCGCGGCGTTGCGGCCGACGCGGTCGGAATAGTCGTGGCCCTGATCCGTCTCGACGTAGTCGGGGCCCGGTCCCGGGCCGAGGTGCCAGTAGGTCCAGCTCTGGCCGGGGATGGTGAAGCCCATGTCGATCAGGCCCTGACAGACGGTGGCGACAATGTTGTGGGCCCCGTCCTCATTGCCCGTGACCACCACACCGGCCACCTTTCCGAAGGCGACGGGACGGCCCGCCTTGTCGAACTCGCCGAACATGGCGTCCATCCGTTCGAGCGCACGCAGGCAGACGCTGGACATCTGGCCCAGCCAGGTCGGGTTGCGAAGACGACGATATTGGCAGCCATGATCTTCGCATGGACGGCGGGCCAGTCGTCGCCCTCGCCCTCACGCGTCTTGATGCCGGGCTTGAGATTCAGGTCGACCAGCCTGACCATCTCCACCTCCGCCCCGCCCTTTTCGAGTTCAGCGATGACGACCTTCGCCAGCGCCTCCGTGCTGGAGGTCTCCGGCGACGACTTGAGGGTACAGTTCAGGACGAGGGCTTTCATGGGAGTCTCCGGGAGGGGGTCCGGTTCGAACCCGCCACCCGGCTGGTCCGTTCCCACGGCAGCCGGTCCATATTTAACTCTGCGGTTGACAGCTGCCCCGATCGCGCTCATTTAACCTGTCAGTTACATACGAAGCGGACCCCATGCCCACCGACCCCCTCTCCGCCAAATTCGCCGCCCTGGCCGACCCGACCCGTCGGGCCATCCTGGCCCGGCTGTGCGAGGGGGAGGCCAGCGTGAATGACCTCGCCGCCCCGTTCGACATGAGCCTTCCTGCCGTCTCGAAACACCTGAAGGTGCTGGAGAAGGCCGGACTGATCAGCCGCGGCCGCGAGGCCCAGTGGCGCCCTGCCCGCCTTGAACCCATGGGGATGAAGGGTATCGCCGAGTGGCTGGAACACTACCGCCGCTACTGGGACGCCAGCTTCGACCGTCTCGACGCCTATTTGAAGAAAATCCAGAAAGGGGACCCCGATGGCCCAAGAAACTGACTCCAACCCCTGCAACACCGACGGCGTCGCCCATCAGCATGCGCTGGTCCTTCGCCGCGTCATCGATGCGACGCCCGAGGCGATCTGGAAGGCGTGGATGACGCCGGAGCTGCTGAAGCAGTGGTTCGTGCCCAAGCCCTGGTCGATCTCGGACATCCAGATCGACCCCCGTCCCGGCGGCGTGTTCAAGTGCGTCATGCACGGGCCGGACGGCGAGGTCATGCCGAACAGCGGGATCTTCCTCGCCGTCGAGCCCAACCGCCGCTGGATCACGACCGACGCCTTCACCCCGGCCTGGGAGCCCGCCGGCCCGCCCTTCATGGTCGCCACGGTCGAGCTAACCCCGCGGGAGGACGGCAAGACCGACTATGTCGCCACGGCGCGTCACTGGAACGCCGAGACGATGAAACAGCACGAGGCCATGGGCTTCCATGAAGGCTGGGGGACCTGCGCCGACCAGCTGGCCGAACTGCTCAAGACCCACTGACCGCCCGGCCCGACCGGACCCGCTGAAGAGCCCGCCCGATGCCCCTCGTCGACAGTATCGCCACCCGCCCCACCCTGCAGATGCAGCGTCATTTCGCGGCGCCGCGTCCGTTGGTGTGGCGCGCGTGGACGACGCCCGAGGTCATGGTGCTGTGGCTGGGTCCGGTCGAATGGCCCGCGGTCAGCGCCACCCAGGATCTGCGCGTCGGCGGCGAATGGCGCGCCTGTCTGCGCTCACCCGATACGGGTCAGGACCTCTGGCAGGGCGGTGTCTATCGCGAGATCGTGCCGGATGAACGGCTGGTCTTCACCTTCAAATGGGACGAGTCGCATGAGGACGGCCCGCCTGTGGACACCCTCGTCACCGTCCAGCTCAGCGATGCCACGGACGGCGGCACCCTGATGGATTTCACCCACGAAGGCCTGAAGTCGGAACAGAGCCTGACCGGACACAAACACGGCTGGACCAGCACCTTCGAGCGGCTGGAGGCCTTTCTGGCGGCGGGCGGGGCGTCCTGAGGACGACCCGCTGTTCGGATCAACCGGCTCACGGAGCAAGACCATGAAGATCGTGACCAGTCTCAGCTTCCGCGGCGAATGCCGTGAAGCGTTCGAGTTCTACGCAAAGGTGCTGGGCGGGGAGATCATCGCCGCCATGCGTTACGGCGACGCCCCGCCGGAAATGCCGATCGGCCCTGAATACAGCGACTGGCTGATGCACTGCTGGCTGCAGGTCGGCGACCAGGCCCTGATGGGCTCGGATTCGCCGCCCGAATACGCCCCGCCCCTCGACCAGCTCAAGAACGGCTTCGACGTCACCCTGCACACCGAAGACGCCGCCGAGGCCCGGCGCTGGTACGATGCCCTTGTCGAGGGCGGCCAGCCGACCATGCCGTTCTCCGCCACCTTCTGGTCGCCCGGTTTCGGCGGGCTGATCGACAAGTTCGGCGTGCCGTGGATGGTCAACACCACGCCGGCCGTGACCTGTGAGGCGGACCAGTGAAGACCGCGCCCTCCGTGTGGACGGGGCGGGTCCTGAGCGGCCTGTTCGTCCTGTTCATGCTCGCGGCTTCGATCGCGCCCAAATTCCTCATGGCCGACATGGTCGCCGAGCAGAGCATGACCCCGCTCGGCTGGCCGGCGAAATACCTGCTGCTGATCGGCCTGATCGAGCTGGCCTGCGTGGTCCTCTACGTCATCCCGCGCACCAGCCTGTTCGGCGCGGTGCTGATGACCGGCCTGCTCGGCGGGGCCATCGCGACCAATCTCCGTGTCGAGAACCCCCTGTTCAGCCACACCCTGTTCGGCGTCTATCTCGGTCTGTTCATGTGGGGCGGCCTGTGGCTCCGGAACGCCTCGCTGCGGGCGGTCTTCCCGTTCCGGCGTGGAAAGCCCTGACGGCCGCGAGCCTAGCGCGTCATCGCCGTCGGGAACGGCCGCCCGAGGGCTTCTGCCATCCCCTGCTGGGACAGCAGGAAGACCGCGTCCCGCTGGTGGAAATTGTTCGACAGGACGATCACCGTCACGTCCGCGTCCGGTTGGTAGCTCACCAGATTGCGGAACCCCGACCAGCTGCCGGTGTGGAAGGTCTGGCGGTCCATGAACGCCGGCGAGACCCGCTGGCCGATGCTGTTGCTGAACAGGCCATAGCCCCAGTCGCGTCTCGGCCGGCCGCGCTCATCCGGCGTGTCGGACGGCGCATGGTCGGCGATCATCATCGCATGGCTGCGCGGGCTGAGCAGATGACCGTGATGCAGCGCCCGCTGCCAGACCAGCAGATCGTCGAGCGTGGAATACAACGCCCCTGCCCCGACAATGATGCTGACATTGTGATCCGGCTGCGGCGACGGACCGCCGCCGCCGAGGTTGGCGTAGCCCACGACCACGTCCGAGGCGTCGTCGTCATAGCCGGTGTCCGCCATGCCGAGCGGCTCGAAGAAGGCGGTTCGCAGATAGACGTGCAGCGGCTTCCCGCTGGCCTTTTCGACCACGGCGCCGAGCAGGTTGTAGGCGGCGTTGTTGTACCGGACCTTGGTCCCCGGCGGGAACTGGAGCCCGTACTGGGTGGATTCAGCCGTCAGTTCTTCCATGGTGGCGGGCGTGACGCGTCGAACGCCCCAGCCGGGCCGCGCCATCAGATCCGGAATGCCTGAGGTGTGGCCGAGCAGGTGATGCAGCCTGACCGGCACCCAGGCCGCCGCACAGGGCTGGATCCATTTGCAGACCGGATCATCGACTGACAGGACCCCATCATCCTGCAGCCGCAGAATGGCGGCCGCGGTGAACTGTTTGCTGACCGAGGCGAGCCGGAACCTGGAGTTCAGCGCCAGCGGTGTCCCGAGGCTCCGGTTGGCGAAGCCGTGGACCTGCCGGAACAGCACCTCGTCGCCGCGCGCGACCAACACGCCCCCGGTGAACTGCCCCGACCCGCCCCAGCGGTTCAGTTGTTCCGTCAGCTGCGGCAGGGACTCGACCACCACGAGCGGAGGCCGCGGCGGAGGCGGCTCGGGTGCCGTCGCGGTCGCCCCGGGTCGGACTGTCGGCCAGGCCACGAGGCCGACGACGACCACGACCAGCAGCGCAATGGCAGCCATCGTCAGCCGGGGGTGTCCCCCGGATTGTCTGGGAACCTGAAACAAGACCTAGACGTCGAAATCCAGCCCGAACTGGGCGTAGAGCGCGCGGCTGTCCTGCCATTTCGGATCGACCTTGACCGTGATGAACAGGTGTACGGGCCGGTCCAGCAGTTCAGTCAGTTCCTCGCGCGACTTCTGGCCGATCCATTTCAGGGTCTGGCCGCCCTTGCCCAGCACGATCGGCCGCTGGCTCTCCCGCTCGACATAGATGATCTGTTCGATCCGGGCCGAGCCATCGGCCTTGTCCTCAAAGGCCGTGGTCTCCACCGCCGCCGAATAGGGCAGTTCCTCGTGGACGCGCAGATAGACCTTTTCGCGCGTGATCTCGGCCGCCAGCACCCGCATCGGGACATCGGCCGACTGGTCCTCCGGATAGAGCCAGTGGCCCGCCGGCATCGACCGCGCCAGCCGCTGCTTGAGGTCATCCACGCCGTCGCCGCTGAGGGCTGAGATCATATAGACCTCGGAGTAGACGCCGGTTTCGAACATCGCATGCGACAGCGCCAGCAGGGTGTCGCGGCGCATGCCGTCGATCTTGTTCAGGGCCAGGATGACCTGGGTCCCGGACGCCTTCAGATTGGCGATGATGGTCTCGGTGTCCTCGGCCGAGCGTCGGTCGGCCGCCTGGCCTTCCTTGCCTTCCGAGGCGATGTGCGAGGCGGCGTCGATCAGGTGGACGACCACATCCGCGTCCGAAGCCCCGCCCCAGGCCGAGGCGACCATGGCCCGGTCCAGACGGCGGCGCGGGGTGAAGATCCCGGGCGTGTCGACCAGCACGATCTGGGCATTCCCCTCGATGGCGATGCCGCGCACCGGGAAGCGGGTCGTCTGGACCTTTTGCGTGACGATCGAGACCTTGGTTCCGGTCAGCCGGTTGACCAGCGTGGACTTGCCCGCATTGGGCGCGCCGATGATGGCGGCAAAGCCGGCCCGCTGGTTTTCTGTATCGGTCAAATCACGCCTTCACGCTGCAGCAGGCCGATCGCGGCCGCCTTCTCCGCGTCCTGACGCGAACGGCCTTGTGCGGTCAAGGGCGGATATCCGGCCACGCTCGCTTCCACGGTAAAAGTCGGGGCGTGGTCTGACCCCTTCCGTTCGACGATCCGGTAGGCCGGCAGGGGCTTTCCGAGCCCAAGGGCCCACTCCTGCAGCGCGGATTTCGGATTGGTCAGCGATTTTTGCGGTGGGGCGGAGAGTTCGTCCTTCCACGCCGTGTCGAACACCGTCCGGACCGCATCGAAGCCGCCGTCCAGCCAGACCGCGGCGAGCAGGGCCTCCATCGCATCGCCCAGCACGCCCTCGCGCCGCCGGCCGCCTTGTTTGGCCTCGCCGGGTGACAGCCGCATCGCGTCGCCGACGCCGAGCGCCTCGGCCACGCGCGCGCAGGCGGCCTTGTCGACCAGGGCGTGGAGGCGTGAGGACATCTCGCCCTCATCGGATCCGGGGAAGTCGCGGACCAGCCGGTCGGCCACGAGCAGCCCAAGCACCCGGTCACCCAGGAACTCCAGCCGCTGGTTGTCCGCGAACGGCCGCCCGCGCGCATCGCGCTCGGCCCCCTCCCCGACGCTGGCGTGCGTCAGGGCCAGGTCCAGCAACGCCGGATCCCGGAAGTCGTGGCCGAGGCGGCGCCGCAGCGCCTGAACTGCCTCGGCCCTTCGGTCAGCCATCAGTCGAGAACGGTGAAGAACCGGCTCGGCTGGACCTTCGAGAACCAGCTGACGGGGTTCCACAGCGAGGCGCCTGGCTTCCACGAGAACAGGATGATCTCGGCCTTGCCGATCAGGTTTTCCGCCGGGACATAACCCACGCCGACGGACTCGTCGTAGCGGCTGTCCTGCGAGTTGTCGCGGTTGTCACCGATCATGAAGTAGTGGCCGGCGGGAACCTCGAACACCGGGGTGTTGTCGGAGATATTGCCCGGACCCCAGTCCTGGATGTTGATCTCACGGCCTTCCGGCAGCGTCTCGCGCATCTGGATGACGGTCTGGGTTCCGTACAGGTTCTGGACGTCCTGGCGGCTCATCTCGACGTCACGGACCGCCGTGCCGTTGATGAACAGCACATTGTCGATCATCTGGATGCGGTCGCCCGGCAGGCCGATCAGGCGCTTGATGTAGTCCGTCTCATTGTCGCGCGGCAGTTTGAACACGACGATGTCGCCGCGGCGGGGCTCCTGGCTGACGCCCGGCAGCATGATGCGGCCGTTGAAGACCGGGGGGCTGAACGGGATCGAGTGCTTCGAATAGCCGTAGCTCCACTTCGACACGACGATGTAGTCGCCCTCATAGAGGTTCGGCTCCATCGAGGCCGACGGAATGGTGAAGGGCTGGAACAGCACGACACGCAGCACCAGGGCGATCAGCAGGGCGAAGAAGATCGTCTTGAAGATCTCCATACCTTCGCTGCTCGAGCCGCCCTTGGACTTGCGCTTCTTGCCTGACCCGCGGGCGTAGACGGGCGTCGCGTCGACGTCCTCGAAGGGCGCGTCGCCTGAGTCGCTCCAGACGGGCGGCTTGGCTGCGGCGGCCACAGCGGCCCCGGCGACGGCGGCTGCGGCGACCGGCGCTGCGTGACCGTGGTCGTCATGACCATGCGCAGCGGGCGCGGCATGTCCGTGGTCGTCATGGCCGTGGGCGGCCGGCGCGGCGTGGCCGTGGTCATCGTGACCATGAGCGGCGGGGGCAGCGTGACCATGATCGTCATGCCCATGGCCTGCGTCGTGACCGTGCCCTGCATCGTGGCCGTGGTCGTCATGACCGTGCGCGGCGGGCGCATGTCCATGGTCGTCGTGACCATGCGCAGCGGGAGCAGCGTGTCCATGGTCGTCGTGACCATGCGCAGCGGGAGCAGCGTGTCCATGGTCGTCGTGACCATGCGCAGCGGGCGCATGTCCATGGTCGTCGTGACCATGCGCAGCGGGAGCAGCGTGTCCATGGTCGTCGTGACCATGCGCAGCGGCAGCGTGTCCGTGGTCATCGTGACCGTGCGCAGCGGGAGCCGCGTGTCCGTGGTCGTCATGGCCATGCGCGGCGGGCGCAGCGTGGCCATGGTCGTCGTGGCCATGCGCGGCGGGCGCTGCGTGACCATGGTCGTCATGACCATGGGCGGCAGGCGCGGCATGTCCGTGGTCATCGTGACCGTGACCGTGATCATCGTGACCGTGGCCATGGTCGCCGTGACCGTGGCCGTGATCGTCGTGCGGCTTGTGCTCGTCGCTCATTGTTACTCTGTCCCCCAGCCGCTGTCCGCGGTCTTTGCGGCGAAATCGGTATAACGTGATTAAGATATCGGCAAGGCTTCGATCACCACGAAGGCGAGTGCATAGGGGTGCTCGTCACTGAGGGTCAGGTGTATCCGGGCTTCGTGACCCTTTGGCGTCAGCCTGGACAGGTGTTCGGCGGCGTGCCCGGTGAGGGCCAGGGTGGGCTGGCCGGAGCGCATGTTCACCACCCCCATGTCGCGCCAGTAGACGTCTGCCCGCATGCCCGTGCCCAGCGCCTTGGCGCAGGCCTCCTTGGCCGCGAACCGTTTGGCGTAGCTCCAGGCGGGATCAGGCTTCCGGTCCGACCGGGCGCGCTCGATGTCCGTGAAACAGCGTTGTTTGAACCGTTCTCCAAAGCGGTCCAGCGAGGTCTGGATCCGGCGAATATCGCACAGGTCCGCGCCGACCCCGATGATCACGCCGCGGCGTCCATGGCGGCCCGCATCCGGTGGATGGCCGTGGTCAGGCCGACGAAAAGAGCCTCACCGATCAGGAAGTGGCCGATATTCAGCTCCCGGACCTCGGCGATCGCCATCATGTGGGCGGCCGTCACGTAGTCGAGGCCGTGCCCGGCGTGGACTTCCAGGCCCAGATCGAAGGCCCGCGTCGCTGCTGCCTGCAGCCGCTCGAACTCGACCGCCCGGTCATCGCCGGACAGATGGCAGTAGCGGCCGGTATGGAACTCCACGACCTGCGCGCCCACTGCATGGGCGGCGTCGACCTGTTCGGAGGTCGGCTCGATAAACAGGGACACCCTTATCCCTGCGTCGGAAAGCGCCCTGGCCACCGGTGCGATGCGCGCCTCATGCCCCGCGACGGCCAGTCCGCCCTCGGTCGTGACCTCCTCGCGCCGCTCCGGCACCAGGCAGGCCGCGTGCGGCCGGTGCCGCAGGGCGATGGCCAGCATTTCGTCGGTGACGGCCATCTCGAGGTTCAGGGGGCGTCCGGCCTCGGCGCACAGCAGGCTGAGGGCCTCGATGTCCGGGTCGGTGATGTGGCGCCGGTCTTCGCGCAGGTGGGCGGTGATGCCGTCTGCGCCGGCCGCCAGGGCCTCGCGGGCGGCCCGCACAGGATCGGGGTGAACGCCGCCGCGCGCATTCCGCACCGTGGCGACGTGGTCGATATTGACGCCGAGGCGTACCGGAGAGGCCATTCGCCTAACCCTTGCTCGCCAGCCGGCGGCTGCCGGGGTCCTCAACCGGCAGGGCGGCCAGTTCGGGCGGCAGGGCGTCGGCGGGGTATGCGGGCACATCCAGCGTCGCCAGCGCCACCAGCGGCACGCCGACATCGGCCCGGCCGCCCGACCGATCGACGATACACGCCGCCGCCACGACCGTACCGCCCGCCGCCTCGATGGCCGCGATACATTCGCGCGAACTCAACCCCGTCGTGACGATGTCCTCGACCATCACGACCTTCTGCCCGGGCTCGACATGGAAGCCGCGGCGCAATTTGAAAGTGCCGCCCTCCCGCTCGACATACATGGACGGCACGCCCAGCCAGCGCGCGGTCTCATAGCCGGGAATGATGCCGCCCACGGCCGGCGAGATGGCCACGTCGACGGGGCCGACCGCCGCCGTGATCTTTTCCGCCAGCGCCTTGCACAGACGGGCGCAACGCGCCGTGTCCATGAACACCAGGTTCTTCTGCAGGAACACGGGGCTGTGCAGTCCCGAGGACAGCACGAAATGGCCTTCGCGCAGGGCGCCGGCACCACGGAATTCGTTGAGTACGTCGTCTGAGGTCATGGCGTGGTGTCTAGCTCAGCCGCGGCCGCAACAGAAGTCACGCGCCTGCGTCATTCCAGGCTTTCGCCTGGCTTCAGGCCGCAATCCAGCAGGGTTCGCCAGATTGCGTCGGCGTCCTCGGCAAAACGGAACAGGCGGAAATCGTCGGCGGCGATCATCCCGTGCTCGATCAGGACGTCGAAATTGATCACCGAGCGCCACCAGGCCTCGTCGAAGAGGACGATGGGGATCGCCGGCGACTTCCCGGTCTGGCGCAGGGTCAGGATCTCGAACAGTTCGTCGAACGTGCCGAAGCCGCCCGGAAAGACCACCAGCGCATTGGCCCGCATCGCGAAATGCATCTTGCGCATGGCGAAATAGTGAAAGCGGAAGGTCAGCTCGGGCGTGGACCAGCCGTTGGGTTCCTGCTCGTGCGGCAGGGTGATGTTAAAGCCGATCGACGGCGCGCCGACGTCGTGCGCCCCGCGGTTGGCGGCACCCATCACGCCGGGGCCGCCCCCGGTGGCGATGACATTGTCTCTCGGCTGGCCAGGCGTATCCCGAAGCGCGCCACCCCGCTCGGAGGCCAGCCGCCCGAACGCGCGGGCTTCAGCGTACCAGCGCGCGTGCTGGCCGGCCCCGTCCTCACCGATCCGGGCGCTGCCGAAGACCACGATGGTCGATCTCACGCCCCAGGTCCGCAGGGCCTCCTCAGCCTTGGCGTATTCCATGAAAAAGCGCACGCCGCGCATGGAATCGCTGAGGATGAAGTCCGGATCGAGGGCCGCAAGGCGGTAAGAGGCCGAGGCCATCTGGTCCGCGTTGTCCGGGCTCCCCGGTGCCTCGCTCACCCCCTCGCCCGCTCGACCGTATCCACCGAGGGATTGGTCCGCAGGGCGGCCATGATGGCCGTGGCGTGTTTGGCGTCCTCGACCTCCATGTCGATGTCGACATCGAAGAAGTCCTGCTGCCGGTGGCTCATGACCAGATTCAGGATATTGCCGCCGGCCTCACCGATGATGGTGGCGACCTGCCCCAGGACACCAGGGGCGTTCTTGATCGTGGCGCGGATGCGCGCGGACGCCACAGCCCCCTGCTCCGCCTGCGGCGTCCATTGCAGGTCCTGCCAGACGGAATCGTCGTCGGCGTAGTCGGCCAGCTTCTGACAGTCGATGGTGTGAACCGTCAGCCCGGCCTCGGGCTCCAGGATGCCGACGATCCGGTCGCCGGGCACGGGCGAACAGCAGTGGCCAAAATGGACGCTGATGCCCGGCGTCAATCCGCCGCCGCGCACAAACAGCCGCGCCTGCTCATCGCCGATGCGTTTGCGGTCCGGGCCGGCCTTCAGCCGCCCCTTCAGCGCCGGGAACAGGGTCTCGCCGACCTTGGCCGCCGACACCCGACCGCGGCCGATGGCCTCGTACAGGTCTTCCTCCGAAGCGAAGGCGAAGGTTTCCAGCATCGCCTTCAGCGACACCTCGGCCAGGGACTTGCCCGCACGCGACAGGGTCTGGTCGAGCGTGGCCCGGCCCAGCTTCTGGAACTCACCGCGCTCAGAGGTCCGGATGTGCCGACGGATCGCCGACCGCGCCCGGCCCGTGATGGTCAGGGAGCGCCAGTCGACGGGAATCTCCCGCTTGGCACCGCGCACGATCTCGACCACGTCGCCGTTCTGCAGCTGGGTCCGCATCGGCTTGAGTTCGCCATTGATCTTGACCCCGACCGCCGTGTCCCCGACCTCGGTGTGGACGGCATAGGCGAAGTCCAGCGGCATGCCGCCGCGCGGCAGGGTGATCAGCGAGCCCTTGGGCGTGAACACGAAGACCTGCTCGAGATACATCTCCAGCTTGGCGTGCTCGACCCAGTCCTCGCCGCCCTCGCCGTGTTCGATGACCTGCACCAGATGCCGCAGGTTCTGCAGCGGGTCGCGTCCACCGTCCTGCTCCATGGCCTCCTTGTCGAAGCCATAGGATTTGTTCTTGTAGGCCCAGTGCGCCGCCACCCCGTCCTCGGCGACCCGGTCCATCGGCTCGGTGCGGATCTGCATCTCGATTCGCAGCCCCGACGGCCCGACCACGGTCGTGTGCAGCGAACGGTAGTTGTTCGACTTGGGCGTGGAGATGAAGTCCTTGAACCGCTCGGGCACCATCGGCCAGGCGCGGTGGATCACCCCGAGCGCGCGGTAGCAGTCGTCCTCGGCCTCGACGATGACCCGGAAGCCGTAGATGTCGGACAGGGACGAGAAACCCACCGACTTGCGCTGCAGCTTTCGCCAGATCGAATAGGGCGTCTTCTGCCGGCCGAACACCTTGGCCCGGACCCCGGCCTCCTCCAGCACGCGTTCGACCTCGCGGGAGACCCCGTCGATGGCGCGTCCGTGTTCCAGTTTCAGCGCCTCCAGCCGCCGCTCAATGGCGGTGCGGGCGGTCGGGTTCAGGTGCTCGAACGCGAGCTCTTCCAGTTCGGACGCGATCGAATGGATGCCGATCGACCGGCCCAGTGGCGCATAGACCTCAAGCGTTTCGCGGCTGATGCGCTCGCGCTTCTCGGGCTTCACATGCTTCAGCGTCCGCATGTTGTGCAGACGGTCGGCCAGCTTCACCAGCAGGACGCGCACGTCCTTCGAGATGGCGAGGATGAATTTGCGCAGGTTCTCGGCCTGGCGCGTGTGCTCGGCCTGAAGCTCCAGCCGCGACAGCTTGGTGACCCCCTCGACCAGCGAGGCCACCTCCTCGCCGAAGCGTTCGGCGATGTCGTCGCGGGTGGCCGAGGTGTCCTCGACCACATCGTGCAGCAGGGCGGTGACGATGGTGGCGGTATCGAGCCGGTAGTCGGTCAGGATGCCGGCGACCTGGATCGGATGCGCGAAATAGGGATCGCCCGAGGCCCGCATCTGCGAGCCGTGCATCTTCATCGCATAGACATAGGCGCGGTTCAGAAGCGCCTCGTCCGCGGTGGGATCATAGGCGCGCACCGCCTCGACCAGTTCGAACTGGCGAAGCACCCTCGAGCGGGGATGGGGTTCCGGATCCGCGTGAGGACGCGGACCGCCGGGATCGTTCAGATTGGCGGGTTCGGGCGTCGGCGCGGGCTGCCGCGCCGGCAGGATGGTGATACCGTTGGCGGGATCCGCCGTCAGTAGCGTTCCTCCTGGCCGCCGTCGCGGTCGCTTTGCAGCGCGCGGATCAGCTCGGCCTCGGCCATGTTCATGTGCTGGGGTTCAGCCAGCAGGCCCACGATTTCGGCCTCGTCCTCGGCTTCGGTGCGCTCGTCGACGCGTTGCAGGGCAACGATGACGGTCTCGCGAAGCTCGTCCGGCACGACGGTCGAGTCGGCCAGTTCGCGCAGGGCCACGACGGGGTTCTTGTCGTTGTCCCGATCGAGGGTCAGGGGCGCGCCGTTGGCGATCGCGCGGGCGCGGTTGCCCGCCAGCAGGACCAGGCCGAACCGGTTCGGCACCTTCTCGATGCAGTCTTCGACAGTGACGCGAGCCATGAATATCCTCGGGCGCGGGGGGAGAACCGCACAAACTATAGGGTCAGCCTGAATTGTGCAACGCCGCATGGGCGGGAATGAGGCGTCAACCCAGCGGCACTGCGTCTTTTCCGATCGAAGCCGACGCGGCCAGCGCCTTCGCCGTCTCTCCCCCGGGAAGCATCCACGCCGGCGCGATCTCCGCCAGCGGGCCCATGACGAACCTGCGCACGGCCGCACGCGGGTGCGGCAGGATCAGGCCGTCGAGGTCTCCGGTCGTCCGGCCATAGGCGATCAGATCGAGGTCCAGGGTCCGTGGCGCATTGGCCGCACCGCGCTGACGCCCGAACGCCTCCTCGATCCGGCCCAGTGCCGCCATCAGTTGATGCGGGTCATGCGCCGTATGGACGATGACCACCCCGTTCAGGAACGGCGGGTCCGTCGGATCGGGCCAGGCCGCAGAACGCCACCAGGACGACCGCGCCACCACATCGATCCCCTCGGCCCGGAACCGCGCCAGCGCCGCCTCCAGCGCCTCGCGGCAGTCGCGCCAGACCCCGCAGTCATTGCAGCCCAGCGCCACCACAATGGCGTCGTCCAGCCCGGCCGCGCCGTCGAACGGAACGGGCGGCGGCGCTTTCTGCTGCGAGCCGGGCTTCTCCATCCCTGCGTAATACACCAATGAGGACATGCGCGCCCGCCCCTCGCCGAAGGATTCGCCCGCCTTGCCGACCACACCCTCCGAGCCACCCCGCGACTGCCCCCTCTGCCCCCGCCTGGTGGAGTATCGGCGAGAGAACCAGCGCCAGAACCCTGGCTGGTTCAACGGCCCCGCCCCCTCCTTCGGCGACCCGGACGCCAGGCTGCTGGTCGCGGGTCTCGCCCCTGGCCGTACCGGTGCCAACCGCACCGGCCGGCCCTTCACCGGCGATGGCGCCGGCGTCATTCTCTACGAGACCCTGCTGAAGACCGGCTTCGCCACCGGCCGGTACGAGGCCCGGCCCGACGACAGCCTCCAGCTTGTCGACTGCATGATCACCAACGCCGTCCGCTGCGCCCCGCCCGGCAACAAGCCCCTGCCCGTCGAGGAGGCCACCTGCCGTCCGTTCCTGACCGCCCGGCTGGCCGCCCTGCCCCGGCTCAAGGTCATCGTCACCCTCGGCGACGTCTCGCGGCGCAATGTGCTCAAGGCGATGGGCCTGTCCGGCTCCGCGGCCCCGCCCGGCCACGGCGTCGAGGCGACGCTGGGCGGCTATGTGATCCTGAACAGCTATCACTGCTCCCGCCTCAACACGAACACCGGCCGGCTGACCCCCGCCATGTTCGAGGCCATCTTCCGGCGGGCCCGCGAAATCATCGAATCCTGACCGAACACCGCTCTCCAAATCGGCGAGTGTGGCTCTCCTGCCACGCGAATCAGCGGGCGCCGGGTGTAGCGTCATCCTCGAGGAACAGTGCTGCGTACCTGGCGTTGATCGAACAGCTTTGGAGGGCTGTGATGCGTGGGTCGAACGGGGTCTTTTCACCTCAGGAACGGAAGACGGCGCTGTGGGCGCTGCTGATGGCGGGCCTGATCGCCGTCATGGGCATGGTGATCCAGCAATGGAGCCAGCCCTCGGTCGGTCCCGGCGGGTACGAAGCCTATATGACCGCCCCGCCCCCCGGCGTCATCGACGCCCAGCCGATGATCGACCTGGGCCAGCCGCTGGGCTGATCTACCCCCGGTCCTTCATCAGCCGGGCCTTGTCCCGCTGCCAGTCGCGCTGGGCTGTGGCCTCGCGCTTGTCGTGCAGCTTCTTGCCCTTGGCCAGGGCGATCTCGATCTTCGCCTTGCCCGCCTCGTTCAGGTACAGCTTGACCGGAATAATGGTCTGGCCGTCGCGCTGTACGGCACCGATCAGCTTGTCGATCTGCTTGCGGTGCAGCAGCAGTTTCCGGTGCCGGCGCGGCTCGTGGTTGAAGCGGTTGGCCTGTTTGTAGGGCGGAATGTCGGCGTTCACGAGCACGATCTCGCGCCCCTCCACCGCCGCATAACTCTCGGCGATATTGGCCCGCCCGTCGCGCAGCGCCTTGATCTCGGTGCCGAGCAGCATGATGCCGGCCTCGACATAGTCCTCGAGGAAATAGTCGAATTTCGCCCGCCGGTTCTCGGCGATGATCTTCATCTTGGGGGCTGTGGACGCCATCAGCCCAGGCCCGCATCCGCCATGGCGCGGTCGATGGCCGGCTTCACCGCATCGGAGGTCAGGGACAGGGGCAGGCGCATCTCCTCGCCACACAGCTGCAGGCGCGACAGGGCGTATTTCGTCGGCGCCGGGGAGTTGTCGAGGAACAGCGCCTTGTGCAGGCCGATCAGCCGGTCCTGCCAGTCGCGCGCCGTGGCGTAGTCGCCCGCCGCCGCGGCCTCGTGCAGGGCCACCATGGCCTCCGGCGCCACATTGGACGTCACCGAAATCACCCCCACGCCGCCCTGGGCGTGGTAGCCGAGGTAGCTGGGATCATCGCCCGAGATCAGGTCGAACTGCCCGCCGATATTGGCCCGCATCCAGCTGACCCTGCCCAGGTCTCCGGTCGCATCCTTGATGCCGACGATGTTTGGATGGGCCGCCAGCCGCGCCACGGTCTCGTTCGACATGTCCACGCCCGTCCGGCCAGGCACATTGTACAGCAGCACCGGCAGCTGGACTGCCTCGGCGATCGCCTCGAAATGCAGCGCCAGGCCCGCCTGCGAAGGCCGGTTGTAATAGGGGGTGACGATCAGGGCCCCGTCGGCGCCGACGGTCTTGGCGAACCGGGCCAGCTCGATCGACTTTTCGGTCGCCGACGATCCGGCGCCGGCGATAACGCGGGTGCGCCCGGCCGCGACCTGAACGCACAGCTCCACCACCCGCTTGTGCTCATCGAGCGACAGCGAGGCGCTCTCGCCCGTCGTGCCCATCGGCACGACGCCGTGGATGCCGGCGGCGATCTGGCGTTCCAGAAGCTGCGTGAAGGCGGCTTCGTCCACCTTTCCGTCACGAAGTGGTGTGATCAGGGCGGTGATCACGCCCTTGAACAAGGGGGCGGTCATTGAGACAGATGGTCCTGCGTGGAAAATCGGGGCGACAGTCGCCGGATATTAAGCGTTGGAGGGTAGGTTGCCGGTCGCCCGACCGCAACCGCGACGCATGGAGATCGGACAGGCAATGATCGCTACCAGCCTTGCGGCCGTCCTGGCCCTGCTCGCCCCCGCGCCTGAATCCCTGCTGCCCCAGGAAGTGCCGTACAGCGCCGTGGCGTCCACGGGTCCCGTCAGCAACCAGCCGCGCGTGCTGAACGACCAGGACACGGCGCTCTTCCGCCAAGGCTTGGCCGCGGCCCGTTCGCGCGACATTTCGGGTGCCCGCGACGCCGCCGCGCAGATCGGTGACCCGGTCGCCCGCAAGCTGGTCGAATGGGCCCTGCTGGACACGTCGGCCGACCAGATGCCGGTCAGCGACCTCATCGCCGCCCGCAGCGCCTTCGCCGGCTGGCCCCGGGCCGACAGCCGCAACGCCGCCGCCGAGCGGGCGCTGGACCGCGCCTATGCCGGGCCGGAGGCCGCCATCAACCTGTTCGCCCGCAGCGGACCGACTGCCATCCAGGGGGCCCTCGCTCTCGCCGATGCGCTGGAGCAGCGCGGCCGGTCCGATGAGGCCCGCCGCCTGATCACCGACTGGTGGCGCACCCGCTCCTTCGACGACGCGACCCAGACCCGCATCCTGACCCGCTGGGGCTCCAGCCTGACCGAGGCCGACCACAGCGCGCGGCTGAACATGCTGCTGCTCGGGCCGCACGGTCCGGCGACCCGCGCCATGATTCCGCTGGTCCCGTCCGACCGCCAGGCCGTCGCCAACGTCGTCATGGCCCTGCGCACCGCCTACAGCCCGGACGCTATCGTCGCCAACCTCAGCCCGACCCAGGCGCTGGACCCGGCCGTGGCCCTCGAACGCGTCCGCATCCTGCGCTCGCAGAACCGCCAGTCCGAAGGCTTCGCCCTTCTGGCCGCCCTGCCCGCCGCGCCGTCGCACACCGAGGGCCAGAACACCCTGTGGAGCGAGCGCCGGAACTATTTCCTCGACGCGCTGGAGCGCCGCAACGGCCAGGCCGCCTATGACGCCATGGCCGGCCACGGCTTCCCCGCCGGCGAACGCAAGGTCGATGCCGAGTTCTTCGCCGGCTGGGCGGCGCTGGTGAAGCTGAACGACCCGGTTCGCGCGACGCGGCATTTCGAGGCCCTGCGCCAGATGTCCTCGACCCCGATCACCCAGGGTCGCGCCCTCTACTGGCTGGGCCGTGCCGCCGAGGCCCAGGGCAATACCCCCGCCGCCATCCAGCACTATCGGGACGGTGCCCGCCACATCCAGACCTTCTACGGCCAGCTGGCCGCTGAAAAGGCCGGGCTGACCACGATCAACCTGCCCGCCGATCCAGTCCCGACCGCCGCCGACGTCGCCGCCTTCGATAACAATGAGGTGGTCCGCGCCATGCGGATCCTCGGCGAGACCGGCGAGATGAGCCTGTTCCGCGTCTTTGCCTTCCAGCTGGACGATGACCTGCCAGGTCCCGCCGGCCTGGCCCTGCTGATGGATCTGTCGCGCAACTACGGTGAAGGCTTCACCGCCATGATGGTGGGCCGGGCCGCCAGCCAGCGCGGCTTCCTGATCCCCGAGCGGCAGTACCCGGTCCGTCTGCCGCCTGCGGTCGCCGGCGCGGCACCGATCGAGTTCACCCTCGCCATCACGCGGCAGGAATCCAGCTTCGATCCTCGCGCACGGTCCCATGCCAATGCCCGGGGCATGATGCAGTTCATCCCGGCCACGGGGCGCTCGGTCGCCCGTCAGCTGGGCCTGCCCTATTCGGATGAGCGGCTCTATGACGCCGACTTCAACATGACGCTGGGCAGCTTCCATCTCGGCGACCTGACCAGCGATTTCGGCGGCTCGATGCTGCTGACGACCATCGCCTACAACGCCGGACCCGGACGCCCGCCGCAATGGGTCGCGCGTTGCGGCGACCCGCGCGGCGCAACGGCCGATCCCGTCGACTTCATCGAGTGCGCGCCCTTCACCGAGACTCGTAACTATATGATGCGAGTCATGGAAAACATGCAGGTCTATCGCGCGCGCCTGAACGGCGGATCGGCCCCCTTGAGCCTGTCCCAGGACCTGCGCCGCGGTGTCCCGGCCGGACCCGCGCCCTACACCTATGCCGGCGAGGACGCGGTCCGGGTGCCCGAGGGCGAGCCGACGGAATAGCGGCCGCTTGAAAGCAGGGGCCCGTCAGGCCCCTCGACCCAGCGCGCCGCCAGTCCGAACACACGCGCCATGATCTCGGGCGTCAGCGCCTCCAGCGGCGCGGCATGGGCCTCGACCTGTCCGGCGTTCATCACAACCACCCGGTCCGCGAACCGCGCCGCAAGGCCCAGATCGTGCAGGCTGACCAGCACCGCCTGCCCCGCCGCGGCGCGGGCCTTCAGCCGCTCCAGCACCATCAACTGCGCGTCCGGATCCAGCCCCGCCGTCGGCTCATCTGCCAGCAGCGCCGGCGCATGGGCTGCCAGTGCCCGCGCCAGCAACACCCTCGCCCGCTCGCCGCCTGACATCTCGGCCACGCCGCGGTCGGCCAGATGTCCGGCCTCGACCTCATCCAGCGCGGCGCGCGCTGCGGTCATGGCCTCCGCGCCCGACAGGAAGGGCACGCCAAGGGCGGCGACTTCGATCGCAGGCAGGTTCCAGGCGATGCGCCCATCCTGCGGCAGATAGGATACGCGCGCCGCGCGGGCCCGCAGCGACAGGGTGGTCACATCGTCGCCCTGCAGACGAACGACACCTCCGGTCAGCGGCAATAGTCCGGCAAACGCCCGGATCAGGCTGGACTTGCCGGCCCCGTTCGGACCGACGACAGTCACCAGCTGGCCCGCTTCCACCAGCACGTCAGCGCCGTCCAGCACGGTGCGTCCGCCGATACGGGCGTCCGCGTCCCACATGGTCAGAAAGGCCGTCACAGCCGCCACTCCCGCGCCGCTCGCCAGGCGATCATCGCGAACAGGGGCGCACCGACCAGGGCGGTGAACACCCCCAGCTTCAGTTCCTGATCCGTCGGGCTCATCCGCGCCAGCAGGTCCGCGACCACCAGCATCAGCCCGCCCGCCAGCGCGGACGGCAGCAGCAGCCGTCCGGGATCCCCCCGCACCGCGCTGCGCACCAGATGGGGGGCCGCCAGACCGACAAAGCCGATCACGCCGGCGACCGCCACAGCGGCACCCGTGGCCAGGGCCGTGGCCAGCAGGGCCAGCAGTCGGAGCCGCGCCATCGGCAGGCCCGAGGTTCGCGCCGTCTCCTCGCCGAGACTGAGCATCCGCAGCCCCGGTGCCGCCAGCGCAGCCAGCGCACCGGCCACCAGGACCGCCGGCGTGACCCAGGCCACATCGATCCAGCTACGGTTCTGTACCGAGCCCAGCAGCCAGCTCATCACCTCCGCCGCGGCGATCGGCGACGGCGACAGGTTGAAGATCAGGGCCGTGGCCGCGCCGGCAAAACTCGACACCGCCACGCCGAACAGGATCAGCGCCTCCGGCGACCGCACCCGCGCCGAGAACAGGATCAGCAGGCCACCCGCCAGCCCGGCCCCCAGAAGCGCCGAGACCTCCACCGCGCCCGGTGCCGCAGCCGCACCGAGCACGATCGCCGCCGCGGCCGCCAGCGCCGCCGACGCCGACACGCCCAGCACGCCCGGATCGGCCAGCGGATTGCGTAACAACCCCTGCATCACTGCCCCAGACAGGCCCAGCGCCGCGCCGACCATCAGGGCCGTCGCCACGCGCGGCGCCCGCACCTGCCACAACACCTCCGCTGGACCCGAACCCGGATCGGCAAAGGCCTGGCTCATCTGCGCCATGTCGAAAACGGTCTCGCCCAGCAGGATTCCCAACGCGGACGCCGCCAGGATCAGGCCGGCCAGGACCAGCGTCAGCCGGGAGGGCCGCGTCATGATCCGGCCTTCAGCATCGCCGCCGCATCGGCCGCGAACCAGGCAGGACAGGTCAGGGCCGCTGCCGGCAGTCTCGCAGACACCTTGCCCCGGGCCGCCCTCTGCACGACCGGATGCCGACCCGGGCCACGCCAGTCGCCCCGCACCTGATCGAAGAAGCCCAGCACGAACCGGGCGGGCGGATACAGGGCGATCCGCTCCACGCTGACCGGCGCGAAGAACGGCCCGGGGGCCGCATTGGCGAATCCGGCTGCCGCCAGAATGGCGTCCACCAGCGTACCTCTGCCCGCGGTGAAGCCTCCCGCGGTCAGATACAGGGCCGATGGCCTGGGGGCCAAGGGTCCCAGGGCGGCCGCGCGCAGCCTCGCATCCATCCGCGCCGTCAGGGCCTGGCCCCGTTCCGGCACGCCCAGTCCTTGCGCGACTGTGCGAATATCCGCCCTTACTCCGTTGAAATCGGTTGCATCCTCGATCGTCACGACCCGCACACCGGTCGCTTCAAGACGGGCCAGAAGACGGGGCTCTCCGCCCCAGTAGCGGACGACCACATCGGGCCGGAAGGCGATCGCCGCCTCGAGCGTCGGCCGCACCCGCCGCCGTCCAGCGGCCGCGTCCCGAAGCCAGGCATCGGGATCGTCGGCGCGGGGCGAAAGGGCCAGTTCAGCATCCGGCCGCAGCGCCAGCACATACTGGTCGGCGCACTGGTCCAACGCCATGACCCGCAACGGCCGGGCCTCGGCAACGCCGGCTCCGAGCAGCACCAGTCCGGCCAGCGTCCCCGCCAGCCGCCTCACGGCTTCAGCAGGCCTGCGAACAAACCGTCCAGCAGGGTCGTAACCAGGGTGTCGCGCTCGACCCAGTCGAAATACGGCTTGGTGATCACCAGTGACACCACCCCGTGGCACCCGGCCCACAGCGCCTGAGCCGTCGTCGGCGCATCGCCCCGCAGCAACCCGGCCGCCTCGGCGTCCCGGACCACGGCTTCGAACGACCGGTAGAGGCCCCCGCCCAGTTCCTGCGCCGCTGACTGGGCACCGTGCTGAAGCTCAACCGGACGGGTCATATAGATCAGCCGGTAGGCGTTCGGATTGGCGAAGCCGAATTCGACATAGGCGCGCAGCATGCGCCGCAGCCGTTCGTCCGGCCCGCCGGGTTCGGCCACGATCGACTGGTTCATCTCCAGCAGGGCGGCAAAGGCCTGCCGGCAGATCTCGTGCAGGATCTCGCCCTTCTCGGCGAAATGCATGTAGAGCGCGGTCGAGGACAGGCCGACCTCGTCCGCGATCTTGCGGATCGTCGCCCCCTCATAGCCGTGCTCGACGAAGATGCGTTCCGCCGCGGCGAGGATTTCCGCGCGGCGGGCATGGCCCTCGCCCTTGGGCTTGCGCTGGGAACGCAGGTTGAGAGGGGTGGCGGCAACAGTCACGCGGGCGGCTCCGGACGTCGGGGTCCTGAATAGCGACATTCCCCGCCCCACGCCAATCGCTTGCAGCGCGCGAATCGCCAAGGTAACCCTTGGTAGTGGAGAGAGTTCAGCTCAGCGATCTGGAAGATCGCCGGCGAGACGCCGCGCGATACGGACCGCCGCTCGACCAGAGCGCGTCCATGCGGGCCTTTGCACCCGTTCAGATCCTCTGCCTTGCGGCCGCGGCGGCGGCGGGAGCGCTCTCGCTCAGGTTCTGGCCCGGGGGAGTCTCCGATGGGCTCATTACCGTCGCGGCGCTCGCCTTCCTGACCGTCGCGATCTGGCGCGTTGTCCTCATTCTGCTCAGCGCAGCGCCCCCGCGCGAAGCGCCGATCCCGGCGATCTGGCCACGCTACACCGTGCTGGCGGCCTTGCATGATGAAGCCGACATCGTCGGCCAGCTGGTCGAACGCCTCTCGCGCATCGACTACCCGCCCGACCGGCTTCAGGGCTTTCTGGTGCTGGAAGCCCACGACCACGAAACGATCGCCGCCGCCCTGGCCGCGCCCCGTCCGGACTGGCTGGACGTGCTGGTGACCCCGCCCGGCAAACCCCAGACCAAACCGCGCGCCCTCAACTTCGCCCTGACCCATGCCACGGGCGCGCTCCTGACTGTCTATGACGCCGAGGATGCACCCCATCCCGCCCAGCTTCGGGAGGCCGCCGCACGGTTCGCTGACGACCGCGATGGCCGTCTGGCCTGCTTGCAGGCGCCGCTTCGGATCCGCGCGCCGGTCAGCGCTGGATCCCGCTTCATCGACCGTCAATTCGCCGCTGAATATGCGGGGCTGTTCGAGACCATCCTGCCCGGCATGGCGCGGCTGCGCCTGCCCTTCCCGCTCGGCGGCACCAGCAACCATTTCCGCGTCGACGTCCTTCGCGCCATCGGCGGCTGGGATGCGTGGAATGTGACCGAGGACGCCGATCTGGGCTTCCGGCTCTGGAGCCGGGGCTGGACCCTCGGTGTAATAGCGCACCCGACCTGGGAGGCACCGCCCGGGGGTTTGGCGCACTGGCTGCCGCAAAGGACCCGCTGGCTTAAGGGCTATCTCCAGACCTGGGGTGTCCACACCCGCCGGCCATGGCAACTGGGCTGGCGGGGCCTGCTGGCGCTGGCCATGACCCTTGGCGCGGGCCTCGTTTCGGCGGCGATCCATGGCCTGACCCTCGCCTGGGTCGCGGCGACTGCGCTGGTATCCGTCATGGCCGGCCTGCCGCCGGAGACGCCGGTCCTGGCGCTCTGCGTCCTGGTGCTCGGCACGGCCTCCGCATGGCTGTCCTGCGCCATCGGGGCAAGGCGGGCCGGAGCGCCCTATGACGCCGGGGACATGATCCGGGCACCGGCCTACTGGGCCCTTCTGTCACTCGCCTTCGCCCATGCGGCATGGCGTCTGGTGCTCGACCCCTTCGCCTGGGACAAGACCCCTCATCGGCGTGACCCGGCCGCCGACGCGGAATCGCTCCCTGCCGCCGACGGAGAAACACACGACATGCTGGACGCGACCGCGCCTCTCCGCCTATCAGCGGGTCATGCCGCCGCGCCTCAACCCGTCGCCTGAGACCCTCGTCACCCGCGCCTGGGCGGACTACGCCCTGCTGGACAGCGGCGGCGGGCGCAAGCTCGAGCGCTACGGCCGCCACACCGTGGTCCGCCCCGAGCCCCAGTGCTTCTGGTCACCGCGTGATCCCGCCGCCTTCGACGCCGCCGACGCGGTCTTCGATCCGACGGACGAGGACGAGACGGGCCGCTGGCGGTTCGCGGGCAATCCGATCGACAGCTTCCCCCTGGCCTGGCGCGACGTGCGCTTCACCAGCCGCTTCACGCCCTTCCGCCACCTCGCCTTCTTCCCCGAACAGGCCGCCAACTGGGAGTGGCTGGACGGGCGGATCCGGCGACTGAACAGGCCGCGGATCCTGAACCTGTTCGGCTACACCGGCGTGGCCAGCCTGGCCTGCGCGGCGGCCGGCGCGGAGGTAACCCACGTCGACGCCTCCAAGAAGTCGGTCGCCTGGGCCCGCGAAAACGCCGAACTGTCCGGCATGGCCGACAAACCAATCCGCTGGATCGTCGAGGATGCCCGCAAATACGTTGCCCGCGAGGTCCGGCGCGGCTCGAAATATGACGGCATCATCCTGGACCCGCCGAAATACGGGCGCGGCCCGACCGGTGAGGTCTGGCGGCTGTTCGAGGACATGCCGGCCCTGTTGAAGGACTGCGCCGCCCTTCTGTCGGACGACGCCTCCTTCCTGTTGCTCAACGCCTATGCCGCCCGCGTCTCCGGCCTGTCCCTGGCCCATCTGATGGCGGAGGCCACCGCCGATCGCGGCGGGGTCATCGACTGGGGCGAACTGGCCCTGGCCGAGGACGGCCCGGACGGCCGCGCCATCGGCCTCAGCTTCTTCGCGCGCTGGTCGGCATGAGCGACCGCCTCATCACCTCCCTGACCAATGACACGGTCAAGAACGTCCGCGCCCTGCACATGCGCAAGGAACGCGAAGCGACGGGTCAGTTCCTCGCTGAAGGCCTCAAGTTCATCGGTGAAGCCCTTGATCAGCAACGCGCTCCGCGCCTGTTGCTGGTCGGCGAGGACGCCCGTCCGCATCCCATTCTGGAGCGCGCCCGCGAGGCGACCCGCGCCGCCGGCGGCGAGGTCGTGGTCGTCACCCACGCCATCCTCGAGAAGATCAGCCGTCGCGACAATCCGCAGACGGTGCTGGGCGTCTTCGACCAGGTCTACACACCCCTGTCCGCGATCCAGCCCGCCTCGGCCCCGGCCTGGGTGGCGCTGGAGCAGGTCCGTGATCCCGGCAATCTGGGCACCATCATCCGCACGGCTGACGCGGCCGGCTGCGGCGGCGTCATCCTGATCGGCGACTGCGTGGATCCCTTCTCCGTCGAGGCTGTGCGGGCCACCATGGGGTCGGTCTTCGCCGTCGCCATCGCCCGCGCCACCCCGGCAGAGTTCATCGCCTGGCGCCAGATGTGGCCCGGCAGCGTCATCGGCACCCGGCTGGACGCCACGGTCGGCCACCACGACGCCGCCATCGCCTATCCGGCCCTGATCCTGATGGGCAATGAACAGGCCGGCCTGACCGATACGCTCGCCGCGGCCTGCGACGTCAATGTGAAGATTCCCATGCGCGGCAGGGCCGACAGCCTCAACCTCGCCGTGGCCACCGGCATCATGGTCTATGCGGTCACCGACAAGGCCTGAACCTCGCCGCGTATGACGGCGGATTAACTTGCCGCGCTCCGCCCGGCGGGCCAGCCTTGGGAGATCTCATCCGGGGCATTCCATGCGTACCTTGCTGACCCTGCTGCTCGTCCTTGGCTGCGCCGCCTCACCGGCGCGCGCCCAGGCACAGCGGTCTGAACCGACGGCCGAGGCCTTCCGCGAGGACGCGCTTTCGATCGAAGGCCTGATCAACAGCCAGTACGCCTATCTGGACCGCTTCCCGGACGGCGCCATGCCGATGAGCCCCGCCCTGCGCGCCGAGGCCGGCGCGGTCGCGGACCGTCGCTCGCTGCTGCGATACGCCGAACACGCCATCGCGGCCCTGGCTGATCACCACGCCATCACCGGTGCCTCCTTCGCCGACAGCTGGGGCCTCGTACCCAGCTATTCCGATCTCTGGATCGAGCCGGAGGGCGACATCTGGAAAATCACTGCCGTGCGCGAGGGATCGCCGGCGGCCGGGGCCGGGATCCGCCCCGGTGACCGTCTTCTGGCCATCGGCGAAACCCCTGCCGCCGACGCCGTCGCCGCTTTCTGGGCCGAGCTGGGTCTTGAACCGACCGGAGACCGTGCCGGCTACGCCGCCCGTGTTCTGGCCGCGGGCCGCCGCAACCGGGCGCGTGACCTGACCCTGCGCGACGCCTCGGGGATCGAACGCCGCCTGACCCTGCCCAACCTCTACGCCGCCGGCCCCGGCGCGCGGCCGCCGGTCTCCGTCCATGAGGCCGGCGATGCCCTTGTGATCCGGTTCAATGACTCGCTCGGTGAGGACGCAACCGTCGCCGCCTTTGACGCCGCCATGGCCACCGCCCGACCCGGCCAGCCCGTCGTGCTCGATCTCACCGACACCGCCAGCGGCGGCAATACCGTGATCGCCCGCGCGGTCATGGGCTGGCTTGTGGATGCGCCCACCGTCTACCAGATCCACAACCTGCCCGCCGAGGAACGCGAGACCGGCGTGCCGCGCCAGTGGATCGAACAGGTCCTGCCCCGGCCCGGCAAACGCCACCGGGGCTCAGTCACCGTCCGCGTCGGCCGCTGGACCGGCAGTATGGGCGAGGGCCTGGCCGTCGGGATGGAGGCCCTGGGCGCGGATGTCGTCGGCGACCAGATGGCCGGGCTGCTCGGTGCCATCTACGATCACCGGCTGCCGAACTCAGGCCTGGTCATCAAACTGCCGACCGAGCGGCTCTATGCCGTCGACGGGACGCCGCGCGAAACGTTCAGACCGCGGCCCGAGTGAGCAACGGGCGCCGAGCCCGCCAACCGCGCACAGCCTTCAGGCATCCTCGAGCAGCACCACACCCGGTGCCGATTTCAGCGCCCCGCGCAGGGCACCGTCCAGCCGGTAGCGGCCCGGCAGTTTCAGCTCGACCTCGCGCCGGCCGTCCAGTGAGGCGATCAACGACACCTCCCCGCCCTTGCCCTGCGCCCGCGCCCGCTCGAGCCGCGACTTCAGGGCCTCCGGATCGACGCCCCGGGCCGAGACATGGATCCGCAAGCCCATCGCCCCGTCGTCGATCAGCGTGTCCAGCCGCGATGCATCGTCACCGAAGAAGCGGACCTCGCCGTCCGCCGACTTGGCCCGCACCCGCACCATGATCGAGGCCCCGACCTCCAGCACTTCGCGGCATTTGCGCAGCTGTTCGGGCGGGAACAGGCATTCGAACTCGCCGGTCGGGTCCGAGAAGGTGACGAAGGCGAATTTCTCGCCCGACTTGGCACTGGCCCGCTCCTGACGACGGCGGACGACGCCGGCCATCAGGAAGGCCTCGTGACCACTCTCGGCCAGGGCCGTGGCCTCGGCGACGAAGGTGACCCGCTTGCGCTTCAGTGCAGGGGCCATGTCCTCCAGCGGGTGGCCGGACAGATAGAATCCGACGGCGGCCAGTTCCTGGTCCAGCTTCTCGGGCCCGACCCAGGGCTCGACCGGCCTCAGCCGCGGCCGCGCCGCCCCGGCCTGGTCGCCGCCGAACAGCGACACTTGCGATGAGGCCCGCTCGGCGGCCACGCTCTGGCAATAGGCCATCAGGGTGTCGGCTTGTTCGACCAGCTGACGACGGTTGGAGTGGAAACTGTCGAAGGCCCCGGCGCGGGCGAGGTTCTCCAGCGCCCGCTTGTTGACGCTGCGCGGATCGACCCGTTCCAGGAAGTCGAAGATGTCGGTGAACCGCCCGCCGGTCTCGCGCACCTCAACCAGATGCTTCATCGCCTCCAGCCCGACGTTGCGGATGGCACCCAGCGCGTAGAGAACGGCGCCCTTTCCATCGTCCCACGCCACGTCGAAATCGGCCGAGGAGCGGTTCACGTCCGGGCCCTTGATGGGCACCTCAAAGCGACGACAATCCTGATAGAAGACAGCGAGTTTGTCGGTATTACTGAGATCGAGAGACATGGACGCGGCCATGAATTCGACGGGGTGGTTGGCCTTAAGCCAGCCGGTCTGGAAACTGATCAGCGCATAGGCAGCGGCGTGCGACTTGTTGAAGCCGTAGCCCGCGAATTTGGCCACCAGATCGAAGATGAAGCCGGACTGTTCCTCCGACACGCCCTTCTCCGACGCGCCCGCCACGAAGCGCGCGCGCTGGAAGTCCATCTCCTCCTTCTTCTTCTTGCCCATGGCCCGGCGCAGCAGGTCGGCCTCGCCCAGCGAATAGCCGGCCAGGACCTGGGCGATCTTCATCACCTGCTCCTGGTAGATGATGACGCCGTAGGTCTCGGTCAGGACATCGACCAGGGACGGGTGCAGGCAGTCGACGTCCTGCCGGCCGAATTTCCGGTCGATATAGGTGTCGATCATCTCCATCGGCCCGGGCCGGTAGAGCGAGATCAGGGCGGTGATTTCCTCGATGGAGCCACACCGCATCTTGCGCAGGGTGTCGCGCATGCCCTGGGATTCCAGCTGGAACACCCCGACGGTCTGGCCCGAGGCCATCAGCTCATAGGTCTTGGGGTCGTCCAGCGGCAGGCTGTTCCAGTCAACCGCCGCGCCGCGCCGCTCCAGATAGATCCGGGCGCGGTCCAGCACGGTCAGGGTCTTCAGGCCGAGGAAGTCGAACTTCACCAGACCGGCGGCCTCGACCCATTTCATGTTGAACTGGCTGGCCGGGATGGTCGAACGCGGATCCTGGTACAGGGGCACCAGTTCGGTCAGGGGCCGGTCGCCGATGACGATGCCGGCGGCGTGGGTCGAGGCGTTGCGATACAGCCCCTCCAGCTCCAGCGCCGTATCCAGCAGGGTGCGCACCGCCGCCTCGGAATCGCGCGCCTCCTTGAGCCGCGGCTCGATCTCGATGGCCTGGGCCAGGGTCACCGGATTGGCGGGGTTGGCCGGCACCATCTTGGCCAGCCGGTCCACCTGTCCCAGCGGCATCTGCAGCACCCGGCCGACGTCGCGCAGCACGGCCCGCGCCTGCAGGGTGCCGAAGGTGATGATCTGGGCCACCCGGTCCTTGCCGTAGCGGTCCTGGACGTAGTCGATCACCTCTTCCCGCCGCTCCTGGCAGAAGTCGATGTCGAAGTCGGGCATGGAGACGCGTTCGGGGTTCAGGAACCGCTCGAACAGCAGGCCGAACCGCAGCGGGTCGAGATCAGTGATGGTCAGGGCCCAGGCGACCAGCGACCCAGCACCCGAGCCCCGCCCCGGGCCCACGGGAATGCCGTGGTTCTTGGCCCATTTGATGAAGTCCGACACGATCAGGAAATAGCCGGGGAAGCCCATCTGCTGGATGATCCCGACCTCCCACTCGAGGCGGGTCCAGTATTCGGACTCCGGCGCGGCGGGGGTCACGGCCAGCAACCGGGCCTTCAGCCCTTCACGGGCCTGATGCATCAGTTCGTCGGGCTCGGTCCGCCCGGCCCCGGCCTCGAACCGCGGCAGGATGGGTGCCCGCGTGGGAACCAGGAAGGCGCAGCGGCGGGCGATCTCCACCGTCGTATCGCAGGCTTCGGGCAGGTCGCTGAACAGCTCCCGCATGGCCGCCGCC
Organism: Aquidulcibacter paucihalophilus; assembly: GCA_030285985.1. Classification (NCBI taxonomy): domain Bacteria; kingdom Pseudomonadati; phylum Pseudomonadota; class Alphaproteobacteria; order Caulobacterales; family Caulobacteraceae; genus Aquidulcibacter; species Aquidulcibacter paucihalophilus. Next base: position 1,805,352 of record CP127384.1, read on the forward strand.
GGTTTGAACCAGTGTTCGCCCGTGACGCGGCGACGGTCCTCCTGCCCCGTGAAGGCACCGTCCGCGATGCACATCAGGGCGTCGTGCGATTTCGCCTGGGCGGCCTTGGCGTAGTGGACGTCATTGGTGGCGACCAGCGGGACGTCATGGGCGTAGGCCCATTCGACCAGTCCCCGCTCGGCCTGCCGCTCGCCGGCGAGGCCGTGGCGTTGCAACTCGATATAGAGCCGGTCGCCGAAGACCCGCGCCATCTCGTCGAGCGCGGCATTGGCCTCCGCCGCCTTGCCCTGCACGAACAGGGGATCGACCGGCCCGTCTGGTCCGCCGGAGAGCAGGATCAGGCCTTCGGACCGCTCCGCCACCATCGACCACGGTACGCTCGGTTCATCCATCGACCCCGCATCAAGGAAGGCCGACGAAGACAGGGCGCAAAGGTTCAGCCAGCCGGCGTCATTCTGGACGGCCAACACCACGGTCGGGACCCGGGCCCAGCGTTCGTTGATCTTGCCACCGATGCCGGTCACCGGCAGGGCGCAGGCCACGATCGGCTGAACGCCTGATCCCTTCGCCGCCTCGGAGAACTCCAGCGCCCCGAACAGATTGGCCCGGTCCGCCACACCCACCGCCGGCATGCCCGCATCCGCCGCCAGGGTCGCGACCTTGCCCGCCTTGATCGCGCCTTCCAGCAGCGAATAGGCCGAGCGGACCCTCAGGTGGATGAATTGCGCGGCTGTAGCGGCGGTTGAGATGGCCAGACCCTCTTTGAGCTGGCCCATCCCCGACTCACGAAATCAGGAAGGCCGCCTGCCACGCCATCCAAACGAAGCCGCCGCACGACGCAAGCGACAGCATATCCCTCATCCAACGCGCCATGATCTTGTCCCCAGATTGCGTGTTCTGCCTATGTTCTATGTTGCGGGTTTGTTCTCGTCAAGGGGCCCTGTGGCACCGGCACTGCCGCTACCAAAACGCCCTTGCCTGCCCTCTCCCTGCATGGCTTCGTGCCGCCATGACCCAAGAAGCCGTTCCGGCGCGATTCATCCTTCGGGGCAGCGCCTTCGGTGGCATCCTGGCGACCGACGAACCGCTGAGCTTCTGGGGCGGTGTCGATCCCGCCACGGGGCGGATCATCGATGTGCATCACCCGCTTCACGGCCAGTGCCTGACGGGCAAGGTTCTGGTCATGCCGTTGAGCCGCGGCTCCTGCACTGGAAGTGGTGTCCTTCTGGACCTGGTTCTGAGTGGGCGCGGGCCCGCGGCCCTGGTCTTCCGCGAGGCCGAGGATGTGCTGACCCTCGGGGCCCTCGTCGCTGAAGGGATGTTCAGCGCCTCGCTCCCGGTCCTGCGCCTCGCGCCCGGGCCGTTCAGCCGGCTGGCGCGCGAGGCCGAGGCGCGCATCGGTCCTGACGGGCTTGAAGCGGGCGGCCTGCGACTGGCCCTCTCCCCACCGCTGACGACCGCGCTGGAGCTCTCCGAGGCCGACCGGGCGATGCTGGACGGCGACGCGGGCGAAGCCGCGGCCCAGGCCATGCGCATCCTGTGCGCGATGGCGGCCAATCAGGGGGCCACGCGTCTGGTCGACGTCTCGCAGGGCCATATCGACGGCTGCATCTATGCCAGTCCCGCCAATCTGGTCTTTGCCGAAGCGATGGCGGACCTGGGCGGGACGGTCCGCATCCCCACGACGATGAACGCGATTTCGGTCGATCGGCAGAACTGGCGGGCCCAGGGCGTTTCGCCCGATTTCGGCCTGCCCGCGCAACGGTTGGCGGATGCCTATGTCCGAATGGGCTGCCGCCCCAGCTTCACCTGCGCGCCCTATCTGCTGGACACGGCACCGGAGGCCGATGAGGTAATCGCCTGGTCGGAGTCCAATGCGGTGATCTATGCCAACTCCGTGCTGGGCGCGCGGACGGCGAAACACCCTGACTTCCTCGACCTGTGCATCGCCCTGACCGGGCGGACGCCGCTTGCCGGGGTCTACCTCGATGCGGCGCGCAAGGCCCGGCGGATCATTGATGTCGATCTGCCCGAGGGGGTCGACGACGGGTTCTGGCCGCTGATCGGCTATCTGGCGGGGCAGCGGGCTCCCGACCGGATTCCGCTGCTGCGTGGACTGGCCTCCGGGCAGCCCTCACGCGACGATCTGAAGGCCCTGTGCGCCGCCTTCGGGACCACCTCGGCCTCGCCGATGCTGCACATCGAGGGGGTAACGCCCGAGGCGGACGGTGCGGCGACGGCGGACGCGGACCACGTCTCCATCACCCGGGACGATCTGCGGGCCGCCTGGGCCCAGCTGAATGGCGGACCGGCCGCTGTTGAACTGGTGGCGATCGGCAGCCCGCATGCCTCGCTCCGGGAATGCCGGGACCTGGCGGAAGGTCTGGCGGGCCGCCGGCGTCATCCCCTGACCCATGTGATTGTCACGGCTGGACGGGAGGTGATCGGCCAGGCCGCTGCCGAAGGCCTTCTGGCGCGCCTGCGGGCCTCCGGCGTCCAGGTCGTTCCTGACATCTGCTGGTGCTCGATTTCGGAGCCGGTCTTTCCGCCCGTGACCCGGACCGTGATGACCAATTCCGGAAAATACGCCCATTACGGCCCCGGGCTGAGCGGCCGGGCGGTGCGCCTGGGCAGTCTGTCGGACTGCATCACAGCGGCGCTGACCGGAAGCGCCGCGCCGCGACAGCCCGACTGGCTGGCCTGAATCTGCAAAGCCGACGTCCGGCGCCCTTCGATGCGTTCCTCACATCCGGCGGGCGTGTATGATGCCGACTGTGCTTCGGACGGCCGCCTTCCTGGCGGCAGGCGGCGCAGGAGTTCCGGCCATGGCCAAGGGTCAAGTCAAGAGCAACAAGGAAGTCCGCAAACCCAAGGCCGAAAAGCCCAAGCCGTCCGTCTCGGTCGGCAGCAGCTCGCCCTTCACCACGCCTCCCGGCAAGAAATAGGGTTCAGGACCCTTCCCCTCCGGGGGAAGGGCTCAGCCTACGGCGTCAGCGTCCAGCCGGACATTGCATTCCGCCACACCGGTCTCGACGTCCGCAGCGACATAAACATCGCGCGCCGCCCTCCAGGCGGCCTGCGCCGGCTTCGCGCGCCGCAGACTGTCGAGCGCCAGCGCCTTGAGCCGCAGGGCATTAGCCATGTCGACCGACGCCCCCTGCCCGTTGGCGGAATAAAGCGCCGACGCCTGCTCGGCGTGGGCGAGCGCCTGTTCGAGATGATCGGCCTCGCGGTCGAGGTCTGACAGGTGCCGCAGTGCATGGGCCTGCAGCAGCGGTGCCCCGCTCTCACGGCTCAGGGCCGCGGCGCGGGCCCAGGAATTGCGCGCGTCCCCGGCCCTGCCCTCGGCGGCGGCGTCGCGCGCCAGGGTCAGATGGGCCTCGATAGCGTCAGTCATGGAAGACCGTAGCACGCCCGGCTCAGTAGGCGTGGCTCTCCGCCGGTCGTTCTTCCAGATGGCCGTCCTTCAGGGCGAAGACCCGGTCCATATGGCCCGCCAGCTCCATGTTGTGGGTGGCGATCAGGGCGGCGACGCCCGTGTCCTTGACCAGCCGTTGCAGGGCCTCGAACACGCTCTGGCTGGTGGCGGGGTCAAGGTTGCCCGTCGGCTCGTCGGCCAGCAGCAGACGCGGACGGTTGGCCAGGGCGCGGGCCACGGCGACCCGCTGTTGCTCCCCGCCGGACAATTGGGCGGGCTGGTGGGTCAGGCGCTCGCCAAGGCCGAGGGCGGTCAGCACTTCGCCGGCCCGTTCGCGGGCCTGGGCCTGGCCGACACCGGCGATACGAAGCGGCAGGGCCACGTTGTCCCGCGCGTCGAACTCGGCCAGCAGATGGTGGAACTGGTAGACGAAGCCGATGCTGGCGAGGCGGATGTGGGTCCGCGCCCGCTCGTCGAGACCGCCGACATCGGCACCGTCGATGCGGATCTCGCCCGAGGTCGGCCGTTCCAGCAGGCCGGCGGCGTGGAGCAAGGAGGACTTGCCCGAGCCCGACGGCCCGATCAGTCCCACGACCTCGCCGGGCATGACGTCGAGATCAACGCCCTTGAGCACCGTCAGGCCACCCGAGGCGGTGTCATAGGTGCGGGTGACCCCGCGAACGGACAGAACAGGCCTACTCATAACGAAGCGCCTCAACCGGATCCATTTTCGCGGCGCGCCACGACGGCAGCAGACTGGCCACGCAGGACATGAAGACGGACCAGAGCGTCACCCAGACCACATCCATGGCGTCGACCTCGGCCGGGATGGAGTCGAGCATATAGACGTCGGCGTTGAACAGCTGGACGCCGAGGACCCACTCGAGGAAATGCTGGATCGCCCCGATGTTCAGGCAGAACACCAGGCCCAGCACCAGGCCGGTGACCGTCCCCGCCACACCGATCGCGGCGCCGGCGATGAAGAAGATGCGCAGCATCGACGACTGGCTGGCCCCGACCGTGCGCAGGATGGCGATGTCGCGGGTCTTGTTCTTCACCAGCATGACGATGCCGGAGATGATGTTGAGGGCGGCGATGGCGACGACGAGGCCGAGGATGATGCTCATCGCCACCCGCTCAACCTTGAGCGCGCCCCAGAAGGCGGCCAGACGGTCGCGCCAGTCGCTGACGATGGCGCTGCGGCCCGACGCCGCGCGCACGGCCTGCGTCAGCTCGCCAACCCGGTCCGGCTCCGCGACCTTCAGCTCGATGACGTCCCAGACGCCCTCCTTGCCGAAGAAGAGCTGGGCCTGTTCCAGCGGCATGAACAGGAAGGCGCGGTCGAAATCGGCCGTGCCCGAGGTGAACACCCCGCCCACGCGGTAGGTCTTCTCAAGGCCCCCGAGATTGCCGAAGGCGCTGTCCGCGCCGGTGGGCGAATACAGGGTGATCGGATCGCCGATACGCAGCCCCATGCTCTCGGCGAGGGCCTTGCCGATCAGGATATTGTCGCCGCCATAGGCGCCCTCGCCGAAGGCACGTCGCGCCGCCGGCGTCAGGCTGTCGAAGACATAGGACATGGAGTCCAGGTCCTGCGGACGGATGCCGCGCACGACGGCGCCGGTCGTCTGGCCCGCAGCCCGCACCAGCGCCTGGTTCTCGGTCAGGGGCGAGACGCTGACCACGCCGGGAACGGCGGCGATGCGCGTGACCGCAGCCTCCCGGTCGGGATCAACCAGCACCTGGCCCTGGACGTACATATGGCCGTTGAAGGACAGCATCCGGTCCAGCAGCTCGTTCCGGAACCCGGCCATGATGCTCATGACGATGATCAGGGCCATGACCGCCAGGGCGATCGCGACATAGGAGATGATGGCGATCAGGGCGATGCCGCCCTCTTTCCGCCGGGCGCGCAGATAGCGCAGCGCCAGTTCGAACTCCCAGGCAGAGAACGGCCCCGCGGGCTTCGTCGGCTTCAGGGCCGCCGGAACATCCGTCATCCGCGCACCTTCGCCAGCGCCTCGTCCAGCGGGATCGAGACCTTCTCACCGGTCGCCCGGCGCTTCAGCTCGACCAGACCCTCGGCCACGCCCTTGGGGCCGATCGTCAGCTGCCACGGGATGCCGATCAGGTCGGCGGTGGCGAATTTCCCGCCCGGCCGTTCATCGGTGTCGTCATAGAGCACGTCCTTGCCGAGCGCCTCCAGCTTGGCCACGGCCTCCTCGCAGGCGGCGCAGACGGCCTCGTCGTTGACGCGCAGATTGATGACGACCACGTCGAACGGTGCCACAGAGTCCGGCCAGATGATGCCGCCCTCGTCATGGCTGGCCTCGATGATGGCACCCAGCAGGCGCGACACCCCGACGCCGTAGCTGCCCATGTGGACCTCGGTGTCCTTGCCGTCCGGCCCCGCGACCCTGGCCTTCATCGGTGCCGAATATTTGGTGCCGAAATAGAAGATATGTCCGACCTCGATGCCGCGCGCCGTCAAGCGGTCGGCCTCGGCCGTCTGGCCTTCGAACTGGCCGGCGTCGTGCATCTCCTCGGTGGCGGCATAGAGCCCCGTCCGCTCGTCGACGATGGCCTGCAGGTCGTCCCAGTCCACGCCCGCGCCCGGTGCCGGCATCTCCACCAGCTTGCGGTCGCAGAACACCTGGCTTTCGCCGGTGTCGGCGAGGACGATGAACTCGTGGCTCAGGTCGCCACCGATCGGTCCGGTGTCGGCGCGCATCGGCACGGCCTTCAGCCCCATCCGGGCGAAGGTGTTCAGATAGGCCACGAACATCCGGTTGTAGGCCTTGCGGGCCGAGGCCTCGTCGATGTCGAAGCTGTAGGCGTCCTTCATCAGGAACTCGCGCCCACGCATCACGCCGAAGCGCGGCCGGCGCTCGTCACGGAACTTCCACTGGATGTGGAAGAGGTTGAGCGGCAGCGCCTTGTAGCTCTTCACAAAGCCCCGGAAGATGTCGGTGATCATCTCCTCATTGGTGGGCCCGTACAGCAGCTCGCGCTCGTGCCGGTCGGTGATGCGCAGCATCTCCGGGCCGTAGGCGTCATACCGCCCGCTCTCGCGCCACAGGTCCGCCAGTTGCAGGGTCGGCATCAGCAGCTCGACGGCCCCTGCCCGCTCCTGCTCCTCGCGCACGATCTGCTCGATCCGGTTCAGCACCCGCAGCCCCAGCGGCAGCCAGGCGTAGATGCCCGCGGCCTCCTGTTTGATCAGGCCGGCGCGCAGCATCAGCTGGTGTGAAACGATCTGGGCGTCCGAAGGCGCCTCTTTGAGCGTGGGCAGGAAATAGCGCGACAGGCGCATGGAGCAGTCCTTGTTCGGGAGGCCTCTGCTCTAGCCCGTGCCGACGAACCTTGGCAACGCGATGGCGGCGCGATTTGACAGCCTCGCACTCTTGTACTTTAATCGGTAAAGTACTTGGTATTTGTTACCGTGGAATTACAGATGAAGCTGCTTTCCCTCGCCGTCGCGTCGCTCGCCGCAGCCCTTCCCACTCTCGCCATCGCCGGTCCGGTCGAGGTCCGCCTGACCGGCGTGCGAGCCGGCGGGCATATGCTGGTTCAACTTTGTGCAGAAGCCGAAGGGCTAACCCAGTGCGCGCGCCGCGTCCGGGTCACGCCCACGCAGGGCAACATGGTGGTTCGGTTCGCAGACGTTCCGCCCGGCCGCTACGCCGTCTCAGCGTTTCAGGACCTGGATTCTAACGGCCGGATGAGATTCAACATGATGGGCACCCCGGCCGAGCCCTGGGGTTTCAGCCGGGGTGCGCGTGGCGTCATGGGTCCACCGAACCTTTCCGACGCGCTCCTGACCATATCCGCCGCCGGCGCCGTCATACCCGTCGCACTGGGCCTGTGATCGCCATGAACCTGGATCTTGTTCCGCTCGGCTGGATGCATAGCCTGGCCTGTCTCGTCGCTCTCGCGGCCGGTGCCTTCATCTTCGCGACGCCAAAAGGCACCCGTCGGCATCAACAGCTAGGACGGGCCTATCTGGCCTCAATGTTGGTACTGAACCTGACGGCACTCGGTATCTACCAGCTTGGCGTGTTCTTTTTCCCCCACGTGCTGGCCGTCGTCACCCTGGTGCTTATGGCGGCGGGTTGGGGGGCGGCGCGGATGATCCGTCGGCATGTCGCGTGGAAGCACGTCCACCTCAGCTGCATGATCCTGACCTACTACATGCTGATCGGCGGCGGCGTGAACGAGGTCTACCTGCGGATCGATGCACTGAAGGTGATCCTGAATCAGGAAGGGCCCGGACTGATCGCCATGACCCACCGCATCGTGATGCTGGTTTTCCTGATCCTGCTGCTGGGCTGGAACGCGTCCGAGATCGGGAAGTTGGCGATGCGGAAGCGACAGCGCGCCAGCATCCCGGACTCCTGATCAGAACCGCTCAGGGATGCGGTCGCGCAATCCCGTAGCGGGCGGCCAGATAGGGGATGATGGCCTCGTCCTGCAGGAAGCGCCGGCCGGTCGTCGCCGAGGTCGCCGCTTCCGGCCAGTCGAAGGTCCCGTCCAGCACCAGGATCGGGCAGCTCTGGTGGTCCTCGCCGACCAGATCGATCACCGGCGGCCGCGGACGCGGGTGATCGAGATAGACGATCTCCAGCTGGTCGCGGAGCGCCGGATGGAACGCCAGCACACCTTCGACGATGGCACCGGCCGGGCAGTACCACGGACCGCCCTGGTCGTCGGTCCAGCCGGGATTGAGCAGAAACAGGCGTTCGGTCATCAGGGCCTCAGGGCACCGGCGGTGCCAGGTCCGGCAGCGGCATCCAGCCGATGTAGACCAGCACCATCACCAGCAGCCACAGCAAGGCCGAGACCCAGGTCGTGGTGATGAATTTGCGCTTCAGATCCGGCTTCTCGGGCGCACCCCACTGGCCCCCGTCGGTCGGGACTTCGTGCCGCTCCTGGGACGTTCCCAGCGGCAGGACGGCGAACAGGACCGTCCACCAGCAGATGATGTAGACGCCCAGCATGGTGACCCAACCGATCGGCATCAGTGCGCTCCGTTCTCGTGATTGGCTTTCGGCGTTTCCATCAGTTCGACCAGGACCCCGCCCATGTCCTTCGGATGGACAAAGATGATCGGCGTGCCGTGCGCGCCGATGCGCGGCTCGCCCGTGCCCAGGATCGTCGCCCCCCTCGCCCGCAGCGCGTCCCGAGCGGCCAGGATGTCCTCGACCTCGAAACAGACGTGATGCTGCCCGCCCCTCGGGTTCTTCGCGAGGAAGCCATGGATCGGGCTGTCGTCACCCAGCGGTTCGATCAGTTCGATCTGGGCATTGGGCAGGTCGACGAAACAGACCCGCACCCCCTGGGCCGGCAGGTCGAACGGTTCATGCGCCTTCGTTGCACCGAGCATGTCGCGATACATCGCGACGCTGGCCTCGATAGACGGCGTGGCGACGCCAACGTGGTTCAGTCTTCCGATCATCAGCAGGCCTTAGCCCGTCCCGCGACGTCGGAGAAGGTGGTTGCTTTGTCGCGGCTGGCGTCAGCGCCGGCGAAGTGCGTCCGAGATCATGTCCTGGGTCTGACGATAGAGCCCCGGATGGTCGAGGACACGCCCGTGCGCGGGCACGATGACCGTCGGCGGACGCTGCGTCAGCTCGCCGGACAGCCATGACAGGACAGCGGTACGATCCCGTGTCGTCTGCTTCATGGCCAGGTTGAAGATGCGGTACCCAGGACCGCTGCGGGTCATGCGGAACAACAGCCGGACCGGCAGCGGAGCCTCGATACGCTCAAGGTTCACCAGCAGGTCCGATGCGAACCAGGCCCAGCCACGCCCGATGCGAATGGCCGCGACGGACTCCCCGACACGGGTGAAGGGGGCCTCGATCAGGTGGATCCGGCCTCGAAGTCGCCCGCCCAGCCTCTCGAATGGCTGTATGGCCGCGAGTCCCGGCGATCGCTCGCGGATCCGCGCCATGGCCGCGCCCGGCGCATTGACGCTGGCCTCGGGGAAGCGGGCGGTCCATTCGGCCAGCCCGAGATGGTGCAGGCCATTGTTGGCCACGATCGCCCCGACATGCCCCAGATGTTGAAGGGCCTGGAAGGCGGCGTCGGTCATGTTGCAGGCCGGGCTGATGACCAGCAGGGTTTCGTCGGCCATCCGGGCGACCAGACAGTTCGCCGTCGCCCGGCCGTCGAAACTGTATTCGCGGATCCAGACGCCGGCCTCTGCGTCGATGATGGTCCAGCCGCCATTGAGAGGTGTCACGATCCGTCGCCCCTTTCGTCGCGAAGGGGTCGCGTCGATGAAGCCGCGGAGTCTGGGCGCGCAGGCCGCCGTTCCGTCGCGCTCCGGGAGGAGGTCGTCGCGAAAGGGCTGAAGTCAACGCACCGTCACGCCGGCCCGGCGTGGATCACGAACCGGGCCGGTCGGGACCTTAGTTGGCGGGGAAGGCGAACGGATCCGTCGGCGACGGCCGGCTGGGAACCGGCATCCGCGGCAGGGGCTCGTCGCTGTTGGCGGCGTTCAGCAGGAAGGCGGCCATGATGACGGCGGCCTGACGCAGGTCCTCGGCGCGCATGTGGTCATAGCTGTCGATCGAGGTGTGGTGCAGACGGGCACCGTAGTCGAGCGGGTCCTGGATGAACTGGAAGCCCGGGACACCGACCGTCTGCATATAGACGTGGTCGGTGCTGCCCGAGGTCCGCATCGACACCGTCGTGGCACCCATGGCGTTGAACGGGGCCAGCCACTCCTGGAAGATCGGGGCGGCGGCGACATTGCCCTCGGCGTTGATGCCGCGGATCTTGCCCGAGCCGTTGTCGAGGTTGAAATAGGCGACCAGATCGCCGTGGCCCTCGCGCGGCTGGACCGGCCAGCGCTGGCGCCAGGTCCGCCCGTTTGGCAGGGCATCCAGCTGGGCGTCGCCGAGCGGTGCACGCGTGGCCAGATAGCGGTCGACATAGGCCAGCGAGCCCCACAGCCCCTGCTCTTCCCCGCTCCACAGGGCGAAGCGGATGGTCCGCTTGGGACGCACGCCCAGCGCCTTGAGGATGCGCGCGGCCTCCATCACCACGGCGCTGCCGGCGGCGTTGTCGACCGCCCCGTCGGAGGCGACCCAGCTGTCGAGGTGGGCACCCGCCATGACGTATTCGCCGGACCGGTCCGTCCCGGGGATGTCGGCCAGAATGTTGTAGGCGTTGGTATCTTCCTCGTGGAAACGGACCTCGCTCATCAGTTCGAGCGTCGGCCTCGCGTCCTCGGTCAGGGCCAGGCGGGCCAGTCGGCGGTAGTCCTCAGCCGCCAGCTCCATGCCCGGCGTCAGCCGCTGGTCGTCCATCCGGTAGCCCGAGCCGGTGCCGTGCAGCAGGCCGCCGTCGCGCTGGGACATCCGCACCCAGGCCAGGGCCCCCTCCTCCTGCAGGAAGGCGTCCAGCTGTCGGGCGAAGTCCGGGCCGCGCAGGCTCTCCACCGACGGCGTGGTGATGTTCGGGATATTGTAGGTGTTGGCGTTGCGCAGATCCTCTTCCGTCAGGCGGCGGAAGGGTGCCTCGGTCGGCTCGGAGCCGGCGTTCGGGCGCGAAACCAGCACCATCTTGCCGGCCAGCTTGCCGCGCCAGCGCGCGAAGTCGGCGGCCGTGGTCATCGGTGCCACGATCACCTCGCCGCTGATCACCCCGTTCGTGCCCGGCGTCCAGGCGATCGGGATGGCGCGCAGGTCGAGCGGACGCGGCGCGATCATGCGGGCGCTGGAACGGACGATCGACCAGCCGCGGCCGAAGTCAAAGGGATCCGCACGGACGTTGGACAGTCCCCAGTCGCGGAACTGCTGGGCGGTCCATTGCTCTGCCTGGCGCATCTGGGGCGAATTGGTCATCCGCCCGCCGATGCGGTCGGTCAGATAGGCCGCCGTCCGCATGACCTCGCTGTGGTTCAGACCCTGGTCGATGATGCCGTTGACGGCGACCCGGTCCACATCCTGTGCGGCGGCCGGGACGGCGGCGAGGAGGGCGAGCGCGGATACGGCGACGAGCAGACGCTTCATGAACAGACCCCTTGAATCAATCGACGCGCATTTGACCCGAGACGTCACGAACCGCAAACGGCACAACGAAAAAGGGGCCGGCGATTTCCCGCCGGCCCCTTCATCAGTGATTGGTCGAACAGGCCTTACTGGCCGCCGGACATCTGGGCGACTTCGGTGGCGAAGTCCGGGCCTTCGACCTTCTCGACGCCTTCGCCGAGGGCGAGGCGGACGAAGCCGGCGAGGTGCAGGCCGGGCGCGCCCAGTTCCTTGCCCGCGTCAGCGACCAGCTGTTCGATGGTCACGTCCGGGTTCATGACGAAGGGCTGTTTGATCAGCACGACGTCCTTCTGGAACTTGTTGATCTGGCCTTCCACGATCTTGGCGATCATGGCTTCCGGCTTGCCTTCTTCCTTGGCCTTTTCGGTCAGGACCTGACGTTCCTTCTCGATCGCGGCCGGGTCCAGATCGTCCGTGTTCAGCGAAAGCGGAGCCGTGGCCGCCACGTGCATGGCGATCTTGCGGCCCAGTTCGCGCAGGGCAGCCTTGTCGCCGCCGCCGTGCAGGGCGACCAGCACGCCGATACGGCCGAGGCCCGGCGAGACGGCATTGTGGACGTAGGAGGCGACGACGCCTTCATCGACGGACAGACGGGCGGCGCGGCGCAGCTGCATGTTCTCGCCGACGGTGGCGATCAGCTGGGTCACTTCGTCCTGGACCGTCTTGCCGGCTTCCAGCTCGGCGCCGTGCAGACCCTCGAGCGTGGCGTGCTCGAGACCCAGCTGGGCGAAGGCCTTGGCGGCGTTCTGGAACAGGTCGTTGCGGGCGACGAAGTCGGTCTCGGCGTTGAACTCGATGGCGGCACCGACTTCACCGGCTCCGACTTCCTTGGAGGCCACGGCGACCAGGCCTTCCGCGGCGACGCGGTCGGCCTTCTTGGCGGCCTTGGACAGGCCCTTGGCGCGCAGCCAGTCGATCGCGGCGTTGATGTCGCCGTCGGTTTCCTGGAGCGCCTTCTTGCAGTCCATCATGCCGACGCCGGACTTGGCGCGCAGTTCCATCACGAGGGCGGCTGTGATCTCGGCCATGGGTAGTCTCCTTGGGTATGCGTATGCGGGAACGGCCGGACCCGGTTAAGGGGCCCGGCCGTATGTTGGTTTCGCCGTCGGGAAGCGGGTCGGTTAGACCGCGGCTTCCTCGGTTTCGACGGCGTCGTTGGCTTCCGAGGTCGCAGCCTGGGCGGCTTCGTCGGCAACGGCCGGCTCGGCGGCGGCGATCATTTCCTCGGCGACGGCTTCAGCCACGGCCGGAGCCACTTCGGCTTCGACCTTGGCGGCCTTCGGAGCCTTGGCTTCGCGCAGCATCGGCTCGTCCGGGTTCACCGCGGCACCCAGGTCGACACCGGCGGCCGACTGGCCGGCGGCCAGGCCGTCGAGGACGGCGTCGGCGATCAGGTCGCAGTAGGTCTGGATGGCGCGGGCGGCGTCATCGTTGCCCGGGATCGGATAGGTGATGCCGTCCGGGTCCGAGTTGGTGTCGAGAATGGCGATGATCGGGATGTTCAGCTTGCGGGCTTCGAGGATCGCGATCGCTTCCTTGTTGGTGTCGATCACGAAGATGATGTCCGGGATCGAACCCATGTCCTTGATGCCGCCGAGCGACAGCTCGAGCTTGTCGCGCTCGCGCTGCAGGTTCAGCAGTTCCTTCTTGACCCGGCCTTCGCCGCCCGACTCCAGCAGGGCGTCCAGCTCGCGCAGGCGGGCGATCGAGCCCGACACGGTACGCCAGTTGGTCAGGGTGCCGCCGAGCCAGCGGTTGTTCATATAGTACTGGGCGCAGCGCTTGGCGGCTTCAGCCACCGGATCCGACGCCTGGCGCTTGGTGCCGACGAACAGGACGCGACCGCCCTTGGCGGCAACCTCGCGCACGGCGACCAGCGCCTGGTGCAGCAGCGGGATCGACTGCGACAGGTCGATGATGTGGATGTTCGAGCGCGAACCGAAGATGTAGCGCTCCATCTTCGGATTCCACCGGTGCGTCTGGTGGCCGAAGTGCGCGCCGGCTTCGAGCAGCGAACGCATGGAGAATTCTGGCAGAGCCATGGTGAAGTCCTTTATCCGATTGATCCGCCGCAGACGGGTAAAGGCCATTTGGCCCTCGGAACGGAGCAAACGGGATTTCTCCCCGTCAGCGCCACGCCTGCGTGTGAAGTGGGCGGGCTTCTAGGCGCGTTGGCCGCAAAAGGCAAGCGGCGTCGGCGGGGTCACGTCCCGCGCGGCTTGGCCCGGCTGGTCGCCTCCGCCCTGGTCGGGTCCTCGGGCCAGGGATGCCGGGGATAGCGGCCGCGCATCTCGCTGCGGACCGCGGCCCAGCTCCCGGCCCAGAAACCCGGCAGATCCTTCGTTACCTGCACCGGTCGCCGCGCGGGAGACAACAGCGCCAGCGTCAGCGGCACGCGTCCCCCCCCCACCGTCGGATGGCGCGTCGTCCCGAACAGCTCCTGGACCCGGATATCCACCCGCGGACCGCCGTCGGCGGCGTAGTCGATGGCCGCCGACCCCAGCGGGGTCGCCAGTCGCGCCGGGGCGAGGTCGTCCAGCGCGCGCTGCCGGTCCCATGGGATCCGCGCCCGCAGCCCTGCCTCCAGCGCAGCGTCATCGATTTTCTCCAGCGCCTGCACCGCATCCAGCAGGGGCCACAGCCAGGTCTCGCGCCCCGCAAGCAAGCCTTCGTCCGACACGTCCGGCCAGCCGTCCTCAAGCGCAGCTACAAACGCCAGTCGCGCCCTCAGCCCCGCCGCCCGCTCGCCCCAGCGCAGGGCAGACAGGCCCTCCCGCTCGACCTCGGCCCGCAACGCCGCCGTGATCGCCGCCCGGTCCGGCGTTCCGACGACCTTCTCATCCACCACGATCGCTCCGATGCGGCGGACCCGGCGCAGCGTCATCCGCCCCGAAGGCTCGCGCACCAGTCGGTCCTCGGCCTCAATCCGGGCCTCCAGCGCCGCCGGATCGACCGGAACCGCCAGCCGGATGCGATCCCGCGCATCCCCGCCGCCCAGTTCCGCCACCGCCAGCCAGGACTCGCGCGCCAGACCGTCGGTCGGATCGAGGAAGGCGCCCCGCCCCGACGCCAGCAGTACCTCGCCCGGCTTGCCCCGCGCCTTTGCCACCCGCTCGGGAAAGGCCTCGGCCAGAAGCGCACCGACGTCGGCCTCGCCCTCAGCGTCCGGCCTCTGGCCCCCACCGGCCGCTCGCGCCCATCGATCCGCCAGCTTGATGGCGTCCCGTGCCCTTGGCGACCGGTCGCGCTCCAGGCCGCGCAGCCGGTCTCTCAGATCGACGTCATTCCCGCCCAGTCCCGGCTCGCTCAGTACCGCTGCGATCCGTGCGCCGAGCGCCGCATCGCCCGCATCGCTGGCGGCGGCGACCATATGCGCCAGACGCGGCGGCAGGGGGATCCGCGTCATTCGCCGCCCGTGCGCCGTCAGCGCCCCCGCGCCATCCAGCGCGCCGAGCCGGGTCAGGACCTTGCGCGCCTCGGCGAAGGCGCCCGCGGGCGGTTGGTCCAGCAGGGCCAGTGCCTCGGTCGACCGCGCACCCCACCGCGCCAGATCGAGCGCGAAACCCGTCAGGTCCGCCTCCAGAATCTCCGGCCGCTGGTGCGGAACCAGTCCCCGCGTCGCCGCCTCGTCCCAGAGCCGGTAACACACGCCCGGCCCGGTACGCCCTGCCCGGCCCCGCCTCTGCTCGGCGGAGGATCGGCTGACCCGGACCGTCGCCAGCCGGGTCAGGCCGCTGGCCGGCTCGAACCGCGGCACGCGCGACAGGCCGCCGTCGATGACCACCCGCACCCCGTCGATGGTCAGGCTGGTCTCGGCCACCGAGGTCGCCAGCACCACCTTGCGCCGCCCGGCCGGTGCCGGTTCGATGGCACGGTCCTGCGTCTCCCGGTCCAGCGCGCCGTAAAGCGGAACCACGTCCACCGCCGGATCGCGCAGCCGTTCCGCCAGCCGCTGCGCCGTGCGGTGGATTTCCCCCTGACCCGGCAGGAAGACCAGCAGCGAGCCGCCCTCCTCGCCCAGCGCCTGGATCACGGCCCGCGTCACGGCGTCCTCGATCCGCTCCACCGGATTGCGTCCGGAATAGCGCGTCTCGACCGGGAACATCCGCCCCTCGGCCTCGATCACCGGCGCGCCCTCGAGGAGCCGCGCCACACCGCCGATATCCAGCGTCGCCGACATCACCAGCAGCCGAAGGTCGTCCCGCAGCAGTCCCTGTGTCTCCCGCGCCAGCGCCAGACCGAGGTCGGCGTCCAGCGATCGCTCGTGGAATTCGTCGAACAGGACCGCGCCGACCCCCTCCAGGCCCGGATCGTCCAGAATCATCCGCGTGAACACGCCCTCGGTAATCACCTCGATCCGGGTCTTCGGACCGATCCGGCTCTGCAGACGCGTGCGATAGCCGACCGTATCGCCGGTCGCCTCGCCCCGCGTGGCCGCCATCCGCTCGGCCGCGGCCCGCGCGGCCAACCTGCGCGGCTCAAGCACGAGGATCTTTCCGCCGTTCAGCCAGGCCGCATCCAGCAGGGCCAGAGGCACAACCGTGGTCTTGCCGGCTCCGGGCGGCGCGGCAAGCACAGCGGCATTGCCCGCCGCAAGGGCGGCCTTCAACGGCTCAAGAACAGCGAGGATCGGCAGCATCGACCTAGGCTCTAGACGCTCGGCACCCCTTCACGAAAGCGTCGTCCGGTCTTCACCGTTCGGAAACCGCGTTGCCAGCGGCCCCATGCGCCGCTAGCGTCCGCGCCATTGAAGGCGGTCCGGGGAGGACTTGCCGTGTATCAGGGGGCGAGACTCTATGTCCGCAGAAGGCCTTAGGCCCAAGGGGAACCGCCTGTTCCTCAAGAAATCCGTAGCCCAGATCCAGAAGGAAGCCGCCAAGAGCGAGCTGAAGCGGTCTCTGGGTCCCATCAACCTGATGAGCCTCGGCATCGGCGCCATCATCGGCGCCGGCATCTTCGTGCTGACCGGCCAGGTCGCCGCCGCCCATGCGGGCCCGGCGATCATGCTGTCGTTCGTGGTTGCGGGCATCGCCTGCGGTCTCGCCGGCCTCTGCTACGCCGAGCTGGCTTCGACCATGCCGGTGTCCGGTTCCGCCTACACCTATGCCTACGGCACCCTCGGCGAGGTCTTCGCCTGGATCATGGGCTGGCTGCTGGTGCTGGAATACGGCGTCGCCGCCTCGACCGTCGCGGTCGGCTGGTCCGGTTATGTCGTCTCCATCCTGCGGGACTTCGGGGTGGCCGATGGCCTGTTCCCGATGATCCAGTACGCGGGCGGTGAAGGCCCGTCCTGGGCCACGCCGCTGATCCAGGCCGTGACCTCGGACACGGGCGTCGCCAGCTTCCCGCTGACCGGCACCTTCAACCTGGTCGCCGCCATCGGCATCGCCGCGGTCTGCAGCCTGCTGGTGCTCGGCGTCAGCGAGTCCGCCTCGATCAACAACGTCATCGTGATGATCAAGATCGTGGTGCTGCTGACCTTCATCGCGGTCGGGATCCAGTACATCAACCCCGAGAACTGGGTGCCCTTCATCCCCGAGAACACGACCGGCAAGTTCGGTGAATACGGGGCCACCGGCATCCTGCGCGGCGCATCGATCATCTTCTTCGCCTACGTCGGCTTCGAGGCGGTCTCGACCGCTGCGGCCGAGGCCAAGAACCCCTCCAAGGATGTCCCCGTCGGCATCCTGGGCGCCCTGATCGTCTGCACGCTCATCTATATGGCCGTCGCCGCCGTCATGACCGGCGTGGTCCCCTACCTCGAGCTGGCCAGCCCGGCGCCGGTGGCTGTCGCCATCGACCGCATGGGTCTGGAATGGGCCGACACGGCCTTCATCACGCCCGATGGCAGCCCGCTGAACCTGATCAGCTTCCTGATCAAGGTCGGCGCCATCACCGGCCTGTCCTCGGTCATGCTGGTGCTGTGCTACGGCCAGACGCGGATCTTCTACACCATGGCGCGTGACGGCCTTCTCCCGAAAGCCTTCGCCGTCATCCATCCGAAGTTCCGCACGCCGTGGATCGGCACCATCCTGCTGGGCATCCTGATCGCCGTCGCAGCGTCCTTCCTGCCCATCTCGATCCTGGGCGACCTGGTGTCGCTGGGGACGGCCGTGGCCTTCTCGATCGTCTGCCTGAGCGTGATCTTCCTGCGCATCAAGCATCCGGAGATGGAGCGTCCGTTCAAGGTGCCCGGCGGCATCTTCACCGCCGTGCTGGGCATCCTGTCCTGCCTGGCGCTGGCCGGCTTCAACTTCTGGCCGATGATCCAGCACGCCATGGACGGCAACCCGCTGCCGCTCACCATCCTCGGCGCCTATGCCGCGGTCGGCGCGGTGATCTACATCCTCTACGGCTTCTGGCACTCCAAGCTGGCCAAGGGGATCGACATCACCGAGGACAGCACCATGTCGTCGCCTGCCGAAGCCATGGGCTCCGGCGTGGACAATCAGAAGGACTGATCCTCGCGATCAGCTCCGGAAGATGAAAGGCCCGGGAGCAATCCCGGGCCTTTTTCGTTGCCGCCTCGCCCCGCCTCGCCTAGACGCTGCAGCGGACCTGGCGGATGTGGCGGAACTGGTAGACGCACCAGATTTAGGTTCTGGCGCCGCGAGGCGTGGAGGTTCGAGTCCTCTCATCCGCACCATTCATCAAGGCCCGTCTGTGCCGGCGGGCTTTTTTGATGTTCCGACAGTTCTTGCTTTGTTCTCGTTTCCCGCTACGGTGTGTCCATGGCGGAAGCGGCGAAAGGACGGGGCGCGCGGTCGAATGCGAGCGGGCGGTTTGAACCCGAAGCCGTGGAAGCCTTCAATGACGGCTGGACCGGCGACGACATCGAGGCCGCGCCCCTGCGCACGACCCTGACGCCCGAGCACGCCCGGACGATCATCGCGAAGAACACCAGTCCGGACATCGGTTTCGACCGGTCCATCAACCCTTACAAGGGCTGCGAACATGGCTGTATCTACTGCTACGCCCGTCCGTCCCATGCCTACATGGGCCTATCCCCGGGCCTGGATTTCGAGAGCCGCCTCTTCTTCAAGCCCGAGGCCGCACGTCTGCTGGAGCAGGAGCTCGCAAAGCCCCGCTACGTCTGCAAACGCATCCACATAGGCGGCAACACCGACCCCTATCAGCCGGTCGAGCGCGAGTTGAACTCCACCCGCTCGATCCTCGAGGTGATGCAGAGATTCAGGCACCCGTTCAGCATCATCACCAAATCGGTGCTGATCGCCCGCGACGCCGACATTCTCGGCCCGATGGGCAAGGAGGGTCTGGCCTCGGCCTGCATTTCGATCACCACCCTCGACCGGGGTCTGGCCCGCGCCATGGAGCCGCGCGCCTCGACCCCGGCGAAGCGGCTGGAGGCGATCTCGCGCCTGGCCGACGCCGGCTGCCCGGTCATGGTCGGCTTCGCCCCGGTCATCCCCGGCCTCAACGACCATGAACTGGAATCGGTCCTTGAGGCGGCGTCCAAGGCGGGTGCCACCTCGGCCATGTACGTCACCCTGCGCCTGCCGCTCGAGATCAAGGACCTGTTCCGCGAATGGCTGGCCGACGCCCGGCCGGAGCGCGCCGCCCGGGTCATGTCCCTGATCCGCCAGACACGCGGCGGCAAGGACTACGACGCCGACTGGTCCCAGCGCATGAAGGGGACCGGCCCGGTCGCCGAACTGATCGCCACCCGCTTCAAGGCCGCGATCAAACGCTACAGCCTCGATACGCCCAGGGTGCCGCTGGACGAGACGCAGTTCCGGGTTCCGGCTGACATGAAGAAACAGATGGACCTGTTCGATCTCCCGGCCCCTCTACCCCTGAGCGAGGTCGAGGCCGCCTAGTCCTCCGCCGCCGATGGATCGATGGCGTTGGTGACCAGCTCGCGCCAGGTCGGGTCGGTCGCGTCGACCAGATCGACATCCTCCATCAGCGCCACGGCACCGCCGCCGTCCGGCAGGATCAGCCCGAGGACCTCCATCTCCTCGCCGTCCGGTCCCAGATGGGTTTCGGCCTGTACCGCCACCGCCGCCTGTTCGCCGTCATCGTCCCACCAGATCACCGGCTGCGGCAGGTCCATGGCGATGGGACGCGGGTCGTCGGTGTCACCCAGCGCAAAGACCGCGCGGCGCGCCTGCACGTCGTCCAGGGTCGCGACGGCCCCGACAAAGGGGGTCAGCCGCGTCCAGTCCTCGGCGTCGAAACCGCCGCCATCCTCGTCGGGCAGGTTGTCGTTCATGGTCATCGCCGGAACACTCCCACCAGCTCCACATGGGCCGACCACAGGAACTGGTCGACCGGGGTGACCCGCTCCAGCCGGAAGCCGGCATCGATCAGCACCCGTGCATCGCGGGCGAAGGTCACCGGATTGCACGACACCCCGACCACGACCGACGCCTTGGTCCCCGGCAGTTGCCGCGCCTGTTCAAGGGCCCCGGCGCGCGGCGGGTCCAGCACCACGGCATCACAGCCGCGCAGGTCATACGGAGCCAACGGGCGCCGGAACAGGTCGCGCGCCTCGGCCGTGATCGCCTTCATCCCCGGCCCGGAGCCGATCCCCGCCTTCAGCGCTGCAATCCCCGCCACCGATCCATCCGCCGCCAGCACCGGAGCCACCGTTGCCAGCGGGAAGGTGAAGGTCCCGGCCCCGCAGAACAGGTCCGCGATCTTCTTCGCCCCCCGCACCGCCTCGACCGCGCGCGCGACCATGGCCGCCTCCGCCTCGGGTACGGCCTGCAGGAAGCCGCCGGGCGGCAGGGGCACGGTCGCCGGCCCGAAGGCCACCTTCGGCTGCCGCTCCATCATCAGGACTTCGCCCGCCAGGCTCAGCCGCGCCAGCCCGGCCTCCGCCGCCGCCGCGATCGCGCGCATCCGGGCGTCGCCCGACAGGCCGCCCGTGCGACGCTCGACCCCCGTCACATCGACATCGAGCCCTGTCAGGGTCGCGGTCACATGCAGGGTCGGGGCCGATTTCGGATGCTCCAGGAAGGCGTCCGCCACCCGGGCCAGCGCCGGAAAGGCTGCGACCAGTCGCGGGTCCGCGACGGGACAGGCGGTCACCTCGACCAGCCGCCAGCTCTTGCGCGCCTTGAACCCCAGCAGGACCCGCCCGTCCTCGCCGCGGCGCGCATGCAGGGCCAGTCGCCGGCGCGTGCCCGGCGGCACCGCCACCGTCGCCTCGATCTCGGTCTCGATTCGCTCTCGCGCCAGGGCGAGCCGCACCTGCTCGCGCTTCCAGTCGAGATATGGTCCGGCTGCCCAGTGCTGCAGCGAGCACCCGCCGCAGTCGCCGTAGTGGGGCGACACCGGCGCAATCCGTTCCGGGCTGGCGGTCAGGATCTCGGCCCCTTCCAGCCGCCCCTCGCGCACCTCGCCACGCACGGTCTCGCCCGGCAGGGTCAGGGGTACGAACACCGGACCGGCCGCCGTCTCGGCGATCCCGTCGCCCTGCCCGCCCACGCGGCTGATGGTCAGCGTCTCCGTCATCGGCTGCTTCTAGAGCGAAATCGGTTCGGACGCGATTGCGTCCGGGCTCAGATTTTGCGCCACCTCCACAGACTCCGGCGCGTCGTCGAAACCTGAACGAAGATGAACGGCCCGATCAAAGGCCGTTCAGTTTCGCGGGCCTATTCCTCGTCATCACAAGCACAGGCGTCGACCTCCGGCGCCCGCCCTTCAGCCAGGATGATGCCGATGTTCGCCCGTCTGCCCCTCAAGACCGCTTTCGGTGCCGCCGCCCTCGCCGCGGCCGGCCTGCTGCTGACCCCCGCTGCCGCCTCGGCCCAGGCCTACAGCTACCAGGGCGCACCCCAACCCTACGGCGGCTACAGCAGCCAGCCCTATGGCTACGACCAGTCGTCCTCCTATGGCTACACCCAGCGGCCCGACTATCGGGATGACCGCGCCTATGGCCAGTCGTACGACCGCTCAAACTATAACTGCCACAGCGAGCGCCGTGGCCGTACGGGGGCCGGTGTCGCCGTCGGCGCAACCTTCGGCGCTGTTCTTGGCTCCCAACTGGGTGCCCGCGGTCGCCGCACCGAGGGCAGTGTGCTCGGGGCCGTGATCGGCGGCGCGCTCGGCGCGGCTGTCGGCAACGACTCGGCCCGCAACTGCAGCGACGGCTACAGCGGCCACGTGCAGTACGACGACCGTGGCTACGACAGCCGTTACCAGGACTCCGGCCGTTATCGCTACGAGGACCGCGGCTACAGCAGCCAGGGCAATGGCAGCTACGGCTACCACGACCGCTACGATGACCGTGGCTACCAGAACCAGCCTTACCAGTCCGATGACCGCTACCAGTCCGACTGCCGCCCCGTCGCCGTCCACAGCCGCGACCAGTACGGCCGCACGGTCACCCGCTACCAGCAGTCCTGCTGACAGAATTGCGCCGCCGATTAATTTTCAGCCCCCCTGTCGATCGGCGGCGTGACGGAGACCCCCGGTGGAGCAATCCACCGGGGGTTTTTCCTTGTTGGGAGGGCGCTAACGCTCGGCGCGGGGCGCTCGCTGCTTGAGTGCCGGAGGAGGACGCATCGCGTCCGACGACGCAGCTTCAGTCGCCGGCCGAGCCAACAGCTTCCCGCCGCTTCGCCCACAGCAGAAACTCCACATTCCCGTCGCCGCCGGTAATGGGGCTCTCCGTGGTGGCCTGCACCGCCCAGCCCTCGCCCTCCAGCCAGTCGCAGACCGCCGCCAGCGCCGCCTGCTGCGCCGCCGGATCCTTGACCACGCCCTTCTTCGTCCCGCCGGGCCCGGTCGCCTCGAACTGCGGCTTGACCAGGGTGACCAGGTCCGCGTCCGGCGCGGCCAGTGACAGGGCCACCGGCAGGACCTTGGCGAGGCCGATGAAGCTGGCGTCACAGACGATCAGTTGCGGCGGTTCGGAGATGAGCGCCGGCGTCAGCTCACGCGCATCGGTCTGCTCCAGATTGATCACCCGCGGGTCCGCCGCCACGCGGGCATGCAGCTGGCCGGAGCCCACGTCCACGGCAAATACCCGCGTCGCGCCGCGTGACAGACAGACCTCGGTGAAACCGCCCGTAGAGGCGCCGACGTCCAGCACCGTCCGACCGTCGACCGCCACCGGCCACAGCGACAGGGCGTGATCCAGCTTCAAGGCACCACGCCCGACCCACTGGTGGGCATCGGCATAGTCAACGACCGCATCCCCGGCGACGGACTGGGACGCGGCCCTGGCGGGAACGCCGTTGACCGTCACCCCGCCCGCCTCGATCGCCGCCTTCGCCCGCGCCCGGCTCTCCGCCAGCCCGCGCGCGACCAGCAGCTGGTCGAGCCGGGTCTTCACCCCACCGCGTCCAGCCGCGCCAGCGCCGCCTGCAGCTTCGCCTTGCCGGCCTCGGCCTCAGCCAGTTTCTGGCGCTGTTCGTCGACGACCTCCGGGGCCGCGCGATCCACAAAGTTCGGATTGCCCAGCTTCTTGTTGAAATGGCCGATGTCGCTGTCGAACGCGGCGACTTCCTTGGTCAGGCGCGCACGCTCGGCCGTCAGATCAATGATGCCCGCCAGCGACAGCGCCGCCGTCGCGCCGCCGGAGACGAAGGTCACCGCCCCCTCGGCCGCCGACTCGACGGTCGACAGGTCCGACACCCGGCCGAGGGTCAGGATCAGGTCGCGATGGCGCGCGATCCGGGCCGCGGTGACCGCGTCCGGCGCGATGAAGGACAGGCCGGGCTTGGCACCCTGGGGCACATTCATCTCGGCCTTCAGCTGGCGGATTTCGGTGACCAGATCGACCAGCCAGCCGATCTCGGCCTCCGACGCCGCGTCGATGAAGGCGTCCGGCAGCACCGGCCACGCCGCCCCGATCAGCGTCGCTTCACTCCGTGCCGCACCTTCGCCGGCCAGCTTGTCCCACAGCTCTTCGGTGATGAAGGGCATGATCGGGTGCATCAGCTTCAGGGTCTGGTCGAGCGTCCAGGCCGTCATGGCCCGGGTCTCGGCCTTGGCGGCCTCGTCCGACCCCATGAACACCGGCTTGGCCAGTTCCAGATACCAGTCGCAGAAGACGTTCCAGACGAAGCGATACAGGGCCGAGGCCGCATCGTCGAAACGGCCGCCCTCGATCGCCTCACTGACCCCGCGCTCGGCCTTGGTCAGTTCGCCGCGGATCCAGCGGTTGATGGTCTGGTCCACGGTCGCCGGATCAAAGCCCTCGACCCGCCGTGCCTCATTCATCTGCGAGAAGCGCGCCGCGTTCCACAGTTTTGTGCCAAAGTTGCGATAGCCTTCAATGCGCTGCTTCGACAACTTGATGTCGCGTGTGCCCGACAGAATGGCCATGGTGAAGCGCAGCGGATCGGCACCCAGCTCGTCGATGATGCCGAGGGGGTCGATGACGTTCCCCTTCGACTTGCTCATCTTCTGGCCCTTCTCATCGCGGACCAAGCCATTGATGATGACCCGCTTGAACGGAACCTCATCCATGAAGTGAAGTCCCATCATCATCATCCGGGCAACCCAGAAGAAAATGATATCCGCCGCCGTCACCAGATCGCTGGTCGGATAGAAGCGCTCGAGGTCTTCCGTCTTCTCCGGCCAGCCCATGGTCGAGAACGGCCACAGGGCCGAGCTGAACCAGGTGTCGAGTACGTCCTCGTCCTGGGTCAGCGACTTGCCGCCGGCCTGGGCGACGGCCTCGGCCTCGCTCTCGGCGACGTAGATCTTGCCGTCGGCGTCATACCAGGCCGGGATGCGGTGACCCCACCAGAGCTGGCGGCTGATGCACCAGGGCTCGATGTTGCGCAGCCATTCGAAATAGATCTTCTCGTAGCTCTTCGGCTCGAAGACCGTGTCGCCCTGCTCCACCGCCTTGATGGCCGGCTGGGCCAGGGTGTGTGCGTCGACGTACCACTGGTCCGTCAGCCACGGCTCGATGACCACGCCCGAGCGATCGCCGTGCGGGATGACGTGGCGGGTCTTCTCGATCTCCTTCAGCC
Organism: Aquidulcibacter paucihalophilus; assembly: GCA_030285985.1. Classification (NCBI taxonomy): domain Bacteria; kingdom Pseudomonadati; phylum Pseudomonadota; class Alphaproteobacteria; order Caulobacterales; family Caulobacteraceae; genus Aquidulcibacter; species Aquidulcibacter paucihalophilus. The sequence goes on from CP127384.1 coordinate 1,829,786, forward strand.
AGCCGTCTTCCTCGGCGCGGGCGACGATGGCCTTGCGGGCGGCGAAGCGGTCCATGCCCTCGAAGTCGGCAGGCACGTCGGCCGTATCGGCAGCGGTGATGCGGCCGAAGGCATCCATCACGTTCAGCGCCGCCAGCCCGGCCCGTTTGCCGACCTGGAAGTCGTTGAAGTCGTGCGCCGGAGTGATCTTCACCGCGCCCGACCCCTTGGCCGGATCGGCATAGTCGTCAGCGACGATCGGGATGCGCCGGCCGACGATCGGCAGGGTCACGAATTTGCCGATCAGCCCCGTATAGCGGGCGTCGTCCGGATGCACGGCCACGCCGGTGTCGCCGAGCATGGTCTCCGGCCGGGTCGTGGCGACGACGATGAAGTCGCGCGTCTCCCACGCCGTTGCCTTGCCGTCCTCGTCGAAGGCGACCGGGTGCTCATAGGTCACGCCGTCGGCCAACGGATAGGCGAAATGCCAGTAGTGCCCGTCCATCTCGCGCTGCTCGACCTCAAGGTCCGAGATCGCCGTCTGGAAATGCGGATCCCAGTTGACCAGACGCTTGTCGCGATAGATCAGCCCGTCCCGGTGCAGCTGGACGAAGACCTTGCGGACGGCGGCGTTCAGCCCCTCGTCGAGGGTGAACCGTTCCCGGCTCCAGTCACACGACGCGCCCAGGCGGCGCAGCTGCTGGACGATGGTGCCGCCGGACTCGGCCTTCCACTCCCAGACCTTGGCCAGGAAGGCCTCGCGGCCCATCTCGCGGCGGCTGACATTGCCCGCCGCGGCCAGCTGGCGCTCGACCACCATCTGGGTGGCGATGCCGGCGTGGTCCGTGCCGGGCAGCCAAAGCACCGCCTTGCCCCGCATCCGGTGATAGCGGGCGAGGATGTCCTGCAGGGTGTTGTTCAGCGCATGGCCGATGTGCAGCGAGCCGGTCACGTTCGGCGGCGGAATGACGATCGAATAGGCATCCGCCGCGCCGTCGGTGGCGCTGACGTCGCGCGGCGCGAACAGGCCGCTGTCCTCCCACATCGCATACAGGCGGGGTTCGGCGGCGGTCGGGTCGAAGGTCTTGTCGAGCATTGGGAAGGTCTTCAGACAAAAGATAAGGGCGGCCCCGACTGGAGCCGCCCCGGAATGATCTAGCCTTGATCGGGTCGCGGGTGAAGTCAGCCGGCGTTACGGGCGATGCGTTCGACTTCCTTGCGTACCTGGGCCTCGACGATGGCCGGCAAGTTGGCGTCCAGCCATTCCTTCAGCATCGGCCGCAGCAGGCTGCGGGCCAGTTCGTCGACGGTCGGGCCGGAGCCGCCCATGGTCTCAATGGGATCAGGCTTGCGGATGGTGGAGGCGAAGCCGGCGAAGGCCGATGCAGCGCTGGCCGCGGCGCTGTCGCCGACGAGGCTGTCATAGGCCGGCGCGGGCTCGGGCGCATAGGCCTGAACCGGCTCCTCGACGAACACCGACTCATCGACCGGTGCGCTCGGGAAGGGCTCGGCGGCAGAGATATCAAGGTCGCCGAGGCTCTCGGCGGCCGGGGCTTCATAGGCCTCGGTGAGTTCCAGCACGTCCTCTTCGGAGGCATGCGGCTCTTCCATCGACGGCGTCTCATCCATCAACGCAGAAGAAACGACGGGCTCGGGTTCCGGCGCGGGCTCCGGCTCCGGCGCAGGCTCCGGCGCAGGCTCCGGCTCAGGCGCAGCGGCAACCGGCGCGGTCTCTGCCGGGGCGTCGTCTTCGGAAATGATCCGGCGGATCGACGCCAGGATTTCCTCCATCGTCGGTTCCTGGGCGGTCTGGTCGGTCATGTCGAAACCCCGGGGGTGCGCGGCGAACGCACAGTCAAGTCGATTTGCGGCAAGGAAGAGGAGACCCCTCCCACACCATGTCGTCGCATCTCAGCCCGCTGGAATCAACGGGCGTTTTTCGCCTGTGAGGTTAACGGACGCCTCCACAGTCGCCCGACAGGCGACCGGGACCCACTCAATCGCGCGGCGCGGTCATCACCACATCAGACTTCAGCTGGGTGTCGATCGGCGCGTCCGCCGCGTCGTTCGCAGGAACGACCGACGGTGCGGCAAGGCGATCGATCGTCTCGACAATGCCGTCCCAGGGCAGACCGCCGCGGTTGCGCACGCGGTTGTAGTTGGCGGCCGGGTCATAGACGGTCAGTGCGGCGTCGAGATCCGCACCCTCCAGCCGGCCCATGGCGGCCAGCAAGCTGGCCTGGGCGACGTATTCATTGCGACGGGCGCTGGCCAGGGTGATCTGGGCGTTGCGCAGCTCCAGCTCCTGGTTCAGCACGTCCAGCGTGGTGCGAAGGCCGACCTGGGCCTCCTGCCGCACGCCCTCGGCGGCTACGGTCGCGGCCCGCACGGCTTCCTCGCCGGCCTGAAGCGTGGCGCGGGACGAGATCGACTGGGCATAGGCCGAGCTGACCGCCTGCAGGGTGTTGCGGCGCTCACCCTCGACGTTGATCTGGGCCACATTGGCGCGCTCTCGGGCCTGGGCGACGCGCGAGCTGTTCAGCCCGCCGGTGAACAGCGGCACCGAGACCGTCGCGCCGGCCTGGAACCGGGTGTTGTCCCCAAGATCGTCGATGGCACCGAGATCGCTGGCCGTCCCGCCATAAGAGGCGGTCAGACGGGCCGAAGGCATGTACTCGGCCTTGGCCGCTGCGACGTTGGACTCGGCCGCGGCCAGGGTATAGGCGGCCGAACGGATGGACGGATTGTCGGTCAGGGCGACGTCGAGAGCGGCGTCGAAATCGGCCGGGATGCCCGGCAGGACCGGCATCGGGGCCAGATCGCCCGGGGCCTGGCCGACGACCGCGGCATAGACCGCGCGCGACACCGACAGCTGCGCCCGCGCATTGGCCAGATCGGCCTCGGACTGGGCCAGACGGGATTCGGACTGGGCAACGTCGGTGCGGGTGATCTCGCCGACCTCAAAGCGCGCCGAGGCTTCTTCCAGCTGGCGTTGCAGCACACCGAGATTCGACTGGCGAATGGCCAGGATTTCGCCGTCGCGGATGACGTCGGCATAGGCCTGGATCACCGAGGCCAGGACCGTCTGTTCAATGTCGCGCAGGTTCTCGCGTCCGGCCAGGATGTTGGCCTCAGCCGCCGAGATGCCGTGGCCGATGCGGCCACCCGACCAGAGCGTCTGGGACAGGCCGATGCTGGCGCTGCCGCTGTCGCTGTCCGGGTTGCCGAACGGGGCGTCGCTGAAGCTGCGGGCGTAGCTGGCGGTCAGGCTGACGTCGAGCTGGGGACGCAGTCCGGCGCGCGCCTGGACGATGGACTCATCCAGCGCCCGCTGGTTGGCCCGTTGGGCCAGCAGCGACGGATTGGTCTGGTAGGCCAGGGCCAGCGCATCTTTGAGCGTTTCGGCCCAGGCGGGAGCGCCCATGCCGGTGATCACGGCGATGACGGCGACCGAGGCGAGCGCGCGCGTACGTTTCAGCATGTCTGTTCCTGCCTGGCGCGGGGAGGCGCGCCCTTCGTATCTCGTCGGTGTGATGCGGGACGCTTTGCGCTCACGCCAGTTAAGTTTTTTTCACGCACTCGCCGGAAAAGTCCGTCGGGGTCCGCGATCCTACAGCGCGAAGATGGGGAGCGGCGACAGTTCCGCCAGCAGGGGCGGCGCGGCGTTGAACAGTTCCCGCCGGGACAACCCCTGCTCGCCCCGCACGTAGAGCACCGCCTTGCCCACCGGACCGGTGCGTTCAACGACCGCCATCCGCCCGCCGACGTTCAGGACATCCAGCCACGCCTCTGTGCGTCCGGGCACCGCGCCTTCGCAGACGATCACGTCATAGCCGCCGGCGGCGGGGGCCTTGAGCGGTGCCACAGCCGTCCGGACGCCCTCCTCCGCCAGCACATCGCCGACCACCTCGAACACGGCACCGTCGGCTTCCTGGGCGGTCACTTCGAGGCCGAGTCGCGCCAGCACCGCGGCGGCATAGGGCGCCGCCATCGCCAGGGCCGTCTCGCCCGGCTGCGCGTCCAGCGCCATCAGCAGCTTCGACAGGTCGCGGGCCAGCATCAGTTTACGGCCGCCGGCGATCTCGGGCTCGATCTCGGCATAGGCGGAATAGGCACGCTCCGCCGGCAGGAACCTTTCCCGCGGCACGGCCAGCAGCGCCGCCTGAAGCGCACGGTCTGTGACATCGTTCACGCGGACCTGGCTGTCGACCATGACCTTGCGGGCGGCGGCGAAATCCATGGAGGAACGATCCTGCAGCTAGGGGCGCCCGGTGAAATCCGGGAAATCTGGCGCGCTTATAGGTCTGTGCGTTGCGGGGGACAATCCGATCTGATAGCGAACGCCCCTCGCGATGGCGCGGCCGTTTTTTTCGGCCCAGGGCCTGATGGCGGAGTGGTTACGCAGAGGACTGCAAATCCTTGCACCCGAGTTCGATTCTCGGTCAGGCCTCCATCGCGATTTCGTCCCACCCCGAACCGGCAGCACCGCTCACAGGCAGCGGTCGCCTGTGGCTGGCATCGTCCTGGTGGTGAAACCGTGCGCCCGAAGCGGCTGACGACGTCGGAAGCACGGATCGGGGTTACCGACCCTGGCGGTCCGGTCAGGCGACCGGTGCGGTGATCCAGCCGATGACGCTGGCGGCGCTCACGCCCGCGGCGACGATACCGACCGCCAGCGCGATGCGCGCATTGCGGTGAATGAAGACGAAAATGCCACCAAACATGAGTGAACTCCCCCCGGACACCTCACAGCGACACAGCTTTGCCGGTTCATCAAGGTGTACAAAGCGTTAATCGCGATTTGGTGATCGATTCACGCCCGTCGCGTGAAATCGATTCACGCCCGTCGCGTGAAATGGTGCAGCGCGATTCCACTGGCGACTGAAACATTCAGCGAATCGAAACCGCCTGACATCGGAATTCCGACCGGCCGGCAGCGTGCGATCACCGCCGGTGCCAGACCCGGCCCCTCCGGCCCCAGCACAATCGCCACCCGCCCGCCCCGCGGTGCACGGTCCAGCGGCTCACAGGCCCCCGGGGTCAGGGCGAAGACCTCGAACCCCGCAGCCGTCAGCCCCTCCACCATGGCCACTGCGTCAAGCCCCGTCGCCATCGGGGTCCGCAGCACAGCGCCCACCGAAACCCGGATGGCCTTGCGGTAAAACGGGTCGCAGCATTGCGCGTCCAGCAGAACAGCGTCCGCTCCGAAGGCCGCGGCGTTGCGGAAAATTCCGCCCATGTTGTCATGATTGCCGGTGCCGCAGGCCGCGACCACGACGGCCTCCGGCCCCATCCCGGCCAGACAGGCTTCCAGCGACCGGGCCGCCGGCTTTTCTCCGAGCGCCAGGATCCCCCGATGCAGGTGAAAACCGGCGATCGCATCCAGCACGGACTGACTCGCGACATAGACCGGCGTGTCCCCGGCCGCCCGTCCCAGCACCGCTGAGAGCCCTTCAAGCCGCTTTTCGTCCAGCAAGAACGCAATCGGCCGGCACAACGACCGGTCCGATGTCAGCACGTTCAGCACCACCTCGCCTTCGGCTACGAACAGGCCCTGCCTGCCCGTAAGGTCCCGTTCGCGGATGTCGCGGAAGCCGCCGATGCGTGGATCGTCGGGGTCGTCGATACGGATCAGGGCCAAGATCGGATATTTCCCGTTGCGTCAGTCTGACTCGCGCTGCTATAGCGCCCGCCTTCCCGAGAGGAAGTGTTCCGCGGTAGCTCAGTGGTAGAGCAGCCGACTGTTAATCGGCTGGTCGTAGGTTCGAATCCTACCCGCGGAGCCACTCTTTCCCCACCACAGCGTCAGACCGAAAAAAAAAGCCCGACGCAGGCGCCGGGCTGAAGAAGTTCGGTGATGGTGGGTGCCCTCGAAGAAAGAAGACGATCCTCCGTTGCCCTGAATTGGTTAATCGATCGTAAAGCGGTCATTCGCCGTCCGGCAGCCAGGTCGTCTGCCGCCCGCCCGCCGGGCCACTCCAGACCACACGCCAGCCCGCGCCCGCCCGTTCGACCCGCGTACCCTCGCCGCCGCCTTCGCCCGGCCAGGTGAAGACGCGACCGCCGACCCGGATTTCGTCCGGCCCCGTGGAAGGGCCAAGCACGAGGCTCCAGCGCCCCGCGGCGTCCGACTTGACCGCCCCGCCCTCGCCCCCGGCCGACACATCAAGCGGCTCACCCGCCAGAGCGCTGAGGCCGGACGCGAGCCGCATCCGGCCGTCGCTGTCGACCGCGCCCAGGGCCGGCGCACGGTCCAGCCGCCGCGTCGCTGCGCCCGCACGGAGGATAGCGACAGGGCCACGCCCCCCGGCGACGATCAGCAGACGTTCCGGCGCCGGCGCGGCGTCCTGCCCCACCTGGGTTTCCGGGCGCAGCAACAGGTCGCCGGCCGGAGCGGTCATGCGAATCTCGAACCGCCCCTGGTCATCGGCGGCCGCGGCATGAGCGGGACCGGACTCACTGCGCAGCACGACACGGGCGCCCGGCTCGGCCTGTCCCGAAAAGACCAGGCCGCCAGGGACGCGCCGCACCGACCGAATCATCGGCGGACGGGTCCATCCCCCCACCGCGGCGGGGGCCCGGGTCTCCTCCGACGCCGCCGGCGCGGGCGGCGAACAGGCGGCGCTCGCGGCGCACAACACGACCGCTATCGCCGCCTTGCCCAATATGGCCCGTTTCATCGCATGCATCCGACCGCTAGGAGTAGCGGTCCAGATAGCGCGCCAAGGCGGCTGCTGTCTCCCATCCGTTCCCGAGGCCCCATGTCTTCGCCTGTCGTCATCCAGCCCTTCGACGGAAAGTCCGTCTGCCTGTTCTGCGGGTCCTCCGACCTCTCCGACCCGGCCTACACCGCCGCGGCGCGCGCCTTCGGCGAGCAGACCGCCCAGGCCGGCTGGCGGCTGGTCTATGGCGGCGGCGGGGTCGGCCTGATGGGGGCCTCCGCCCGTGCCGCGCACGCGGCCGGCGGTCGGGTCCTTGGCGTCATGCCCGGCTTCCTGCGCAGCCGTGAGCGCCTGTTCGACGACGTCGAAACCCTGATCGTGCCCTCGATGCATGAGCGCAAGACGATCATGTACGACCAGTCCGACGCTTTCGTGGTCGCACCGGGCGGCGTGGGCACGCTGGAAGAAGTCATCGAGGTCCTGTCCTGGAAGCGCCTCGACCTCCACTCCAAGCCGGTCATCTTCTTGAATCTGCACGGCTTCTGGGAGCCCCTGCTGGCCGTCATGGAACACAGCATCGCCGAGGGCATGACCCCGGCCAGCTTCCGCCAAGCCTGGGTCGTCTGCGACACGGTCGAGGCCGCGATCGAAGCCATGCAGTCCGCCGACGACATGCCGCACTTGCAACATGATCGCCGTTAAGTAATCACTGGTTAGTCAGCCGGTGTCCGTACGTTTCTTTTAGAGACGCACTTTGACAGTTGCGTATGAAAACGGACATTGGCGCCTCGGGACGGATGACCGCTCCCGCCTAATCGGAGACCTCCCCATGCGTGCTCTGCTCATTGCCGCGGCCCTGTTCGCCGCCGCCCCTGCCTTCGCCCAGACCCCGACCACCAGCGCCGTCCTCGTCGACGCCGCCCGCGCCCCGGTCGCTGCCATCATCATCGACGGTGCCTCCTGGCGTTGCCAGGGCGCGTCCTGCACCGCCAGCGGCGGCGCCAACCAGCCGGCGACCCGCGCCTGCCGCCGCGTCGTGGTCCGCTTCGGTGCCGTGTCGTCGTTCAGCTACAAGGGCGTCGCCCTGACCGCCGAACAGATCGCCGCCTGCAACGCCTGATCGCCTTCAGGCCCTGAAACGACAAAGGCCGCCCTGCGAAGGGCGGCCTTTTGCTTGCGCCGGGCATGGAGGGCGAAACTGCCTCAGGCCGCTTCGCCCTTCAGCCGCTTCACGATCCGCTCCCGCCCGATCATCGGTGCCAGCGTCGCCATGTCCGGGCCATGCTGCTGGCCGGTGATCATCATCCGCAGGGGCATGAACAGGGCCTTGCCCTTGGTACCCGTGGCCTCCTTGACCGCGTTCGTCCACACTGGCCACAGCGTCTCATCGATGGTCTCCGGCAGGGCGGCCAGAGCCGCCGCCGCAAAGGCTGCATCCTCGATCACGGGCGTGACCGGCCCGCGCACGATCGTCGCCATTTCAACGACATCAGCGAACTTCTGAAGGTTACCGCGCACGCCGTTCCAGAAGGCCGCGCCCAGATCGGCGTCCAGTTCGGCCAGCCGCGGCCGGGCCGTCGCATAGTCCATCACATGCAGGGACTGCGCATTCAGCCGGTCCAGGTCGGCCGTGTCGTAACGCGCCGGAGAGCGGCCCATTTTCGAGAAGGCGAAGCTGCTGCCGAGGGCATCGATCGAGGTTCCGACTTCCAGCGGATCCGAGGTGCCGATCCGGCCGAGGTGGCTGGTGATGGCGATCGGCTCATAGCCGAGATCGCGCATCTCGCTGATCGACAGCGAGCCCAGCCGCTTGGACAGGGCCTGACCGTCGGCCCCGACCAGCAGCGGCATATGGGCGAAGGCCGGCGTCGGCCCGCCCAGGGCCTCGAAGATCTCGATCTGGGCACCGGTGTTGGTGACGTGATCCTCGCCACGGATGACGTGGGTGATGGCCATGTCGATGTCGTCGACGACCGACGGCAGGGTGTAGAGGAACAGGCCGTCCTCGCGGATCAGCACCGGGTCCGACATCGAGGTCGTGTCCACCTCGGCATGGCCGCGCGCCAGATCCTCCCAGGCGACCCGCCGGCCCTCGAGCTTGAAGCGCCAGTGCGGACGACGGCCCTCGGCCTCATAGGCCGCCTTCTCCGCCTCCGTCAGCTCCAGGGCCGCGCGGTCGTATATCGGCGGCAGGCCACGCGACAGTTGCACCTTGCGACGGCGATCCAGCTCTTCCGAGGTGTCGTAGCAGGCGTAGAGCCGGCCGGAGGCCTTCAGCCGCGCCGCGGCCTCCTCATAGCGGTCGAACCGCTTGGACTGGTTGTAGCGTTCGTCCCAGACCAGCCCCAGCCAGGTCAGGTCGTCCTCGATGCCCTGTTCGAACTCGGGCGTGGACCGCGCCAGATCGGTGTCGTCGATACGCAGCACGAACTTGCCGCCCTGCCCCTTCGCGAACATCCAGTTCACGAGAGCGGTGCGGACGTTGCCGACGTGCAGCTTACCCGTCGGCGACGGGGCGAAACGAACCTTGACGGACATGGAGCGCAGAAGACCTCGATTGGGAGGCGGCTAGGTCGCGCTCCCTTGCGGCCAAGTCAAGGCGCGGGGGCCGCATCGAACAGCCTGTGCAGGCCCCGACGATAGGCGTCCGGCGCATTGGCGGCATGGGTGCCGCCCTCGATCCGCTCGCCGAACAGCCGCCACGGCCGCTCCGGGCGGGCCTGCCAGACCGACAGCCAGTGGGCGGCCTCGACCTGCAGATCCTGCCGGTCGCGCGTGCCACTGGTTACGACCAGGGTCAGGTCCCGGCGTGTGGCGGGGGCGGCTGCCTCCAGAAGGGATTCGATGCCGGGCGTGATGGAGGGATTGCTGGCGATCCGGCCCCAGACCAGGTCCGGATCGGTGACCGCCGAATACAGCACGAAGGCCCCGCCCCGCGACTGGCCGAACAGCACGCGCCGCGCGCCGTCAGACCGGTGCCGCCGCTCGATTTCGGGGATCAATTCGGTCTTGAGGAAGCGCTGGAAGGCCGCCGCACCGGCCTCGCCGGGCGCCACGCCGGTACCCGGCGACTGGAAGTCGATGTGCCGCCGGTTCACGGCCGGATCGAAGCCGCCATAGGCAATCCCCACCAGGATCGCCTCAGGCAGGCCGTCGTCATACGTCAGGAACAGATGGCCGGGGGCCAGCATCGGAAACAGCGAGTCGCCGTCGGTCAGATAGACGGTCGGGTAACGCGTCGCCGCCGCAGGATCATAGCCGTCGGGCAGGCGGACATAGATGTGATGGGTCCGCCCCGTGGCCGCGGACTGAAGCGCGAAATACTCGCCCCGAAGCGCGGGCAGATAGTCCAGCGGCGTGACCGGCGTTACGGGTCCGGGCCGCGACGTGGCGCAGGCCGCGGCTCCGGACAGGACAGCGATCAGGCAGAGCGCAGTCGCTGTCCGCATCCGTCCCTCCAGGGTCTTCAGCCGGTTCGCCCGGGGTTCAGTCGTCCCGGTGCACGCGCTCGCGGCGTTCATGCCGCTCCTGCGCCTCGACCGACAGCGTCGCCGTCGGGCGGGCTTCCAGCCGTCCGAGGCTGATCGGCTCGCCGGTCTCCTCGCAATAGCCGTAGGAGCCGTCCTCGATGCGGCGCAGCGCCTCGTCGATCTTGGAGATCAGCTTGCGCTGACGGTCCCGGGTCCGCAGCTCCAGTGCCCGGTCGGATTCCGACGACGCCCGGTCGACCAGATCCGGATGATTCTCCGTCTCGGCCTTCAGGTTGACGACAGTCCCCTTGGACTCGCGAAGGATGTCATCCTTCCAGTCCATCAGCTTGCCCTTGAAATAGGCCAGCTGCCGCTCGTTCATGAACGGCTCGTCGTCGGACGGCCTGTACGCGGCCGGCTCGACAATCGCAGACGCCAATGCGGTCATCGTTCGCACTCACGGTCTTAAACAGCGCCCCCCTGTGGCGCAGCCCTGCCTATAGGGAGGACGAGGAGTCGCGGCAACAACACTCGCGCGAGCGTGACCAGTGAAGCTGAGACTCCGTGCGCGACCGTGACATTTCTTCATCACCCGCCGCTCGCGGACCCTGTTTTTACAAAGGATTTCGGAGGCTTATGCTGCACTGCGGCGTAACTCGGCCTTGGCCAATTCGACCGCGGCGCGGAGATCGATCTGATCGAGGAGGCTGTTCAGCTCAGCGTCGGCGTCAACCGGACGTTCTTCGCGCAGGGTCCGCGTCAGCCGGTCCAGGGCGCCTTCGCCCGCCTCACCCATCAGAAGGGCCAGTTTCAGCTCCTCCAGCCGGTCGAGCAGCCCGCCGCCGCGGCGGATCGCCCGGCGACGCCGCTCGGTGGCATCCTCAACACCCTGCAGCGCCATCAGGGCCGAGACATCCGTCACGGCTGACGGTGCCGAGGCCGAGGTCGTGGCGCTCGCGCCGGCCGCCGCGGGGGCGGACGGCACAGAAAAGCCGCCGCCGGCGCGGGCGGCGCGGGGCCCCGGGGCCTGGGACGGCCCGGACGGACCTGTGACCTTCATGGCATGCGACTCCAGTCCATGCCGGACCATCGTCGGAGCCACGTGACCGTTTGGTTAACGGCCCGGCACTTTCTGCCGTGGCCCGCCGCCCCGATCCCCGACGCTCTGTTGTTTTTACGGACCTTTCTGACTGGCACGGCGCTGGCATGACGCAGAGCGCAACAGTTCGTGGACGCCCCGCCTATGCAGAAACTGCTCGCTACCCTCCTGACCGCCGCCGCCCTGGCCGGACTCGCGTCTCCGGTCCTGGCCCAGTCGCGGATCAAGGACATCGCCGCGGTCGAGGGCGTCCGCTCCAACCAGCTGGTTGGCTACGGCCTCGTGGTCGGGCTGAACGGCACGGGCGACAGCCTGCGCAACTGCCCCTTCACCCGGCAGTCGCTGGAAGGCATGACCGAGCGGCTCGGCGTCAACATCCGCGGGGCCAACGCCAACTCCAAGAACATGGCCGCCATCATGGTGACGGCCGAGCTGCCACCCTTCGCAACCCCGGGTGCCCGCATCGACGTGAATGTCTCCTCGATGTGTGACGCCAAGAGCCTGCTGGGCGGCACCCTGCTGGTGACCAGCCTCCAGGGCGCCGACGGCCAGGTCTATGCCGTCGCCCAGGGCTCGGTTCAGACCGGCGCGGTCTCCGGCGGCGGGGCCTCGGGCTCGTCCGTCACCCGCGGCGTGCCCACCGCCGGCCGCATCGCCTCGGGTGCCACGGTCGAGCGCGAGACGGGCTTCCACCTCGCCAATATGAACGAGGTCCGCCTGACCCTGCGCAATCCCGACTTCACGACGGCCCAGCGCATGGCCGCCGCGATCAACCAGGTCTATCCGGACACCGCCCTCGCCGAGAACGGCACCGTCGTCGCCCTGCGCGCGCCGGGCCAGATGGGCATGGCCGGCTTCATCAGCCGGGTCGAGAACCTCGAGGTCATGGTTGACTCCCCGGCGCGCGTGATCGTCGACGAGGTCAACGGCGTCATCGTCATGGGCGAAGCGGTCCGCGTCTCAACCGTCGCCATCGCCCAGGGCAATCTGACCATCTCGGTTCAGGAAAGCCCGACCGCCAGCCAGCCCACCCCCTTCAGTCGCGGCGGCGAGACCGTCGTCCTTCCCCAGACCGATGTGGCGGTCGAGGAGGAACTGGGTCGCCAGATGCGGATCGTCGGCGGCGGGACGTCGCTCTCCACCCTGGTCAACGGTCTCAACGCTCTCGGCGTCAGCCCGCGCGACATGATCAGCATCCTGCAGGCCATCAAGGCCGCCGGCGCCCTCCAGGCCGAAATCGAGGTGATGTGATGATCCAGTCCACCGTCTCCCCCGCCACCCTGCCCCCGGCTGCGCCGCCGGCCGTGACCGCCCGGATGCGCGAAACGGCCGAGCAGTTCGAGGCCTCCTTCCTGTCCCAGATGCTCAAGCCGATGTTCGAAGGCCTCTCGACCGAGGCCCCCTTCGGCGGCGGTGAGGCCGAAGGCACCTGGCGAGGCTTCCTCGTCGACGCCATGGCCAAACAGGCCGTCCGCGGCGGCGGCATCGGCCTGGCCGATCAGGTCGTCGCCCAGATGCTGAAAATGCAGGAGCAGGGTCAATGACCGACACCGCCACGCTGAACGCCACGGCCCGTGTTCGCCAGCTGACCGACCTGACGACCCGCCTGACCGCTCGCCTGAGCGAAGAGTCGAAGGTCTTCGAATCCCATCGCCCCCAGGACGCCGCCGCCGCCCTGGCCGGCACCCAGGATCTCGCCAACACCTACCGGCGCGAGTCGGCCCAGCTGAAGGCCGACCCCGCGTCGGTCGCCGCCGCATCGCTGGCCGACAAGACCGCCCTGATCCGCGCCACCGAAGCCTTTGAGGCGGTGCTGTCGCGTCATGCCCGTGCCGTTGAGGCCGCCCGCATCATCTCGGAGGGCCTCGTCCGCACCATCGCCGCAGAGGTCAATGACCAGCGCGGCAGCCCTTCCGCCTACGGCGCGACGGGCCGGGCCAACGCCGGCGACGGACGCGCCGTGGCGTTCAACCGCCAGGCCTGAATGCGCCGTTAAGCTTCTTCGTGGAGCCAGTGTTCATTTCCATGCAGTAACCGGTAGACATGAACACAAAGTCCCGTCTCCTCGGTATGGCCTTCGCTGCAGCCGACACCCTGCTTGAACTCCAGGCTGATGGACGCGTCGATATCGCGCTTGGAGCCGGCCCTTGCCCGGGCGGCAGCGGTGCGGACTGCTGGAGCGGTGCCCTGCTGACGGAGCTCGTCGGCAAGGCGGGCCAGAAACCTTTGATCGATGCGCTGGCGGCGATCCGGCCAAATGAGCGCCCCGCGCCGATCGAGGTCCTGATCAGCTGCGACACGGAATATGTCCGTCGTGCCCGCCTGCGGCTTTTCCAGCTTCCCGACCTGGCCCCGGCCATTTCCTGCGCCATCACCTATGAAGGCGCGCCCTTCACGCTCACCGTCCCTGAGGCGCCCAGCTTCCTGTCGGCTGACGGGCTGCTGTCACGCGTGCGCGGTTCGATCCTCACCCGGGGCGAGCCGGTCGCCGTCGCCTTCGTCGACGTCCCCGGCCTTGATGCCCCCGGCGAGGCCAACCAGCGCGCCGCGGCCCGTGTCGCCGCCGTCCTCCAGGCCTCGTCCGTCGACGGCGTTTCGGCCGCGCGCCTCGCCCCTGAACGGTTTGCCCTGGTCCGCGACGCCAACTCCCCGACCGATCTGGCCGCCGAGGTTCGCGATGCCGGCGCGGCCGAAGGTATCGATCTTGTCGCCCGCACGACCGAGGCCGCCCTGTCCGGCGGGGTCGGTGCCGAGCCGACGGTTCGCGCGCTGCGCTTCGCGCTTGAGGCCTGCATCAAGGATGGCGGCGTCGAGGGGGCTGGCGCGGCCTTCTCGGAAAGCCTGAAGCGCACGCTCAAGGAGGCCGAACGCTTCGGGGCCATGGTCAAGAGCCGCGACTTCGCCCTCGAGTACCAACCCATCGTCGACCTCGGGACCGGGGTCACGCACCATTTCGAGGCCCTCGCCCGCTTCGGGTCCCGCGGCCCCGCCGACTCCATCCGGCTGGCGGAAGAGCTCGGCCTGATTGAGGGTTTCGACCTCGCCGTCGCCGAAAAGGCGCTGCAACAGCTGCGGCGGCCCGGCTTCGGCCTGACCCGGATCGCGGTCAATGTCTCCGGAGCCTCACTCGGCACCGATGCCTATGTGGAGGGCCTGCTGCGGCTCACGGCGTCCGCGCCGGACATCCGCAACCGGATCCTGATCGAGGTCACCGAGACCGCCGCCGTGGCCGACATCGAGGCCGCCGCCCGTCGCCTCACCGCCGTGCGCAAGGCAGGCATCAAGATCTGCCTCGACGATTTCGGCGTCGGTGCCGCCTCGCTCGACTATCTGCACCGCCTGCCGGCCGACACCGTCAAGATCGACGGCCGGTTCGTGCGCGAGATCACCAGCGACAGCCGCGCGCGCGACCTGGTCGCCCACCTGGTCGAACTGTGCGGCGACCTGAAAATGTCCACGATCGCCGAAATGATCGAGACCGACGAACAGGCGACCGCCATACGGTCGCTCGGCGTCGGCTATGGCCAGGGATGGTTGTTTGGTCGACCGGCCTCCGAACCGACCGTCGCCGTAGCCCAGCCGGTCACCGCGCGTCGCCGCGGGGCGGTTGCGAGCTGGGGCTAGGGCCTGGCCCCGAGGGCTAAGGCCAGGACGTCAGTCGCGCGGTGCTGCGTCGCGGCGGGCGCGAACCCGGACCCGCTTGGGCCGCGGAAGGCTGAGGGCGAAGACGAGCGCCATCAGCGTGGCGGAAAGGCCGAAGCCGATTTCCAGAGCGCTGATCATCATCGTCTGATCTCCAAAAGCCTGTACCAAGCTCGAAGATGCGGTCGAAGCCGCTATCGCGCAAGCCATTTCGGCAATAGCGCTGCTCCAGGACGCATGAGACCATGCCGCCGGAGGAGATTTCATGCGCCGTATTCCCGCCTGCGCCGCCATCGTCCTGGCTGCCGCCCTGTCGGCCTGCGCCCACGCGCCTCAAGGTGCGACCGGGCCCGCCGACTATTCCCCGATCGCCGGCGAACCGGCCCCGCCCAATGCCCGCTACTACGCCGAGTGCATCGCCCAGGCGGCCGGCTCAGGACGCTTCCGTCGCGCTTCTGACGGCGGCGGCGACGAGCTGATCCTGTTCACCTGCACCGGGGCGCCTGCCCGTGCCTTCTGGGACGTCCTCGGCCCGTGGAGCGTGGCGCACGACTCTGCCTTCGTCCATGCCGGCCGCCGCTATCGCTCGACCGCCAGGGTCGTCGCCAATATGTACGGCGTCGATTCCTGCTCGGTGGACGCCTCGGACTCTGACCCTCGCTGCGTCATCACCTTCAACGCCGGGGACTTCCTCGACGGCCAATAGCCGCAATGGCGGACCATCGCCCGACGGCCTAGGTAGGAGCCGTGACCCTGTCCGATGATCCCGAAGCCCGCCGCCAGGCCGCCGTCAGCCGCATTGAGGCCGAGACCGGCATCAACGAACCGATGATCGCGCGACTGGTCGACGCCTTCTACGACCGCGTCCGCGCCGATCCGCTGCTCAGGCCGGTCTTCGCCGACCGGATCAGTGACTGGGGGCCGCACCTCGAGCAGATGCGCCGGTTCTGGTCGTCCGTGGCCCTGATGAGCGGCGTCTATCACGGTCGCCCGATGCCCAAACACCTGCCCCTGCCGGTCGACGCCCACCATTTCGATCGCTGGCTGGAACTGTTCGAGGCCACGGCCGCCGAGGTCTGCCCACCAAGGGCCGCGGCGCATTTCGTCGAACGCGCTCGACGGATCGCGGAGAGCCTCGAACTGGGTATCGCCGGGGCCCACGGCGTGCTGCTCCGCAAGGGCGAACGCTATCTGCGACCGACCGAAGCGTGGCTGCCGCCAGCCTGACGCTGTCCCTGCTGACACATGATGTCAGCAAGGCCTGTCCTGCCGATGGTGTTCCTACATTGTTCTTGCTGAATTCCGCGAATTGCTCCCCATATAGCGGCGTCGCACCGGACCCTCCCCGGCCCTGTCGCGTTCCCTGACTCCCAGCCATCAGGCCCCATGACCGAAAAGCACAACTTCATCCGCGTGCGCGGTGCCCGCGAGCACAATCTCAAGGGCGTCGACCTCGACATCCCGCGGGAGCAGCTCGTGGTCATGACCGGCCTGTCGGGCTCGGGCAAAAGCTCGCTCGCCTTCGACACCATCTACGCCGAGGGGCAGCGTCGCTACGTCGAGAGCCTGAGCGCCTACGCCCGCCAGTTCCTCGAACTGATGGGCAAGCCTGACGTGGACCTGATCGAGGGCCTGTCCCCGGCCATCTCGATCGAACAGAAGACCACCTCGAAGAACCCGCGCTCGACCGTCGGCACGGTGACCGAGATCCACGACTATATGCGCCTGCTGTGGGCGCGCGTCGGCGTGCCCTATTCGCCCGCCACCGGCCTGCCGATCGAGAGCCAGACCATCTCCATGATGGTCGACAAGCTGACCGCCCTGCCCGAGGGTGAACGCCTGCTGCTGCTGGCCCCCGTCGTCCGTGGCCGCAAGGGCGAATACCGCAAGGAAATGGCCGAGTGGCAGCGCGTCGGCTTCCAGCGCGTCAAGATCGACGGCGAATTCTACGCCATCGAGGACGCTCCGACGCTCGACAAGAAGTTCAAGCACGACATCGACATCGTCGTGGACCGGATCGTCACCAAGGCCGGGCTCGAAAGCCGTTATGCCGACAGCCTGCAGACCGCCCTGGGTCTCGCCGACGGCATCGCCGTGGCCGAATGGGCCAGCATCGCCGAGGGTGAGACCGCCCCGCGCCGGCTGACCTTCTCCGAGAAATTCGCCTGCCCGGTCTCCGGCTTCACGATCAGCGAGATCGAGCCCCGGCTTTTCTCGTTCAACAACCCCTTCGGCGCCTGTCCGACCTGCGACGGTCTGGGGGTCAAGCTGGCCTTCGACGCCGACCTGGTCATCCCCGACCGCGACAAGACCCTGCACAAGGGTGCCGTGGCCCCGTGGTCGCGCGGCCCCTCGCCGCTCTACACCCAGACCCTGCAGTCGCTCAGCCGCCACTACGGCTTCTCGATGGACGTGGCCTGGCGCGAGCTGCCGGAAAAGGCCCAGACCGTCATCCTGCGCGGCACCGGGTCCGAGAAGATCAAATTCACCTATGACGACAACGCCCGCAAATATGAGGTCTCCAAGGCCTTCGAGGGCGTGCTGCCGAACCTCGAGCGTCGCTGGCGCGAGACCGATTCCTCATGGGTCCGCGAGGAGCTGGGCCGGTTCCAGTCCGAGACTCCGTGCGAGGTCTGCCACGGCAAACGCCTCAAGCCCGAGGCCCTCGCGGTCAAGGTCGCGGCCACGGACATCGCCGAGGTCTCCTGGCTGTCGATCAAACAGGCCCACGCCTGGTTCACCGACCTCGACGGCAAGCTGACCGACAAGCAGATGGAGATCGGCCGGCGCATCCTGAAAGAGATCACCGACCGGCTGCGCTTCCTGAACAACGTCGGCCTCGACTATCTCAGCCTGTCGCGCGCCTCGGGCACCCTGTCCGGCGGCGAGAGCCAGCGCATCCGCCTGGCCTCCCAGATCGGCTCCGGCCTGACCGGCGTGCTGTACGTTCTGGACGAGCCGTCCATCGGCCTGCACCAGCGCGACAACTCCCGCCTGCTGGAAAGCCTGCGCGGCCTGCGCGACCTCGGCAATTCCGTCCTCGTCGTCGAACATGACGAGGAGGCCATCCTGACCGCCGACTATGTCATCGACATGGGCCCCGCCGCCGGCGTCCACGGCGGCGAGGTCTGCGCCCAGGGCACGCCGGCCGAGGTCATGGCGGATGCGAAGTCCCTGACCGCCAAATACCTGACCGGCGAGCGCGAGATCGAACTGCCCGCCGAGGGCCGCCGCCCGGTCGACCGCAAGAAGATGCTCCGCGTCTCCGGCGCCACCGGCAACAATCTGAAGAACGTCACCGGCGAGATTCCCGGCGGCCTGTTCACCTGCGTCACCGGCGTGTCCGGCGGCGGCAAGTCGACCTTCACAATCGAGACCCTCTACAAGGCCGCCGCCCGACGGCTGCACAACGCCTCCGACGCCCCCGCCCCGTTCGATCGCATTGAGGGGCTGGAGCTGTTCGACAAGGTCATCGATATCGACCAGTCACCGATCGGCCGCACCCCGCGCTCGAACCCGGCCACCTATACCGGTGCCTTCGGTCCGATCCGGGACTGGTACGCCGGCCTGCCGGAGTCAAAAGCCCGCGGGTATGGCCCCGGTCGCTTCTCGTTCAACGTCAAGGGCGGTCGGTGCGAGGCCTGCCAGGGCGACGGCCTGATCAAGATCGAGATGCATTTCCTGCCGGACGTCTACGTCACCTGCGACGTCTGCAAGGGCAAACGCTACAACCGCGAAACGCTCGAGATCGTCTTCAAGGGCAAGTCGATCAGCGACGTCCTCGACATGACGGTCGAGGAGGCCGCGTCCTTCTTCAAGGCGGTGCCCTCGATCCGCGACAAGATGCTGACCCTGAACCGCGTCGGCCTCGGCTATGTCCAGGTCGGGCAGTCCGCGACCACCCTCTCGGGCGGCGAGGCCCAGCGGGTCAAACTGTCGAAGGAGCTCTCGAAGCGGGCCACCGGCAAGACCCTCTACATCCTCGATGAGCCCACGACGGGCCTGCATTTCGAGGACACGAGGAAGCTGCTGGAGGTGCTTCAGGAGCTGGTCGACAACGGCAACACCATCGTGGTGATCGAGCACAATCTCGACGTCATCAAGGTGGCCGACTGGCTGCTCGACTTCGGGCCCGAGGGCGGCGACGGCGGCGGCGAGATCGTTGCGGTCGGCACCCCCGAACAGGTCGCCGCCAATCCGAAGAGCTGGACCGGCAAATACCTGAAAGAGATCCTCGACCGCCACGAGGTCCGCCGCAAGGCGCGGGTCGCGGCCCTCAAAAAGAGCGCCTGACGGCTCAGGCCGGCCCGGCGACCGGGTCCGGAGCGGCTTCGACGCCGTGACCGCGGGTGCGGCCGCGCAGGGCCAGCACGAGCGTGCCGGTCAGCAGGACCGCCGTCGTCACCAGACTGGCCTCGGGTCCGAAGCTCGCGCCGGTCAGCCACCAGGCCGCGCCCGGGGCACCGGTCAGGTCGGTGATCAGCGGCAGGCTGTCGATCTTCATCCCGGACACTTCCAGCCCGAAGCCCAGGCCCAGCAGCCAGTTCCAGGCCGCATGCCAGCCGCAGACACCCCACAGCGAGCCCTCCCGCACGGCGTAGAGGCTGATGAACAGGCCGAACAGGACGATGTTGGCCAGCCCGACATACAGCTCGTTGGACGGCTCGATATTGCCGGCATGGGCGAGGGCGAACAGGGCCGAGTTGCCGATCACCGCGATCCACAGACCGTGCCGCGAGGCGATCAGCTGCATCAGCCAGCCCCGGAACAGCAGCTCCTCCGACGAGCCCTGGATGATGAAGCCCAGCATCAGCACACCGATGGGAAGCAGGGCCGCACCGACCGCGGCGGAGCCGAATGCCCCCGCGCCCTCGACGACATAGCCGCCCGCTGCCCAGATGATCCCGACCACGCCGCCGAGGAAGGCCAGACCGATCAGATAGCCGCGCAGGAAGCGCATCGGCCCCTTCGCATTCAGGCCCAGCGCAGCCGGCCCGCGCCGCTCGAACAGCCAGGCCCAGAGCAGCACCAGCACCGATCCCAGGCCGAAGGAGGCAACCAGCTCATAGGCCAGCTGCGGCCAGCCGTCCGACCCGCCGCCCGGCGTCACGAACCCCGTCGCAATGGCCGGCAGGAAGGCGCCCAGCTGCCCACCGACCATAAAGACCGCGCCGAGCACAATGGCCGCGAGGGTCCAGGTCCGGCGATGCCTCAGCTTGCGCGGGGCGTAGAGTTCAATGCCGGCCATGCGGCGCTCCTTGTGAAAGCTCTGCGGACATCAGTCCGTCCCGGCATGAGGCCGCGACGCCGCAGAATGGATGCGGGGCGCGTGGAATTCCCTTCACCGGGCCTCCCCGCACCCCGAAGCCGCTCTCTATTCAGACGCCGCAGCGCCCTCGGCCGGACCAACGATATCGCGATAGGCGGCCGAGAACGGCGCATAGAGGACGGCGACGGTCAGGGCGTAGACGAAGGCGTTCACGACCGAAGAAGCGATGATCCACGGGTTCGTCGGGTTGAAGTCCCGGAACATTTCGGTGGGGTCGCCGCCCATGTTTCCGAACATGGACATGCCGCCCATCATGCTGATCGGCATCGCCACGATCCCGGCCAGAAGCGAGACGATGACCACCATGACGAAGGCGATGAATGCCATGCCCAACAGGGGCCAGAACCGGCCCTTGGTCACGGCGAATGAATCGAAGATGGCGAATTTCTTCTGAGCGATCGTGATCGGCACGGCCAGGCTCCAGCGCACCGCGAGCCAGATCATGAAGGCAATGGCCGCCAGCATGGCCAGCACCATCACCAGAGCACCCCAGCCCTCGATGGCACTGATGGCGATCCCGCCGATGACGGCCGCGGCGACCACGGCGATACAGGCCGCGATCGAGTACAGAATGGCGATGACGATGGTCACGACGAAGACCCGCACCTCATCCATGCCGAGACGCATATATCCGAAACCGCTGGTCCCGGGCGTGAGCACAGCCCGGGCGATCGCCGCCATCAGCACGGCACCGATGACCAGCGACAGGGGAATGGCCCAGGCCATGTGGCTCATCGCCGCGACGTAGGATTCCATGATCGGGACCAGAGCCTCGGGCGAGCTCGGCGGCGGGCCGGCCTCCAGGGCCTCCACCTGCTCCATCCATACCGACATGGACCGCATCATGCCGCCGGCCGCGAACAGGGTGGCCAGGGTGTAGACCAGATAGAGCAGCGTCCAGCCCACTAGGGCGACGGGGTTGCGGCGGACGAGGCGGAAGCCTTCGAACGCCGCGTCAGTTGCGGAAAACGCCATGGGTCGTTCCTTCTTCGGGATAGTGCTTGGTTCAGTGGGCCGGTTCGGGCGAGACGGTCTCTTCCACCACGGCCGGCTGTGAAGTCCCGGCGAGTTGCCGGCAGGCTGAGGCAAAGGGCGCGACCATCAGCGTCATGAACGCCCCGTACACCCACGAGAGGACCAGCCCGCCCACGACCAGCCATGGCCAGTTGACCGCCATCCACGCGCTTACCCCCTCAAAGGGGTTCGCATCATGGCCCGCGCCTTCAAAGGCCGATCCGGTGGCCGCGATGAGCCCCCCCGCCGCCAGGACGACGACGAGGACGACCACGAAGTAGATGACCAGGATCATCAGGCCGATCAGCAGCTGCATGCCCAGCAGCGACCAGCCCTTGCCCGCCGCCAGCTTCCAGCCCTGGGCGAAGGCGAAGTCCCGGTACAGCACGCTGGCGGGCGCGATCAGGCTGACGCGCGCCAGCCCCCAGAGCAGCGCGACGATCATCGCCAGCCCCACGAGCCCGCAGGTCCAGAGGGCCACCGCCTCGCCCTGGGGCCAGAGGCCGAAGCCGAGCGCGACGCACAGCAGGATGCCGAGGATCATCACGATATAGATGCCGATGCCGATCGCGAGCCCCGCGACCGCGACGCGCAGTTCATCCATGCCCAGCCGCACGGAAAAGAACGAGCGCTCGTCCGGTCGAAGGACGGCGCGGAAAATGGCGGTATAGACAATCCCCATCCCCAGATACTGCCCCAGATTGGCCAGCAGGGAGGCCATCTGGAACTGCATCATCTGGGCGAACATGCCTTCGGAAAACGCGGAATCTGCCGCGGCACCCGAGTCAGGGTCCGGCATGTTGGCGAACATCTCGCCCATCGCCGGGAACATCAGGCCGAGCGCGGCAAACATGGGGGCCACCATCAGCAGACCCCAGGCGAAGACCGCAAACGGTCGCCGGCCGATCAGGCCGAACCCGTCTCCGATCGACGTGCCGATCGAGAATCTCTTCATAGCCCCCTCCTCTTTCCCCGCCTCACGCTAGCCCGGATTGCCTTGCCCCGCTAGAAGCCGCCCATGACGGACACCATCCAGCCTGTACACATCATCGGCGGCGGCCTTGCCGGTTCAGAAGCCGCCTGGCAGATCGCCCGTGCCGGCGTGCCCGTGGTCCTGCACGAAATGCGCGGCGTGCCGGGCGTGAAGACCGACGCCCACAACACAGACGGCCTCGCTGAGCTGGTCTGTTCCAACTCTTTCCGCTCGGACGACTGGGAGCACAACGCCGTCGGCCTGCTGCACGCCGAGATGCGCGCGCTCGACTCCATCATCATGAGCTGCGGCGACGCCCATCAGGTCCCCGCCGGCGGTGCCCTCGCCGTCGACCGCGACGGCTTCTCGCAGGCCGTGACGGCGAAGCTCGAAGCCCACCCCCTGATCACCGTCGTGCGCGAGGAGATCGCCGGCCTGCCGCCGGAAGAGTGGGACAATGTGATCGTCGCCACCGGCCCCCTGACCTCTCCGGCCCTCGCCGAGGCCATCCTCAAACTGACCGGAGAGGACGCGCTCAGCTTCTTCGACGCCATCGCCCCGATCGTCCACGCCGACTCCATCGACTTCGACATCGCCTGGCGCCAGTCGCGCTACGACAAGGAAGGCCCGGGCGGCGACGCCGCGGCCTACGTCAACTGCCCCATGGACAAGGCCCAGTACGAGGCCTTCATCGACGCCCTGCTGGACGGGCCCAAGGCCGAGTTCAAGGAGTGGGAGAACGTCCCCTATTTCGACGGCTGCCTGCCTATCGAGGTCATGGCCGAGCGCGGCCGCGAAACCCTGCGCCACGGCCCGATGAAGCCCGTCGGCCTGACCAATCCGCGTGATCCCCAGGTCAAGTCCTACGCCATCGTCCAGCTGCGTCAGGACAATGCCCTCGGCACCCTGTTCAACATGGTCGGCTTCCAGACCAAGCTGAAGCACGGGGCCCAGGCCGAGGTTTTCCGCATGATCCCCGGCCTGCACGAGGCCCAGTTCGCCCGCCTCGGCGGCCTGCACCGCAACACCTTCCTCAACAGCCCCAAACTGCTGGACCGCCAGCTCCGCCTGAAAGCCATGCCACGCCTGCGCTTCGCCGGCCAGGTCACCGGCGTCGAGGGCTATGTCGAGAGCGCCGCCATGGGCCTTCTGACCGGCCGCCTCGCCGCCGCAGAGCGCCTGGGCCGCCCGCTGGAGGCACCGCCGGTTCACACCGCCCTCGGAGCCCTCGTCGAACACATCACCGGCGGCCACCTCGACGGCCCCGGCGGCATCTCCAAATTCCAGCCGATGAACATCAACTACGGCCTGCTCCCGCCGCTCGAGGCCCCCAAGGTCGACGAGGCCGGGGTCAAGATCCCGATGAAGGAGCGCGGCCGGGCCAAGAAGCGGCTGATGAGCCTGCGCGCCCTGGAGGCGTTGAAGGCGTGGCGGGACGCGGCTTGATCGTCGAGCCCGCCAAGGTCGCGATCCGCCGCCGGATCACCGACCTGTTCAACGACGCCGCAAAGGGCGAGCGCCCCATCCTGCGCCGAGCCGACGCACTGTTCGCCCCGGACTCCGTCGCCTGGCGGGTCAATGGCGACATCGTCACCATGATGATCGGCGGCGTTTCCGGCCTGCTGCTGCAGATGCTGCATCCGGCGGTGCTGGCCGGCGTCTGGGACCATTCCGACTTCCGCTCCGACATGCACGGCCGACTGCGGCGTACGGCCAAATTCATCGCCGTCACCACCTATGATCACGCCGAATACGGCATCGCCGCCATCGACCGGGTGCGCGGCATCCACGACCGGATCGGCGGCGTCCTGCCCGACGGGACGCCCTATCGCGTCAGCGACCCGGCCCTTCTGGCCTGGGTCCATGTCACCGAAGCGATCAGCTTCCTGAACGCCTGGATCCGCTACGCCGAGCCCGACATGCCGCGGGCCGACCAGGACCGCTATTTCGCCGAAATGGCGGTCGTCGCCGAACGGCTTGGCGCCGACCCGGTGCCGCACGACCGCGCGGCCGCCGAGGCGCTGATCCGGTCGATGCACCCGCCCCTGCGCGCCGATGCCCGGACCCGGGAGGTGGCACAGCTGGTGCTGAACCAGTCGGTCGGTGCCGCCATGACCGACGCCGCCTCGGCCGTCATCATGCAGGCGGGGGTCGACCTTCTGCCCGACTGGGCGCGACAGATGCACGGACTGAAGACCCCACCGGCACCGGTGGTCCGCGGAAGCGCCCGCCTGCTGGCCCGCACCCTCGGCTGGGCCTACCAAGGCTCACCGAACCTGGAGGTCTGGCCTGACGAGGTGACTGTCTGGCCGCGAGACTGACGATCAGTCCGGCGTGACCACATCGACCCATTGAGCGGTGTCGGTATACTGCTGGAACCCCGTGACCTTGCCGCCCGTGACGGTGAAGACATGGGCGAACTGGGCGTCCAACGCCTCGCCGGTCGCCCGGTTGGTTCCGGTATAGCGGCCCAGGGCGACCACCCGATCACCACTGGCGATGAAGACCGTGGGCGTGACGACGAACCCTTCGTACCCGGCGCCGATACGGGCAAAAACGCCCTCGAACACTGCGGCGGGGCCATTGTACGGATTGCGGTCCGCATAGGGGCCGCTCTCGGCCTCCATCCAGACCAGGTCAGCGGCCAGAAGCCCGCCGATCGTGGCACCGTCATTGGCGGCAAAGGCCCGGTACAGGGCCTCGACCACGGACTGGTTGGCCGCATCGCTGGCCGCGTCGGTGGCGACGACCGGCGGCGGGGCGGCTGACAGCGGCGTGGCGATCAGGCCGGCGGCGGCCAATGCGATGATCGAAACCCGTCGAAGATTCATGAGGCTCACCCGCCAACAGCGTCAAAGATCACCGTTCGCTAGCGTGCATCCCGCTTGCGGGCAATCACCAATCCGGGGCGATCCACTAGCGCTGGTGTGTGAGCGCAACCGGCGTCTGGTCCGCCTCGGCCTCGTGCAGGGCTTTCTGGGCCACGGCTACGTCGGTGAAATACTCCGGCGTCGGACCCGTCAGCTCATAGACGACGCTGCAGACCTGCCCGCTCACGCCGATGAATTCCGTCTGGACCAGAACCCGATCGCCCACCCGGTCCAGCTCTCGCTTGATCACCATGTTTCTGTCCCCGTCTTCCCCGGAGAGAGGTACGCGCGCCGCGGCAAAGAGTTGCAGGTGCGGCTCGGTCCGACCCGCGGGTCAGGCGGCGATGCGCCCGCGCAGGATGGCCCAGACCAGTCGCAGCCGCTTCACCGGTTCCGGGGCTTCCGGCTCGACGAGGGCGGCATGGGCGACGGCCGGAAAGGCCTTTGCCGGCAGTGTCCGCAGGTCGGCATCCGCGCCCTTTCGGGCGGCCCGCGCCGCCACCGTCTGGCCGGTCTGAGCCTGGCCGCGCACACGCCCTGCCTCGACGACAAGGCGGTCCAGCCCCGGCCCGGCCAGAACCTGCACCGCCGACTGCATCGGCCCAACATAGAAGGCGTCAAGATCATGCGGCTCGCCATGCACCCGACCGATATGGGCCTCGATCAGGGCGTCGAACGGCGCGCGGTCCAGCCCGTGCCGCGCAACGCTGTCAGTGAGCGCCTCAAGCACCGGATGACCCTTGCGCGCCGCCCCGGCGAAAACGCCGTCCATCTGCTCGCGCCACCAGACATAGCGCATCTCGGCCAGCAGCGGCTGGGTCACCCGGGTCGGAATGGCCATCAGCTCTGCCTCGAAGGCATAGAGGGCGATCAGGTCCGCGCGCAGCTGTTCATCCGCCACGAACCGGCTGGACAGCCACCGGTCGAGGTCGGCAGAGCGGACCTGGGCATCGAGATCGGAGGGCGGATTCAAGCCCGGCTTGCCGACAGGGAGCCACGGGCCAGCGCCCAGCCGAACGCCAGCAGGAAGACCGCAAGCGAACCCTCCAGCGCGCGTTGAAACAGCCCGCCCAGTTCAACATCAACGATGATCGCGGCGAACCCGGCCACCGCCACGCCGGCGCAGACCAGACCCAGGGGCCGAAGCCATCCGGCCCCGTCGAACCGGATCGCCAGGGCAGCCAGGGCCACGCCCAGGATCCCGGTCAGATAGCCCGTCCCACCGACCAGATCATGCATCATGGCGTTGAAGGTGACCTCGGTTCGGGCACATTCAAACGCACAGGGATAGACGCCCGCCGCCGACAGGCTGAGCCCGTACCAGGCCAGCATGACGCAGGCCACGACGGCCAGCGCGTTACGCCTCAGCAGCCAGGCGGCCACAAGGCAGAAGGCGGTGATCAACAGACCGCTGGGCACAAAACCCAACCAGCTCACCGCCGGCCCGGTAACCGCCCCGGTGGCTCCCAGTTCGCTGATATACTGCCGTGCGTGGTCATAGCCCGGATAGAAAGCACCGCCCGCAAGCACCGTGCCCAGCTGGATCAGTTCTCCGATGACCAGAAGACCGAAGGCGAGACGGGCGAGCTTCATCGCCGGTCTCAGCCAAACAGGGTCTGGTACATCGCCATCGAGGTCAGCATCGGCAGCGACAGCAGCAGATTGGTGCGGCTGGCCAGCATGGCGACCCGCGCCGCCTTCGCCTTCACATCATCCGCGGCCGGCACGATGCCGAGGGCGCGTTTCTGGTTCGGCCAGATGATGCCCCAGACGTTGAGGAACATGATGATCGCCAGCCAGATGCCGATGCCCATCAGGGTGAAGCCCTTCTGGTCCTCGGTCAGGCCCTGGACCAGACCGAAGCTCATGACCTCGGCGGCATAGGCGTGGCCGCGCGCCAGCATGACGCCCAGCCCGGCCAGCACCGTCACCAGCGCCGACCAGCGGAACCAGAACAGGGCCTCGGGGGCGATGTGCTTGCCGATCGCCGGCTTCAGCTCGGCCGGGATATTGGGCATGACCCGGATCTGGACGAAGTTGAAATAGTACAGCAGGCCGATCCACAGGATGCCGGCCACCACGTGGACCCAGCGCAGGGCCGCCTGCCAGAAGACCTCACCGAAGCCACCGGACACCTCGCCGAAAGCGAGGATCATCACGCCTGCGAGCACAAGGCTCAGCAGGATGGTGGTGCGAAAGTTCGAAAGCAGCTTGCCCATGGTCCGCCCCTCCCCGGGCGCTTCAGGAACGCCGCGCGCCCGACGGGGCGGCGCGACTCATTGAACCGGCACCATAGCGCCGCCGGTCTGCGACAAAAACCGAAAGACTGTAGGGGCTTTCGCCGCCCCTACGGACGGCTGGCCATACCCAGTTTGATCGGCTTGGCGTCGTCGGCCGCACCGCCGCGCTTCACACCCCACAGCAGGATGATCGGCGCGCCGACATAGATCGACGAATAGGTGCCGCAGACGATGCCGAACATCAGGGCGATCGAGAAGCCGTACAGGGCCGGGCCACCGAAATAGGCCAGGGCCGCCAGCACCATCACGGCCGTGAAGCCGGTGATGATGGTCCGGGTCAGGATCTCGTTGATGGTCAGGTCGATGACCTCGCGCAGCGGCATCTGCTTGTACTTCCGCAGGTTCTCGCGAAGGCGGTCGAACACGACGACGGTGTCGTTCATCGAATAGCCGATGACCGTCAGGATGGCGGCCACCATGTTCAGGCTGAACTCGAGCCGCATCAGCACGATCAGTCCGAACACCAGGATGACGTCGTGCAGCAGGCCGGCCACGGCGCCCAGACCGAACTGGGGCTCGAACCGGAACCAGATGTAGGCGAACATCAGCAGGACCGCCGCGCCCAGGGCCAGGAGGCCCGAGGTGAACAGCTCGCCCGAAACCTTGGACCCGACGACGCTGACGCCGGAATAGGCGACCTCGCCGACCGCGCCGGTGATGGCGGTCTGGACGCGCTCGACCACCCGGGCCTGGGGCTCGTCTTCCGGCACCTGGAATTTCACCATGGCGCTGGCGTCGTCGTCGATGCCCTGGACGTTGACGTCGCCGAGGCCCAGCCCGTCGACCGCGTGGCGCACGGCCTCAAGGTCGAGCGCCTGCCCGCCGGGCTTGGTCAGCTCCATCACGGCGCCGCCGCGGAAGTCGATGCCCATGTTCAGGCCGGGCTTGAACACGCCGACCAGCGACGCGATCACGAGCACCGTCGACAGGATCGCGGCGTATTTGGCGAACGAAACGAACTTCAGGTCCGTCTTGATCGGAAGGACTTTGATGAGGGGCCACCAGGACATCGCCATCACTCCGCGATCGGCAGTTTTTTGGGTTTGGCGATCTTCAGCCACCAGGCCAGACCGACCTGGGCCACCAGCACCGCCGACAGCATCGAGGTGAAGACGCCGATGGTCAGGGTCCAGGCGAAGCCCCGCACGGGGCCCGCGCCGAAGATGAACATGATCAGCGCCGCGACCAGGGTCGTCAGGTTGGCGTCGACGATCGTGCCCATGGCCTTGTTGAAGCCCGCGTCCAGGGACGCAATGACGGATCGTCCCGCCCTCGCCTCGTCTCGCATCCGCTCATAGATCAGCACATTGGCGTCCACCGCGACCGCGAAGGTCAGGATCAGACCCGCGATGCCCGGAAGGGTCAGGGTCGCCCCCGTCATGGACATGGCGGCCACGATCAGCAGGCCGTTGAGCAACAGACCCACAACGGAAATGCCGCCGAAGAGGAAGCCGTACGCCAGGAACATGAAGACGACGATGATGGCGAAGCCGATCATGGTCGAAATCTTGCCGGCCTGGACCGCGTCTGCGCCCAGTTCGGCGGTGACGGTGCGGCGCTCGATCACGTTCAGCGGCGCCGGCAGGGCGCCACCGTTCAGCAGATTCACCATTTCCGAGGCCTGCTCGATGGTGAAACTGCCCTCGATGATGCCCGAGCCGCCGGTGATGGCGCTGTTGATCCGCGGAGCCGAAATGACCTTGCCGTCGAGGATGATGGCGAAGGGCCGGCCGATGTTGGCGGCGGTCGCCTCGCCGAACCGGCGGGCGCCGGCCCCGTCGAAGCGGAAGCCGATGGCGGTCTGGTTGTTCTGGTCCGAGGTCACCTCGGCCTTGGTCAGGTTCTCGCCCGACACCAGTACCCGGCGTTTGACCAGATAGAAGGCCTGGCCGGAGTCCGGTGCGCCTTCGATCAGTTCGGAATCCGGCGGGATCGCCCCGGCCATGGCTTCCTGGACCGAGTTCTCGACGTCGACCATCTGGAAGGTCAGCTGGGCGGTCTGGCCGATGACCCGTTCAAGCTGGGCCGGATCGCTCTCGCCCGGGGCCTGGACGACGATACGGTCGGTGCCCTGGCGGGTGATGGAGGGTTCACGGGTGCCGAGGCTGTCGATCCGGCGGCGCACCACCTCGATCGACTGGGTGACGGCGTCCGACGCCATCGAGGCCATCGCCTGTTCGGTGAAGACATAGCGGATGCGATCGGTGCCCTGGCGCTGCACCGACCGGTCAACGACGCCGCTGGTATTGGCGCCGATCAGGCCACGCATCGACTGAAGGGCCAGGTCCATCTGCGACGGATCGGCGAGGGTGACGACGACGCCGGACGGGTCCTTCGCGATGCTCAGCACGCCCACGCGGGCCTCGGCCAGCACGGTGCGAGCGTCCTCACCGAGGTTGCCCAGCCGCTTCTCGCGCATGGCCGGGACATCGACTTCCAGCAGCAGATAGGACCCGCCCTGCAGGTCGAGCCCGAGGTTCAGGCCGCTCTTCGGCAACCAGCCGGGCAGCGCCGCCTTCTGGTCGGCCGTCAGGGCATTCGGATAGCTGAACAGCAGGCCGAACAGCAGCGAAAGGACAAGAAGGACGACCTTCCAGCGCGACAGATGGATCATGCGGGCGTCCCCGGACCTTTCAGGACGGTATCAGGACTTGGCGATTGTCTTGGTGTCGTTGGCAGCCACCGCGGTGCGGTCGCGCACCTGGGTGATCATCTGCTTGACCACCGCGACGTTCACTCCCTGGGCGATCTCGACCATGGCCTGGTCGGCCTCGACGCGGGTGACCTTGCCGATCATGCCGTTGGACAGAACCACCGTGTCGCCGCGCTTCAGACCGGCAACCAGCGCCTGATGGGCCTTCATCGCCTTCTGCTGCGGACGGATCAGCATGAAGTAGAACAGGATGATCACGGGGACGAAGAAGATCAGGGTGCCGAACGGCCCCGCCATAAGTTCCGCCACGATAGTCTCCGAAAACGTCTGGAGCCGCTCAACGCGGCCCTTGAAAATGAGGCGCGGAAACTAGGGTGCGCCGTCACACATTGCAACGCGACGTGTGATCCCCGCGTCGCTTTGCGCTATCGCGGCAACACGGTCAGCGGGTCGACGGCCACCGGCTGGTCCCCGCGCATCCGCCAGGTCTCGAAATGGATCGAGGGCCGACCGTCGCCGGCGGTGTTGCCGACCGTACCGATCTGCTGGCCCGCGCGGATATCGTCGCCGTCCCTGACCGTCGCCGTGCCCAGATGGCCATAGACCGAGCGCCAGCCGTCGCGGTGCACGATCAGCACCGTCAGCCCCTGCCCCGCCAGGTCATCGCCGACATAGCCGACCCGCCCTGCCGCCGCGGCCCGGACCTCGGACCCTGCCGCCGCGCCGATGTTGACGCCGTTGTTCCGCTCGCCCAGCCCGACCGGACCGAACCGCCGCAGGATGTCGCCTCGGACCGGCCAGTCCAGCGCCGTCGTTGAAGCGGCCGGAGGCGGCACGGCAGCCTCCACCGGCGCGCGCGGCGGCGGAGGACTGGTGGCATTGCCCGACGGCGGCGGTGGCGGCGGCGGGGGCGGCGTTCCCTCGTCCGGCACATAGACCCCGCTCGGCGACGGCCCCGTGGCGTAGGGATCGCCCCCGATATCGACCGCGGTCGACGGCAGGATGATCCTCTGGCCGGGGCTGATCGCCGCGCGCGGGCCCAGACTGTTCAGGTCGATCAAGGTCTGCACCGGCGTCTGGAAGCGCCGGCCGATGCCCGAGATCGTGTCGCCGGGCTGGATCTCATAGGCGGCGCCTGCCGCGAGCGCGCCACCGGAGCGCGCGGGCGGCGGCGGCGTCGCGAAGCCGTCGGACGCGGGCCCGGCCGCCGGGGCCGCAGCGGGCGAAGGACGGGGCCCGGTGTTG
Source organism: Aquidulcibacter paucihalophilus (assembly GCA_030285985.1). NCBI lineage: Bacteria > Pseudomonadati > Pseudomonadota > Alphaproteobacteria > Caulobacterales > Caulobacteraceae > Aquidulcibacter > Aquidulcibacter paucihalophilus. Next base: position 1,861,022 of record CP127384.1, read on the forward strand.
ACCGGTGACCCGAGCGCACCACCCTCGATCTCGGCCACGGGGGCCGTAATGGGCGGCGGAGCCTCGCGGGCGGGGTCGGTCGGACCGCGCACGCCTTCACCGCTCGGTGCCGGTCGGGTCGGATAGGCCGGCTCCCGCGACGGCGGCGGGGCATCGGCGGCGTGGATCGCATAGCGCGGCGCGTCCGGATAACTGGCGCAGGCCGCCAGCGTCGTCACCGTGCCCAGCACCGCCAGGGCCCTGATCGCGAATCGAATCGTCATGCCGTCTCCCACCGCCCGGTCGTCGGCCAGATGTGCCCCGACCGTCGCCCCAAGCCAACCTGTCAAAGGGCGCGAAAGTTGGGCGCGAAGGTTAATGGCGAGGGAATAGGGCTTAGGGCCTAGGGCCTGGGGCTTGGAGGACCGGCACCGTGCAACATACCCCACGGGGCACCATCTGCCTGCTGCCTAAGCCCTAAGCCCCAAGCCCTCACCCCTCCTTGGCCGTCCCCTCGACCAGCGGCACGAACCGTACCTCGGCCAGGCTTTCGCGCTGGAAGCTGCCGTCCGGTTGGCCGACATAGCGGTGCAGCCGCTGCACAGACGAACGGCCCACCGGACAGACCAGAATCCCGCCCGGCTTCAGCTGATGCAGCAGTTCGGTCGGCTCGCCCGGCGAGGCCGCCGTGACCATGATCCGGTCGAACGGGGCCTGCTCGGGCCAGCCCAGGCCGCCGTCGCCGTGGCGCGTGATCACATTGTCGATCTTCAGATCCTTCAGCCGGCCCTCGGCCTCGTTCAGCAGGCTGCGGTACCGTTCGATCGAATAGACGTAGCGCGCCAGCCGGCTCAGCACCGCGGCCTGGTAGCCGCTGCCCGTGCCGATCTCCAGCACCCGGTGACGCGGCTGCACATCCAGCGCCTGGGTCATCAGGCCGACGATATAGGGCTGGGAAATCGTCTGGGCGCAGTCGATCGGCAGAGCCTGGTCTTCCCACGCCTGGTCGAGGAATTTCTCGTGCACGAAGACGGCGCGGTCGATCGACTCCATCGCCGCCAGCACGCGCGCGTCCATCACCCCCTGCTGACGCAGCCCGAGGATCAGCCGTCCGGCGCGGTCGTCATTCAGCTTCATACGGCCACGACCGTCTTCGGCGGCGCCCCGCCCAGCACGCCCTTCAGGTCGTGGAGGCTCGGCGCATGGGTCAGGTCGATGTGCAGCGGCGTGACCGAGATCTTGCCGTCGTCCATCGCCCGCAGGTCGGTGCCCGGCGGATGGTCGTGCTTGGTCCCGCGGAAGCTCATCCAGTAATAGTCGCGGCCGCGCAGGTCGGTGCGCTTCACCGCATGCATCTCGCCTATGTCGCGGAAGCCCTGCCGCGTCACCTCGATCTCCGTCACAGCCTCCGGTGCGCGGGCCGGGAAGTTCAGGTTCATCACCACCCCGGCCTGCCAGGGCTGGGCCAGCAGGCGCGAGATGATCGCGGGGGCGAAGGCCTCCGCCGTCTCCCAGTGCGCCCGCACCTCGTCATGGAACCGCTCCAGCGACTGGCTCAGGGCGATCGAGCGGATGCCGAACGCCATCCCCTGCAACGCCCCCGCCACCGTCCCCGAATAGGAACAGTCCTCGCCGACATTGTGCCCGCGATTGACGCCGGACAGCACCAGATCGGGCCGCTCGGGCATCAGGTCATTGACCGCCAGCACCACACAGTCGGTCGGCGTCCCGGTCACGGCGAACCGCTTCTCCGAAATCCGGTTGACCCGCAGCGGCTCGGTCAGGGTGATGCCCCGCCCCTTGCCCGACTGCTCGGTCTGCGGCGCGCAGACCCAGACGTCGTCCGAAAGGGTGCGGGCGATCCGCTCGAGGCACTCCAGCCCCTCGGCCTCGATGCCGTCGTCATTGGTCAGGAGGATTCGCATGGGGTCTGACTAATGCCTGGGCCGTCGCCGCGCACTCGAAAAATCGTGGCCTCCGGAGCGATCCCTTGTCATCCCGGACAGCGCGAAAGCGCTGAACCGGGGCCAGGGTCGGTTCAACCCTGGCCCCGGACGAGCTGCGCTCTCCGCGGCGATGAAAAAGGCCGGCACCGCGCCCCGGCTCTCCGCCTCACTTCGGCCGGGATGACAGGGGGTTCGAAGCTACCGCAGCACTTCCACCCGGTCAGCCAGGATCACCACATCCTTGCGGCAGTCGTTGGTGATGTTCGAGCCCTGCCAGTCGTGGGTCTGGGCCTGACCGCGGTCGGACCAGGCCAGGGTCCGGCCGCTGAACCGTACCTGCGAGCCGGAAATGTCGCCGGACGCCCGTTGCAGGTTCCGCGGCAGCGCACCCGAGACACAGGCGCGCGAAGCTGGATTGTTCAGGTCGCGCTGCTCGGAGAACAGCTCGAATTCCTCACCGGTCACCCGCACCCAGCCGGTGAACGCGCTGGCCGAGGCGTCGAAGCCGGCGGGCGGCGAGGCGGTGGCCGCGTCGCCCGTGGCGCAGGCGGTCAGGGCCAGGGATCCGGCCAGGATCAGAACAGTACGCATCTCAAGTCCTCTACAGACCGCTCGCACCGGTTCGCTCCGGATTGAGCGGGGTTATCGTTGTCCGCCCACCTGGGTCACGCCGCCCATATAAGGTACGAGCGCATCGGGAACCCGGATGGATCCATCGTCCTGCTGATAGTTCTCCATGATCGCGACAAGCGTGCGACCGACGGCCAGGCCCGAGCCGTTCAGCGTGTGCACGAACTCGGTCTTCTTCTCCCCGGCCCGCTTGAACCGCGCATCCATCCGCCGGGCCTGGAAATCCCCGCAGTTGGAGCAGGAGCTGATCTCCCGATAGGTCCCCTGCGACGGCAGCCAGACCTCGAGGTCGAAGGTCTTCTTCGCGCCGAAGCCCATGTCGCCCTTGCACAACAACATCCGGCGATGGGCCAGGCCCAGCTTTCTGAGAATGGCCTCGGCGCATCCCGTCATCCGCTCGTGCTCGGTCTCGCTGTCCTCCGGACGCGTGATGGAGACCATTTCCACCTTGTAGAACTGGTGCTGGCGGATCAGGCCGCGCGTATCGCGGCCAGCCGACCCCGCCTCGGCACGGAAACAGGGCGTCAATGCCGCCAGCCGCATCGGCGTCTCCAGGTCAGCCTCCACGAGCTGCTGGCCCATCACAGTCGCCGTCAGCGACACCTCCGCCGTCGGAATCAACCAGCGACCGTCCGTGGTCCGGAACAGGTCATCCGCAAACTTCGGCAGCTTGTCGGTGCCATAGGCCGCCGCGTCATTCACCAGCAGAGGCGGATTGACCTCCTGATAGCCGTGCTCGTTCGTCTGCACGTCCAGCATGAACTGTCCGATGGCCCGTTCAAGCCGGGCCAGTCCACCCTTCAGCACCGCAAACCGCGCGCCCGACATGCGCGCCGCCGCCTCGAAATCCAGCAGACCGAGCGCTTCGCCCAGATCGGCATGATCCTTCGCAGGCCCGCCTTCACGGGGTGTCCCCCAGCGCGAAACCTCGACGTTGCCATGTTCATCGTCGCCGTCCGGCACGTCGTCCGCGGCAAGGTTTTTCTGGGCGGCCAGAATATCGCGCAAGGCGTTTCCGGCACGCGCCTCCTCGGCCTCGGCCGCCGCGATCTCGCCCTTCAGGCTCTCGACCTCGCCCTTTAACCGGTCGGCCTCGGCGAGGTCCTTCTTGCCCATCGCCGCGCCAATGAGCTTGGAGCTCTCGTTGCGCTTCGCCAGCGCCGTCTGCCCCGCCGTCTGCGCCGCCCGCAGCGCGGTATCCAGAGTCAGGATCTCATCGACCAGCGCCTGGGCGTCCGCCACCCCGCGCGACGACCAGCCGCTCACGAAGGCGGCGGGATTGTCTCGAATGGCGCGGATGTCGTGCATGGTCGTTCAGTCTGTATGGGAAGGAAGCGATGCTCTAGCCCCGGCAAGGGATTCCGCCAACCTCTCGCCCCCCGCTATCGTCATTCCGGGCGGAGAGGCGCGCAGCGGCTCGCAGACCCGGAACCCAGCGGCGCCGCGACGGCGGCGAAACACCGCGCTCCCGACAGCTTCGCGCTCACGCGCGCCGCTGGGTTCCGGGTCTCGCAGCGCTCGCCCGGAATGACGGCAGCGGCAGGGCTCCCTTCCCTTGCCGTGTCTTCTCACCCCTTTCGACCCCCAACAGTGTCTTCTCGCCCCTGCCCGCCGGGCCGATTCCGCCCTGCGTCCAAACCTGACGCAGCCATATGCCTTACTGCCCAAACCCCCACGGGGCCGGTCTTTGACAGCCTTGATCCACCGCTCTGTCCGCTCCAGGACGCAGCGCCGCCATGCAACGAAGTGCGGACTTCAATCGATTCCGACCACAATTTCGGGGTCGACTGAAGACTCTCAGATCAGCCCGGCCATCGGCGAGCTCGCACTCGCATACATCCGCCGCGGCATCCGTCCGGCCAGATAGCCCTGACGCCCCGCGATCACGGCATGCTTCATCGCCGAAGCCATCAGGATCGGATCCTTCGCCCCCGCGATCGCCGTGTTCATCAGCACCGCGTCGCAGCCCAGCTCCATGGCCAGCACCGCGTCGGAGGGCGTGCCTACCCCCGCATCGACCAGCACCGGCACCCTGGCCTGTTCGATGATCAGCCGGATATTGACCGGGTTCTGGATGCCCAGACCCGAGCCGATCGGCGCCGCCGCCGGCATGATCGCCGCAGCCCCCGCCTCTTCCAGCCGCCGGCACATCACCACATCGTCGGTGCAATAGACCATCACCTGGAAGCCGTCCTTGATCAGCAGCTCCAGCGCGCGCAGCGTCTCGACCATGTCCGGATACAGGTGCGCCGTGTCCGACAGCACCTCCAGCTTGACCAGATCCCAGCCGCCCGCCTCGCGCGCCAGCCGTAGCGTCCTCACCGCGTCCTCGCCGGTGAAACAGCCGGCGGTATTGGGCAGGAAGGTGAACCGGTCCGGCTTCACATAGTCGACCAGCATCGGCTGGTTGGGGTCGGTCAGATTCACCCGCCGCACCGCCACGGTGACGATCTCCGCCCCCGCCGCCTCGGCCGCGTCGGCGTTCTCCTGATAGGTCTTGTACTTGCCGGTGCCGACGATCAGCCGGCTGGAGAAGGTCCGTCCGGCCACGGTCCAGGTGTCTTTGGGAGAGGTCATGGCCGGGGTTTAGCCCCCGCCGACGAACTGCACCAGTTCCACCCGATCCCCGTCCGCCAGCGTGGTCGTCGCATGCAGGGACCGCGGCACAATCTCCAGATTGCGCTCCACCGCCACCTTGCGCACGTCCAGCCCAAGTTCCTCCACGAGGGCAAGAATGGTCGCGGCTTCAACCTCGCGATGTTCCCCGTTGACCTGGATGCGCATGCCCTTACGTCACTCTTTCACGCGCGTGGTTTGATAACCGCCACGCCTCAGCTAAAAGGCCCGTCCGATTCCGGTCGGATCGCCACAATCGCGAGCGCAATGCCCGAGACCCCCGTCCTCTACGTCCTGAACGGCCCGAACCTCAACCTGCTTGGGGTGCGCGAGCCCGACATCTACGGACATGAGACCCTCGCCGACGTCCAGGCCCTGTGCGAAAAGACTGCCGCCCATGCCGTTCCGGGCGCCTCGGTGGTCTTCCGCCAGACCAACCACGAGGGCGAACTGATCGACCAGGTCCAGGAGGCCCGCGAGAAGGCCTCGGCGCTCGTCATCAACGCCGCCGGCTACACCCACACCTCGGTGGCCCTGCTGGACGCGCTCAGGACCCTGACGATCCCGATCGTCGAATGTCATCTGTCCAATCCGGCAGCGCGCGAGCGCTTCCGGCACCGCTCCTATGTCTCGCCGGTCGCCGCCGGCGTGGTTTCGGGCTTCGGCTCATTCAGCTACGAACTGGCCGTCAGGGCCGCTCTGCGGCTGGCGCAGGAACAGCGCGCCGCCGCCGATCGTTCGGTTTAGAAGGTAACAAGAGGCTCCCATGGCCGATTCCAAAACGCCCGCTCCCAAGCTCAAGAACGAAGCCGAGATCGACACCGCCCTGGTGCGGTCGCTGGCCGACATCCTGAACGACACCTCCCTCACGGAGATCGAGGTTGAGCGTGGAGAGCTTCGCATCCGCGTTGCCCGCGAACTCGTGGCCGCGCCGGTCATGCAATACGCCGCCGCCCCGGCCCCCGCTGCCCATGCGCCCGCCGCGGCTCCGGCCGCCGCCGCCCCGGCCGCCATGCCGTCGGACCCCGCCACCATCGTCTCCAAAAAGGGCGAAGAGGTGAAGTCGCCCATGGTCGGCACCGTCTACCTCCAGGCCTCGCCGGAAGCGCCGCCGTTCTGCCAGCCGGGTGACAAGGTCAAGAAGGGCCAGACCCTGCTGATCGTCGAGGCCATGAAGACGATGAACCCGATCCAGGCCCCCCGCGACGGCGTCGTGGTCGAGGTGCTGGTCGGCGACGCCCAGCCGGTCGAGTTCGGCGAGCCCCTCGTCCTGCTCGAGGCGTAAGCCATGTTCACCAAGGTCCTCATCGCCAACCGCGGCGAAATCGCCCTGCGGATTCACCGCGCCTGCAAGGAGATGGGCATCTCCACCGTCGCCGTGCACTCCGAGGCGGACCGCGGCGCCATGTGGGTGCGGCTGGCCGACGAAAGCGTCTGCATCGGCCCGGCGCCCGCCGCCAAGAGCTACCTCAACATCCCGTCGATCATCGCCGCCGCCGAGATCACCGGCGCCCAGGCCATCCACCCGGGCTACGGCTTCCTGTCCGAAAACGCGCGCTTCGCCGAGATCGTCGAGGCCCACGGCATGACCTTCATCGGGCCCAAGCCCGAACACATCCGGGTCATGGGCGACAAGATCACCGCCAAACAGACCGTCCTTGAAGCCGGTATCCCCTGCGTGCCCGGGTCGGCCGGCGAGGTCGAGACCATCGAGGACGCCATCGCGGCCTCGAAGACCATCGGCTTCCCCCTGATCGTCAAGGCCGCCGCCGGCGGCGGCGGACGCGGCATGAAGGTCGCCCTGACCGCCGAAGACCTGGTCGAGGCCGTCCAGACCGCCCAGTCGGAGGCCACCGCCGCCTTCGGCAACGGCGCCGTCTATATGGAGCGCTACCTCCAGAAGCCGCGCCACATCGAGCTTCAGGTCATCGCCGACAGCCACGGCAATGTCGTCCACCTCGGCGAGCGCGACTGCTCCCTCCAGCGCCGCCACCAGAAGGTGCTGGAAGAGGCCCCCTCGCCGGCCCTGTCGGCGGCCGAACGCGTCGCCATCGGCGAGACAGTCAACAAGGCCATCGCCGCCATCGGCTACCTCGGCGTCGGCACCATCGAATTCCTCTGGGAAGACGGCGAGTTCTTCTTCATCGAGATGAACACCCGCCTGCAAGTCGAGCATCCGGTTACGGAAATGATCACGGGCGTCGATCTGGTCCGCGAGCAGATCCGCATCGCCGCCGGCCTGCCGCTGTCGTTCAAACAGTCGGATGTCAGCTTCACCGGCCACGCCATCGAATGCCGGATCAACGCCGAAAACGCCGAGACCTTCACCCCCTCGCCCGGCACCATCACCGACTTCCACGCCCCGGGCGGTCTGGGCGTCCGGCTGGATAGCGCCATCTACGCCGGCTATTCGATCCCGCCCTATTACGACAGCCTGATCGGCAAGCTCATCGTCCACGGCCGCGACCGCGAGGAGTGCATCGCGCGCCTCAAGCGCAGCCTGAACGAGATGGTCGTCGGCGGCATCGACACCACCATTCCCCTGTTCCAGAAGCTGCTGCAGGAGCCCGACATCCTGTCCGGCGACTACGACATCCACTGGCTGGAAAACTGGGCCAAACGCCAGAAGGGCGAAGCCTGAGCGATCCCGGCTTCAGCGCCGGCGGGCCCTTCGGCGGCTTCGGCCCCGACGAACTGCTGAACTGCTACGCCACCGGCGTCTTCCCCATGGGCGAGGCCCGCGACGATCCGCGGATCTTCCTCGTCGAGCCGGAGCAGCGGGGCATCCTCCCGCTGGACCGGTTTCACGTCCCGACCCGGCTGAAGCGCACGATCCGCGCTGACGCCGTCTCGGTCCGCGTCGACACGGCCTTCGACGCCGTCCTCGACGCCTGCGCCGCCTCAGGCCCCGGCCGCGAGGACAGCTGGATCAACGCCCCGATCCGCCGCCTCTACATGGAACTGAACGCCCGCGGTCAGGCCCACAGCATCGAGTGCTGGCGCGACGAGACCCTGGTCGGCGGCCTGTACGGCGTTACGCTCGGCGGGGCCTTCTTCGGCGAAAGCATGTTCAGCCGCGAACGGGACGCCTCGAAGATCGCCCTGGTGCATCTGGTGGCCCGGCTGAAGCGCGGCGGCTGGCGTCTGCTCGACACCCAGTTCCTGACCAGCCACCTCAGCCAGTTCGGCGCGGTCGAAACCCCGCAGGCGGCCTATCTCAAACTGCTGCGGACGGCCCGTCCGCTGCGACCCAATACCCGGTCGCTGTTCGATCCGATGACGGGATCAGAGGCGCTCTTCTACGCCTTGCAGCCCACGATCCAGGCGTCATAGATCGGATGCTGCAGGCCGCTGACGGCGGGCGATGAGGCGAACATCCAGCCCCGGAAGATCTGCCTCGGCTCGCTGACCTGGATGACACCCCGCGGCTGGAGGCTGACTTCCAGATAGGCGACGGCGTCGGACACCTGCTCATCGGGTGCCGAGACCTCACAGGCCCGGGCGGTGAAGATCAGCGTCCGCTGGAACCGGACCGGCCGCCCCCCGACCTCGACCTCGAACCGCATCGTTTCCGCCGTGATCTTGTCGACGGCTTCGACGATGGCCACCCGCCGGCGCTGGCGACGCGACGGCGCAGCCGGTGCCTCGACACGCTGGGTCTGGGCCTCGTCCGCTTTCTCTTCCTCGCCGGCCTTCTCGGCCTCTTCGGAGATCACGATGGGCGGAGTGATGGGCGTGACGGCGATCGGAGACGCCGGCGCCGGCGCGGCTTCCGGTGCCGGCTCCACCGGCGGAGTCTGGGGCGCGGTCTGGCGGTTCAGCGCGGCCGTCGGATCCTGGATCGGCACCGCGTCCTGGGGCAGGTCATTGATCGCCGAGGCAAGAACCGCGCCCGACGCCAGCAGCGCCGCAGCGGTCACCGCGACCATGATTGCCCCCCGCGGCGTCATTCCGGACGCCAGGCTTCGTAGTCGCCGGTCGCGGGCGGACGCACGCCGTCCGAGGCGAGCGACCCCTTGGGCTTCCAGGCCATCGGCGTACCGGTCAGATTGGGTAGATGATCCTCTTCCCAAGCCCGGCGCGGCAGAGGTTGATCGGTCGGCAGCTCGTCAAAGGTGTAGTGCAGCCAGCCGTGCCAGTCGGGCGGCACCTTCGAGGCGTCGGCATAGCCGTTGTAGGTCACCCAGCGACGACGGCGGCCATCGTAGCTCGAGCTGTCGCGCGACAGGTAGTAGCGGTTGCCGAACTCATCGGTCCCCACGTGCTCGCCACGCTTGGCGATGGTGAAGAAGGTGCCGATGGTGGCGCCGCTGGTCCAGCCGAAGATTCTGCCTAGCACGTCGGGAAATCCACTCACGCTCGGTCACCCGGCGGGGGCCGGCGACGCAGACTGCATCATAGAAAGCGCCGGGCCTTCCGTCCAGCACCGCGCAGAGCTCTGAACCCTCAACATCTTGGGGGTAACAGCCCCGCGACACGCCAGATTTATTGCCGAGAGGTCTGCCCCGCCGCTAGTCTGGCCGAAAGGCCACGCCGAGTCCGCCCATGCGATTTCCCTTCGCCACCCTCGCCGCCGCAATGCACCGCCCTCTGCGCGAGATTGAACGTGCGGATCGGGTTGTCGCTCTCCGCGCGCCCGAGGGCTGGACCGACGTCCAGGTCGAGGCATGGCTGGACTGGGCCGAGACAGACGAGATCGTGACGACCGGCGAGGATGCCCTCGCGGAAATCGCCGCCGCCTGGAGCAGCCGCCTGGCTCCCGGCAAGGCAGAGGCTCTTGCGGCGACCCTGATGCTCGGGCTCGTCTCCCCTGCCCGTTCATCGGACCACGCCGTTGGACTGATCAATCTGTCCGAGCCCGACGCAGCCCGCCGCCTGCAAGCGGAAGCGGCCCTGAGGCGGGGCGAGCGACTCGCGGCCGGCGCAGTGGAAGCGGTCGCGGCGGCGCTGGAGCGCGTTGTCGACGCGGTCTCGCGCTGTGAGGGGCCGCGCGGCGATTGCGCCGACCCGCAGCGAAATCCCGCCCTTGCGCGTGCAGCACTCGCAGCCCGGAAGGCCGGTGCCGCCGACGCCGACATCGTCCGTGCGATCCAGGGCGAACGGTTCCAGGTCGCTCCCATCCCCGTGCCATCGCCTCCGCCCCGGATCGCGCTTGCCGACCGGGCCATGATCGCATCCGGCGCGCCTGAAGCCCTGGCAGCTGCCGAGGCCGCCCTTGATGGCGATCTGCTCCTCACCTTCGATCCCGACACCGCCGAGGCCATTTCAGAAGCGACGCGCGCTCCCGCAGTCCTCCTGTCGCTGCCGGCCCTGATGCAGGTCGCCGGCCCTGAGTTTGAGCCCGCCCTGCGCGAGCTCGTGCGCCTCTGGACTGCGGCCCTTACGAAAGATGGTGCGACGGTCGTGGCCTTCGGTCTGGGTGGCCTGGCCGACCTCGTGGTCGGCAGCGCCGGCTCGGCCGATCCCACGACGGCGGCCCGCTTGGCGGACCTGGTGCGGAGGGCGGCAGGCAAGGCCCCGGTGGCATTTTTCGCCGATGATCGGGAGGCCCACCTTCGACTCGGCCTTTCGCCGCTCGCGGCCGTGGACATTTGGCAGACCGCGGATGGCGCAACGGCGCGGCGCCTGCGCCCCGCCTTCGCGGCCGCGATCGCGCGAAACGGTGGTGACATCGACTCTGCTGAACGCCACCTGTTCGGATGGCGCTCCCTCGTTGACGCCCCTAGCCTCGACCACTCAGCCCTGCGCACAAAAGGCTTCACGGATGTTGAACTTGAGGCACTGGAGCACGCGCTGACCTCGGTCGACACCCTCAACGACGCCTTCCGGGCCCCGGTGCTGGATGCCGGATTCCTCCGCGACGTGCTGGGCTTCGACGGCTCCGTGGACAATCTGCTCCCGCAGCTCGGTTTCTCAGCGGAGGATGTCGCGCTCGCCGAAGCATGGGTCTTCGGCCATGGCGACCTCTCGGCCTGGGCCGGCGTTCCGGCGGACCTTGAACCGGCCGTTTCCGATCCGTCCGCCTTTGAGGGCGGGCTTCGTATCGATCTGGACACCGTCAGCGCGATTCCGGACATTGCCCCGTCCCTGATCGACTGGCGCACCACTCCGGCGCAGGCGGCTCGCCTGCTGGCCGATCGTGCCAGGGATGGCCGACGCGCGGTCCGGTTGATGCGGGCGGTGCCACCCGCAGGTCCGCTGCTCGAGCTTCCCGAGCCCGAGCCGGCCCAGCCACCCCGGACAAATCGCTGGGAGCCCGAGGCAAAGGCCGTCGAGCGGGTCGTGGAAAAGGTAATCGAGCGCGACCGCACCCGCCGCAAGCTGCCCGACAGGCGCAAGGGCTATATCCAGAAGGCCGCGGTCGGCGGACACAAGGTCTACATCCACACCGGCGAATACGAGGACGGAGAGCTCGGCGAAATCTTCATCGACATGCACAAGGAAGGCGCCGCCTTCCGCTCGCTGATGAACAATTTCGCCATCGCGATCTCGATCGGCCTGCAATACGGCGTGCCGCTTGAGGAGTTCGTGGACGCCTTCATCTTCACCCGGTTCGAGCCGGCGGGAGCCGTGACGGGCAATGATTCGATCAAGTCCGCGACCTCCATCCTCGACTACATCTTCCGCGAACTGGGCGTGTCCTATCTGGATCGCCATGAGCTGGCCAATGCCGGGACGGACCCCTTGAACGGCAATGGTCTGGGCACGCTGGAAGGCGATGGCGACGCGCCAGAGGCAGTTCCGGCCGCCCGGTTCATCTCCAAGGGCTTTGCCCGCGGCGCGGCCCCGGACAACCTGGTCGTCCTTCCCTTTGGCCAGAAGCGGGATGCGCCGATCGCACCCGCCACGGCCACCGAGGCGGTCGCCTGCCCGGCCTGTGGCGATTTCTCGCTGCAGCAGCGCGGCGCGGGCTGGATTTGCGACACCTGCGGCGCGGCACCCTCGATGCAGGGTTGATCAACGAATTGGCGTCATGATGCTTCGCGTCGAGCCTCGCCCGACACCGAGACCGGAGCCCGCCATGAAGCCGATCCTGACCGCAACCGCCGTCGCCGCCCTTGTCGCCATCGCCCTGCCGGCGGTCGCCCAGAACGCCGGCCAGATCGCCCGCGTGCGGGCGGGCGCAAGCTGCGCCGGCTGCAACCTGTTCCAGGCCGCACTGTCGGGACTGGAGGCGAACGGGCTCAATCTGTCGGGAGCCAGGCTCCGGCAGGCCGACCTCAGCCTGAGCGTGATGAACCGCACCCGCTTCGCCAACGCTGACCTGCGCGATGTCGAGGCTTATGGGGGCGTCTTTTCCAGCTCGAACTTCTCGGGGGCCAATCTGACGAACGCCAGCTTCGTCGGTGCCTGGCTGGACGGCGCGGCCTTCGCGGGCGCGACCCTGACCGGGGCCAATTTCTCGGGCGCATCGATGCGGCGCGCGACCGGCCTGACACAGGTGCGCCTGAACCAGGCCTGCGGCGACGAGGCCACCCAACTGCCCGGCAACCTGTCCATTCCCCGCTGCTGAACCGCCCCGGACCTTACGGCGAATTAAGTAGGGTTTGCCGATGTTTGAAGTCATGAAAGAGGCGTGAAACAGATCGTTTTCCCCCTGTTCCGTCGCCTCTCGACCGCCGGCCTCGCCCTGGGCGCCGCGACGGTGGCCCTCGCCGCGGCCGGATCGGCCAGCGCTGAAATCCAGCTGCAGTACCAGGATCGCGACGTGGCCCGGATGGTGTCGCTGGGCGGGACCTGCAACCGGTGCGAACTGTCCGGCCGGGATCTGACCGGCGCAGCCTTCGCCGGCGCGGTCTTCACCAACGCCACCCTGGTCGGGACCAGCCTGCGCGGCGCGGAGCTGGTAGGCTCGAACTTCTCCGGCAGCGATTTCAGTCGCGCCGACCTGTCGGGCGCGGAGATGATGGGCGCGGACTTCACCGGGGCCAATTTTTCGGGCGCAGACCTGACGGGCGCTGAGGTCCAGAGCGCTACCCTGGTGCGGGCGCGGCTGGCGGGTGCCGATCTGTCGGGCGCTGCGCTGAACTGGGCGAACATGAACAGCGCGATCCTGACGGGGGCGGACCTCGAAGGGGCGGAGCTGAACGCCACCACCCTGGCCAATGTGAACGCCCGTTCGGCGGACTTCTCCGATGCCGAGGTCGCCATGTCGAACATGGCCAATGGCGACTTCCGCTCGGCGGACTTCAGCGACGCCACCCTCAATGGAGCTCGCCTGACGGGCGGGCGGTTCGGCGGGGCTGATTTCGACGGCGCTTCAATGAACCGCACCGATATCCGAGGTGCGGACCTGTCCGGCGCGCGCGGTCTGACCCAGGCGCAGGTCGGACGGGCCTGTGGCGACGCAAACACCCGTCTGCCGGGCAATCTTACCGCCCGTGTCTGCCGTGGTGTCAGCAGCGTCCGCGTTGCGACGCCCCGGCCGCCGGCTCCGCCCACGCCCCCGGTTCCGCCGCGTTCGCGGAACGTGGTCGTGGCCAGCGCCGACAACTGATCTCCGTCAGGTCTTGAGCGGCAGCGCTGCACGGATGTGCAGCTCCTTGTACTGACGCTCGGCCGCGTCCGACGGCGCGCTCATCAGCAGATCCTGGCCCTGCTGGTTCAGCGGGAAGGCAATGACCTCGCGGATGGCGACCTGGTTGGCCAGCAGCATGACGATCCGGTCGATACCGGGGGCCAAGCCTCCGTGCGGCGGCGCGCCGTAGCGGAAGGCGTTGAGCATGCCGCCGAACTGGTCCTCGACGACCGAGGCGTCATAGCCGGCAATCTCGAAGGCCTTGAGCATGATCTCGGCCTTGTGGTTCCGGATCGCGCCCGAGCACAGCTCATAGCCGTTGCAGACGATGTCATACTGGTAGGCGCGGATGGTGAGCGGGTCCTGCGTCTCCAGGGCCTCCAGCCCGCCCTGCGGCATCGAGAACGGGTTGTGGCTGAAGTCGACCTTCTTCTCTTCCTCGGACCATTCGAACATCGGGAAGTCGACGATCCAGCAGAATTTGAACTGGTCCTCGTCGATCAGCTTCAGCTCGGTGGCCACGCGGGTGCGGGCCAGGCCGGCGAATTTGGCGAAGACCGACGGCAGGCCGGCGGCGAAGAAGGCGGCGTCGCCCTTGCCCAGACCCAGCGTGGCCATCAGGGATTCGGTTGGCTCCTGACCGAGGTTCTTGGCGATCGGGCCGCCCCAGGCCTGCTGGTCGTCGGACCAGAAGATGTAGCCGAGGCCGGGCTGGCCTTCGCCCTGGGCCCAGGAGTTCATACGGTCGCAGAAGGCACGGCTGCCGCCGGTCGGCGCCGGGATCGCCCAGACGGCGTTCTTGTCGTCGGCGCCGAGGATCTTGTTGAACAGGCCGAAGCCGCCGTCGCGGAAGTGGACGGAGACGTCCTGCATCTTGATCGGGTTGCGGGTGTCCGGCTTGTCGGTGCCGTACCACTTCATCGACTGAGCGTAGGTCAGGCGCTCGAAGCCGGCGTGCTCCATGGTCTGGCCGAAGTCGTTGGTGAAGGTGTGGGTTCCGGCGATCGGCGACACGGGCTTGCCGTCGGCGAACTCCTCGAACACGCCATGCATGACGGGTTCGATGGCGGCGAAGACGTCTTCCTGGGTGACGAAGCTCATCTCGACGTCGAGCTGGTAGAACTCCAGCGAGCGGTCGGCGCGCAGGTCCTCGTCGCGGAAGCACGGTGCGATCTGGAAATAGCGGTCGAAGCCCGAGACCATCAGCAGCTGTTTGAACTGCTGCGGGGCCTGCGGCAGGGCGTAGAATTTGCCGGGATGCAGGCGCGACGGGACCAGGAAGTCGCGCGCGCCTTCGGGCGACGAAGCCGTCAGGATCGGGGTCTGGTACTCGAGGAAGCCTTGGCCGACCATGCGCTGGCGGATCGAGGAGATCACGCGCGAGCGCAGGACGATGTTCTTGTGCAGGGTCTCGCGGCGCAGATCGAGGTAGCGGTGCTTGAGGCGGATTTCCTCGGGGTATTCGGGCTCGCCGAAGACCGGCAGCGGCAGTTCGGCGGCTTCCGACAGAACCTCGATGCCGGTGACGCTCAGTTCGATCTCGCCGGTGGGCAGGTTGGCGTTCACGACCGAGGCCTCGCGGGCCACGACCTCGCCGTCCACGCGGATGACGCTCTCGGCGCGCAGGCGTTCGACGGCCTCGAAGCCCGGCGTCTCGGGGTGGAGGACCAGCTGCGTCAGGCCGTAGTGGTCGCGCAGGTCGATGAACAGCAGGCCGCCGTGGTCGCGCTTGCGGTGGACCCAGCCGGACAGGCGGACATTCGAACCTGCATCGGTCAAACGGAGGGCGCCGCAGGTGTGGGAGCGGTAGGCGTGCATGGTCGGTTCGTCTTGGATTACAGGCCGCAAGGGGCGCAATTCGGGAGGCCGGAAGGGCGCATCATCGCCCCGGAAAGTCAAGGTTTGCGGGCCTGACAGGGGTCAAAAGACACCACCCGTCCGAAAATCCCGAAAAGCTGTCCTGTCGATACATTCGCCCCCTCCCTACGCGGTTGATGGGCCGAGGCTAGCGGAACCCTGCGTCAGGATCGGACGCAGGCGGGATTCCGGCGGCCCGGGGCGCGACTTTCGGGGCGGGAATGCCGGATCGAGGGTCGGGAAGGCGCAGAAGATCGGGGGCGGGAAGACAGCCCGCGCGTCCACAGGCGCGTAAGCTTGTCCACGGGCGTGCGCGCCGTGCCGTTCCGCGTCTGCTATGAGGGGCTCAATGACTCCCCGTCCCTCGCCCGCCGACCAGATGCGACTGCCGCTGCAGCGCGACCTGCCCGATGGGGCCGAGGGCTTTGTCGTGTCCGACTGCAACCGGGCCGCGGTCGAGGCCCTCGCGGACTGGCCCAATCTGATCGGCGGCGCGATGGCAATCTGCGGGCCGGCCGGCTGCGGCAAGAGCCGGCTGGGGCAGATCTGGGCCGAGCGCGTCGGGGCGGTGGCCATTCATGGCTCGGAGGCGGCGCAGATCGATCCGCTGGAGCTGGACGGCCGGCCGGTGCTGCTGGACCCGGCGCGGGAGGTCGATGACGAGACCCTGTTCCACCTGATCAACCTGGCCCAGGCACCGGGCGGGGCCCTGCTGCTGATCGCGCGATCGGCGCCGTCGAGCTGGGAGGCCGCCCTGCCCGACCTGCGCTCGCGGCTGGACGCGGTCCGGACGTTTCCCATGGGGGTCCCGGACGATGCGGTGCTGTCGGCGATGCTGGAGGCCCGGTTCGCCGAGCGCGGCATTCGGCCGCAAAAGGATGTGGTGCCCTTTCTGCTGAGACGGATCGACCGTTCAGCAGCGGCCGCGGCGGATGTGGTCGAACGGCTGGACGCCCTGCACAGGCCGGTGACCCGGGCGCTGGCGCGGGAGGTCGTGGAGGGTGCGGAGGCGAGCGGGGAGTTGTTTGAGTGAGACTCATTCCTTCTCCCCTTGGGGGAGAAGGTGTCAGGCGGAGCCTGACGGATGAGGGGGATGTGACCGGACACTCGCTACGTGCCGCCGAATCGCGTCCAGCAACTCGTTCGGATTCCGCAGAAAAGCCTCGTTCCCGAACCGAAGGGTGATGAACCCGGCGTCCGCCAGCTTCAAATCACGCTCCGCATCCACGACCTCCCGAAGCCTGTGGATGCCGCCGTCCAGCTCGATCACAAGCTTGAACTCGGGACAGAGGAAGTCTGCGATCGCGCCCGCGACCGGGACCTGACGGCGGAATTTCAGGCCCTCGAAATTTCGGCCCCGCAGCATTTTCCAGAGGTGAGCTTCCGCGCCCGTCATGTCAGACCGGAGTCGACGCGCTTGCCGCGTTCTGGATTCTGTCTGGTGCATCGCCCTGACATCCCCCTCATCCGACCCGCTGCGCGGGCCACCTTCTCCCCCTGAGGGGAGAAGGAAGCGAACTAAAGCCCCAGCTTGGCCTTCAGGATGTCGTTGACCGCGGCCGGATTGGCCTTGCCGCCGGTGGCCTTCATGACCTGACCGACGAACCAGCCGAGCGACTGGGGCTTCTCGGCGACGCCGGCGGCCTTGTCGGGGTTGGCGACGATGATCTCGTCGATGGCCTGTTCGATCGCGCCGGTGTCGGTGACCTGTTTGAGGCCGTGTTTCTCGACGACCTCGGCGGGCGAGCCCTCGCCGTTCCAGACGTAGTCGAAGACCTCCTTGGCGATCTTGGACGAGATCACATTGGTCTCGATCAGTTCGACCAGCTGGGCGACGTGGGCGGCCGGGACCGGGCTCTGGTCGAAGTCGAGATGGTCGGCGGCGAGGCGGGCCGACAGCTCGTTCGTCACCCAGTTGGACACCAGCTTCGCATCACGGCCTTTTGCCGCCGCTTCGAAATAGTCGGCCTTGGCCTGTTCCGAGATCAGCACCACGGCGTCGTATTGCGACAGGCCGTAGTCGGCCATCAGCCGGCGGCGCTTGGCGTCCGGCAATTCGGGCAGTGACGCCTTGATGCCGTCGATCCAGGCCTGTTCCAGCTCCAGCGGCAGCAGGTCGGGGTCCGGGAAGTAGCGATAGTCCATCGCCTCTTCCTTGGAGCGCATCGAACGGGTCTCGCCGGCCGTCGGGTCGTAGAGGCGGGTCTCCTGATCGATCTTGCCGCCGTCCTCGAGGATCTCGATCTGGCGCCGGGCCTCATAGTTGATGGCCTGGGAGATGAAGCGGAACGAGTTGACGTTCTTGATCTCGCAGCGCGTGCCCAGATGGCTGAAATCACCGGTCGCCTTGAACTTCTCGTACTGGCCCTCGCGGCAGACGGAGACGTTGACGTCGGCGCGCAGATTACCCTTCTCCATGTCGCCGTCGCAGGTGCCGAGATAGATCAGGATGGTTCTGATCTTCTTGACGTAAGCCACGGCTTCTTCAGGGGAACGGATGTCCGGACGCGACACGATCTCCATCAGGGCCGTGCCGGCGCGGTTCAGGTCGACGTAGCTCTCGGTCGGCGACAGGTCGTGGATCAGCTTGCCCGCGTCCTGCTCCAGATGCAGGCGCTCGATGCCGACGTTGAAGAAGGAGCCGTCCTCGGCCTCCACCTCGACGACGCCCTCGCCGACGATCGGGAAGTAGAGCTGGCTGATCTGATAGCCGGTCGGCAGGTCGGGGTAGAAATAGTTCTTCCGGTCGAACTGGCTGCGTTTGTTGATCTGCGCATTGAGGCCAAGGCCGGTGCGGACGGCCTGTTCGACGCAGTATTTGTTCAGGGTCGGCAACATGCCGGGGAAGCCGGCGTCGACCAGCGACACCTGCTCGTTCGGCCCCGCGCCGAAGCCGACGGCGGCACCCGAGAACAGCTTGGCCTTCGACGCTACCTGGGCGTGGATCTCCAGCCCCATGACGATTTCCCACGGGCCGGTTCGGCCCTGGATGAGTTTGGACGTGTCAGCTTGGATCATTCTCGCTTTTCGACGGCGGAGGCCCCTAGATCAACCCTGTTTTAGCGGAGCGCTCTGCCGCCAGCTTCAATAGCCAGGGCCTGCCAACGAGTTTCATCAGTTTGGGTGCCGAGCTTGTCCAATTCAGACGATACGCTTTCGTCAGCCATCAGATCACCCATAGCGATCTCGCCTACTGCGCTGAACGCCTCCTCAACGGCGGTAAACCCCTCATACCGGAGTGCGAGGATGGCTTGTGGCCGGCAATCCTCAAGCACGAGACGCTCCATCAGCCGGGCGGTCGCGATTGTATTCTCTTGACGACGGGCTTCAGAAATATTCGAAAAATCGGAAACTGCCGGATGATCGGCAATCGCCCCGAAGAGCCAGCGAACAAACGCCAGTCGGTCCTCAGGTGAAGTCGATGCTACGATGCAGCGCTTGAGATCATCGGCATATACCTCGGCCTTGGCAGTTCCTGCGGAGAGTAGCGAGGCGGCTACAAGAGCCATAAGACCCAGTTTCATTCTTTACTCCCAGCCGACGGAAGAATCCGTTCGCACCTTAACATAGAGTTTTATCGACTAACCCCTTTAGGTCGAGTCTATCACCACCACTTCTCAGGCTTCGCGACAAACCCCGCCGCATCTTCCAGCGCGCTGGCGACCTGGAAGACCGTCGCCTCATCCAGCGCCTTGCCGATGACCTGGAGGCCCAGCGGCAGGCCGCCCTTGTCGACGCCCGCGGGCACGGAGATGCCCGGCAGGCCGGCGAGGTTGGCGGTGACGGTGAAGATGTCGTTCAGATACATCTGCAGCGGGTCGATCTGCCTGTCGCCGATCGCAAATGCCGCTGACGGCGTAGAGGGCGTCACGATGGCGTCGACCTTGTCCCAGACGGCGTCAAAATCCATGGCGATGCGGCGACGGACCTTGAGGGCGCGGACATAATAGGCGTCGTAGAAGCCGGCCGAGAGCACATAGGCGCCGATGGTCAGGCGACGCTGGACCTCCTTGCCGAAGCCCTCGGCGCGGCTGGTTTCATAGAGGTCGGCCAGGCTGGTCGTGCCCTCGGCGCGGTGGCCGAAGCGCATGCCGTCGTAGCGGGCCAGGTTGGACGAGGCCTCGGCGGGAGCGATGATGTAATAGGCCGGCAGGGCGTATTTGGTGTGCGGCAGGCTGATCGGCACGATCTCGCAGCCGGCGGCCTTGAGCCATGCGATGCCCTGGTCCCACAGCGCCTGGATCTCGGCCGGCATGCCGTCGACGACGTATTCCTTGGGCACGCCGATGCGCAGGCCCTTGACCGACTGGCCGAGGGACCGGGTCCAGTCGGGCGTCTCGACGTCGAGACTGGTGGCGTCCTTCGGGTCGTAGGAGCACATCGAGCGCAGCAGGATGGCGGCGTCCTCGACCGTCTTGGTGATCGGGCCGGCCTGATCGAGCGAACTGGCGAAGGCGACCATGCCGAAACGGCTGGCGCGGCCATAGGTGGGCTTGATCCCGACCGTGCCGGTGAAGGCGGCGGGCTGGCGGATCGAGCCGCCGGTGTCGGAGGCGGTGGCGGCGAGGCAGAGGTCGCCGGCGACGGCCGAGGCCGAGCCGCCCGAGCTGCCGCCCGGGGTCAGATCAGCATTGGAAGTCGTTGACTTCCATGGGTTCACGACCGGGCCGAACGCCGAGGTCTCGTTGGACGAGCCCATGGCGAACTCGTCCATGTTGAGCTTGCCCAGCATGACCGCACCGTCGCGCCACAGGTTGGCGGTGACGGTGGACTCATAGGGCGGCACGAACCCGCGCAGCATGTTGGAGCCGGCGGTGGTCTGGACGCCGTCGGTGCAGAACAGGTCCTTGATCCCGAGCGGCGCGCCTTCGAGGGCACCGCCCTCCCCCTTGGCCAGCTTCGCGTCAGAGGCGCGGGCCATGGCGAGGGCCTTGTCCGTGGTCTGGACGACGAAGGCGTTCAGGCGCGGATTGGCGGCGTCGATGCCGGCGACGAAGGCCTTGGTGATTTCCTCGGACGAGAAGTCGCGGGCCTTGAGGCCGTCGAGGGCGGCTTTCAGCGTGAACTTGGTCAGGTCGGACATTCTATTCGACCACCTTGGGCACAACGAAGAAGCCGTCGGCCGAGCGCGGGGCGTTGCCGAGCACGTCAGCAACCTTGTCGCCGTCGGAGACGACGTCGTCGCGCAGGCGCATGGGCTGGGCCACGTTGGAGGTCATGGGCTCGACGCCGTCGACGTCGACCTCGTTGAGCTGTTCGATCCAGGCGAGGATGCCGTTCAGCTCGGCCGCGAGCGGCTCGAGCCTGTCCTCGGGGGTCTTGATGCGGGCGAGGTGCGCCACGCGGCGCACGGTCGCGGCGTCGATGGCCATGCGGCCCTCCAATGCGAAACCAGAACGGGCGGGATTAGCGTTCCAGCCCCGGTTTCACAAGGATTCTGACGCCCTCCGCGTCACTGCGCCGGCGTGACCGTCACCGTGGCCGGGACCGAGCCGTCGGTGGCGACCGCCCAACCGACGATGATCCGCCGGGTCCGGCTGCTGATATTGCCCGAGGCCTCGTCCATCACGCTCTCGCTGATCTCCAGATCGACCCGCCCCGGCGCCTCGGACAGGACGCGGTAGTCGAGGAAGTCACCGATGCGGAAGACGCGCCAGCCCTCGGCCGGAGAATCGAAGAAGGCGACGTGGGTGTAGAGGCCGTTCATCGCCGGATCGCCGCCGGCCGTGCCGAACAGTTTGATGGTGTGGTCGCCCTGACGCATCAGCGGGGTCAGCTCGACGACGGCGGCGGCCCATTGGTTGCCGTCTTCCGTGTCCGGCTGGACCGTGGCGGCGGGGCCTGCGGCAGTCAGGGGCGCGGCGGCGGGTGCCGTCTGTTCAGCCGGAATGGCGGCCTTGCGGCTCTCGACCTGGGCGTCGCAGGCGGCCAGTCCGAGCAGGGCGGCGAGGAAGGTTACGGGCTTCATCGGAGATTCTCCCAACAGCAACGGCGCAGCTTGCACTTTGACAGGGCGGCTCGCCAGTCCTACCGCCAAGCCGTGACAGTTCTATCGCTCGAAGACCTCGCCGCCTCCACCCCGCCGGGCACGCCGTGGCTGGGGCTGGATCTGGGCGAAAAGACCATCGGCGTGGCGGTCAGCGATACGACGCGGATGATCGCCAGTCCGCTGTCCCTGGTCCGCAAGACGAAATTCACCGACGACGCCCATGCGGTGCTGAAGCTGATGGACGGGCGCAAGGCGTCGGGGCTGGTGATCGGCCTGCCGCTGAACATGGATGGCAGCGAGGGACCGCGGGCGCAGTCGTGCCGGGCCTTCGCCCGCAATCTGCAGCGTATCCGCGCCGTGCCCTGCGCCTTCCAGGACGAGCGGCTGTCGACCAGCGCGGTCGAGCGGTTCCTGATCGAGGAGCTGGACCTCAACCGCAAGCGCCGCGCCAATGTGATCGACCGCACCGCCGCCGCCTGGATATTGCAGGGCGCGCTGGACCGGTTGCGCATCGGATGACAGGGCTGATCCTCGGCATCGTCCCGGTCTTCGTGCTGATCGCCATCGGCTACGGCTTGAGAAAATCAGACTTCCTGCCCGATGCGACCTGGCGGCCGATCGAGAAGCTGTCGATCCATCTGCTGTATCCGGGCTTTCTGATCCCGGCGATCTGGAACGCCGATCTGTCGGGCGGCAGCGCCGGGGCGGCGGGGGCCAGCGCGGTGATCGCCGTGCTGATCGTGGCGGCCATCACCCTGCTGTCGAAGCCGCTGATGACCATCGACGGCCCGGCCTTCACCAGCGTGCTGCAGGGGGTGATCCGCTGGAACAGCTTCGTCTTCCTGCCGGTGATCCAGTCGACCTTCGGGGCCGAGGGGTTGGCGCTGGCGGCGGTGATGATCGCGGCGATCATTCCGGTGACCAATATCGTCTGCGTCGTGGCCCTGGCGCGTTGGGGGGCGGACCAGAGAGGCACGCGGCCACTGGCGCTGGCGAAGGCGGTGTTCTCCAATCCGATCCTGCTGGCCTGCCTGATCGGTCTGGCGCTGAATTTCGCGGGTGTGCCGCGGCTGACCGGGATTTCGGAGACGCTGGAGCTGCTGGGCGGGGCGGCGCTGCCGCTGGGCCTGATCGTCGCCGGCGCGGGGCTGAGCTTCGCCGAGGTGGCGCGGCGCAAATGGACGGTGATGAGCGTCAGCTTCGTCAAACTGGTGCTGATGCCGCCGCTGATGTGGGGGATGTGCGTCCTGCTGGGCGGGGATGAGCTGGCGCAGGGCGTGGCGCTGCTGTGCGGCGCGGCACCGGGCGCAGCGGCCAGCTATATCCTCGCGCGGCAGATGGGCGGGGATGCACCGCTGATGGCCGGGATCGTGGCGCTGACGACGGTCGGAAGCGCCTTGAGCATCCCGATCCTGCTGGCGCTATTCCATCTGGCCTAGATGCACCCTATAGGCGGGCCTCGATGAGCCAGCCTGCCGCCCTCACCGATCTGATTCTCGAGCGGCTGGCGCCGTTCCCGCGCAGCCATTTCCTGTCCGCGGGCGATCTGAACGCCGCGACCACCCCGCCGCTGCTGGATCTGGCCGACGCCTTCGTCGACTTCAATCGCCAGTCGTCAAAGTCGCTGGACCTGATGCGCGGGCGCACGGTCATGAACCTGTTCTTCGAGAACTCGACCCGCACCAGCGCATCGTTCGAGATCGCGGCCAAGCGGCTGGGCGCGGATGTGACAGCGCTGAGCCCGCGCACCTCGTCCACCGCCAAGGGCGAGACCCTGATCGATACGGCGGCGACGCTGAACGCGATGAAGCCCGATGTGCTGGTGGTGCGCCACGGTGCCTCGGGTGCCGCGGCCCTGCTGTCGCAGAAGGTCGGCTGCGCGGTGGTCAACGCCGGCGACGGGCGGCATGAGCATCCGACCCAGGCGCTTCTGGATCTGCTGAGCCTGCGCCGGGCCTTCGGCGACGTGGGCGGACTGACGGTCGCGATCTGCGGCGACATCGCCCACAGCCGGGTGGCGCGGTCCAATGTCTCGATGCTGTCAATGATGGGGGCGCGGGTGCGGCTGATCGGGCCGCCGACCCTGGTGCCCGGCGACGCCGACCGCTGGGGCTGCGAGGTCTTCCACGACATGCGCGAGGGCCTGAGAGGCTGCGACGTCGTGATGATGCTGCGGCTGCAGCTGGAGCGGATGGAGGGGGCGCTGATCCCCTCGACCCGCGAGTATTTCCGCTTCTGGGGTCTGGACCGCGAGAAGCTGTCCTGGGCGAACGCCGGGGCGAAGGTGATGCATCCGGGGCCGATGAACCGCGGCGTGGAGATCGATTCCGACGTGGCCGACGATCTGAGCGTCTCGCTGATCCAGGATCAGGTCGAGATGGGGGTGGCGGCGCGGATGGCGGTGCTGGCGGCACTCTCCGCACGGCTGGATGGAGACGCGGCATGAGTGCCATCGCCATCCTGAACGCGCGGCTGCTGGACCCGGCCACGGACTATGACGGTCCCGGCGCGGTGCTGGTCGAGGACGGGCGGATCACCGAGGTCATCCACGGCGGCGGCGCGGTCGCTCCGGCGGGCGTGACGGTGATCGATGCCGGAGGCCTGTGCCTGTCGCCGGGCCTGATCGACATCCGGGTCAAGACCGGCGAGCCCGGTGCCGAGCCGAAGGAGACGCTGAAGTCGGCCAGTCTGTCGGCGGCGGCGGGCGGCGTGACCACCATCGTCATCCAGCCCGACACCGACCCGGCCATCGACGACCCGGCGATGATCGAATTCATCCTGCGGCGCGGCGCGGCCCTCGGGCTGGTCAATGTCCGGGCGGCGGGCGCGGCGACGAGAGCCCGCGACGGCGTCCACATGGCCGAGCTCGGCCTGATGGATGAGGCCGGCGCCCTGTATTTCACCGATGTGGACCGGGTCATCGCCAATACCCGCACCCTGCAAAGGGTGATGAGCTACGCCGCCGCCTTCAACGCCCTGATCTCCTGCCGCCCGGCCGAGCCCTGGCTGAGCGAGGGCGCGGTGGCGACCTCGGGCGAACTGGCGACGCGGCTGGGCCTTTCCTCCGCCCCGGCCATCGCCGAGCGGATCCAGCTGGAGCGGGACCTGGCGCTGGTCGAACAGACGGGCGCGCGCTTCCTCGTCGACCAGATCTCGACCGAGGGTGCACTGGAGACCCTGGCCCGGGCGCGGGCGAAGGGGCTGGAGGTCGCCGCCTCGGTGTCGATCAACCACCTGTGCTTCAACGAGATCGATATCGGCGACTACCGCACCTTCTACCGGCTCGATCCGCCGTTGCGGCCCGAGAGCGACCGGCAGGCGCTGATCGAGGCGGTGCGCGACGGCCTGATCGACGCCATCACCTCGGCCCATGCCCCCGCCCCTGCCGAGGACAAGCGCCGCCCGTTCGCGGAAGCAACGCCGGGTGCCGTCGGGCTCGAGACCCTGCTGCCCGCCGCCCTGACCCTGCACCATGAGGACGGGCTGGAGCTGCTCGACATCCTGCGGCCCCTGACCCAGGGTCCCGCGACCCTCCTGGGGCTCGACGCCGGCGTGCTGGCGGCCGGAGCGCCGGCAGACCTTATCCTGTTCGATGCGGGCGCGCCGGTGGTGGTCGACGCCGACGCCCTGAAGTCCAAGTCGAAGAACTCGCCGTTCGACGGGCGACGATTGCAGGGCAAGGTCTTGCTCACCGTCGTCGGCGGACGCATCGTCCACGACACACGTTAAGAGGGACGAATCACTTGCAGGATCTGGTCGGCCCGGCCCTGGGGACGCTCGCGCTCGCAGCGGCGGGCGGTTACCTGCTGGGCTCCATTCCGTTCGGCGTCATTCTGACCCGCCTGGCGACGGGCGAGGATGTGCGCAGCATCGGCTCCGGCAATATCGGTGCGACCAACGTCCTGCGGACCGGGCGCAAGGACCTGGCCTTCGCCACCCTGATCCTCGACGCCGGCAAGGGCGCGGCGGCCTTCCTGATTGCCCAGGCCCTGTTCCCGGGTGTCCCGGCCATCGCCGCCATCGCCGGCGGCGCGGCCTTCCTCGGCCACCTGTTCCCCGTATGGCTCGGCTTCAAGGGCGGCAAGGGAGTGGCGACATTCTTCGGTCTGTTGCTGGCCGCGGCCTGGCCGCTGGGCCTGATGGCCGGGGCGACCTGGCTGATCGTGGCGGCCCTGTTCCGCATGTCGTCTTTCGCCGCTCTGATCGCGGCGGTCATGGCACCCCTGTTCGCCCTGCTGCCCCTCCCCGTGATGGGCCTCCCGGCCTCGGGCCCGATCCTCGCGCTGTCGGTCGCGACCGCGCTGCTGATCTGGATCCGGCATCATGAGAATATCGCCCGCATCCTGAAGGGGACCGAACCCCGGATCGGCGCGAAGAAGGGGTGACCCTTCCAGCCGCAGAGCGTTTCTCGCGCCTGCGTCTGGCGCGGACCGACCAGGTCGGTCCGGTGACCTTTCAACAGTTGCTGGAGCGGTTCGGCTCGGCGGAGCGGGCCCTCGAGGTCCTGCCCGACCAGATCCGGCGCGGCGGCGCTCATGGCTACGCGATTCCGCCGGTCGAACGGATCGAAACCGAGATAGCAGCGGGCGAGCGTCTGGGTGCCCGGCTGATCGTTCTGGGCGACGCCGACTATCCAGACATGCTGGCGGCGGTCGATCCGCCGCCGCCCCTGCTTTGGACCCTTGGCGACGCGAGCCTGATGACACGGCCCTGTATCGCCGTGGTCGGGGCGCGGATCGCCTCGGCGGGTGGGCAGAGGATCGCGCGCGGGCTGGCGCAGCAGCTGGGCGAGGCCGGCCATGTCGTGGTGTCGGGACTGGCGCGGGGCATCGACGCCGCGGCCCATACCGGGGCCCTGCCGACCGGGACCGTGGCGGTGCTGGGCGGCGGCGTGGACGACATCTATCCGCCGGACAACGCCGACCTCTATGCCCAGGTCGCCGAACAGGGCTGTGTGGTCTCGGAGAGTCCGGTCGGCGCACGGGCGCAGGCGAAAGACTTCCCGCGTCGCAACCGGATCATCTCGGGCCTGTCGCGCGGGGTGATCGTGGTGGAGGCGGAGTTGCGCTCCGGCTCGCTGATCACGGCGCGGCTGGCGGGCGAACAGGGTCGTGACGTCTTCGCCGTGCCGGGATCGCCGCTGGACCCACGCTCGCGGGGCCCGAACGAACTGCTGCGACAGGGCGCCATTCTCTGCGAAGGGCTGGAGGATGTGGAGCGTGCGTTCTCGACCCTGCGGACGCTCCGCGAGCCCGGACCGGACAATCCGTTCGAGGGCGCGCCGGACGAGATCGAGGCGGCGCTGATCGAGCGGGTCGCAGCCCTGCTGTCGCCGACGCCGACGCCGCGGGACGAACTCGCCAGGGCGCTGGGCCTGCCGATCGGGACGGTGGCGGCCGCCCTGCTTGAGCTCAATCTTGCGGGTCGCGCCGAGCTGCTTCCGGGCGGTCTGGCCGCGGCACGATCACCCTGAATTCCAGCGCCGATTGACAGCGGCCTTCCCGCCAACCACGTTCCGCCCCCTTTCCGAGCCCGCGCAAGGCCCCCTCCCCGCATGAACCTCGTCGTTGTCGAGAGCCCCGCAAAGGCCAAGACCATCAACAAATATCTGGGCCCGGACTTCACCGTCCTGGCGTCCTATGGCCACGTCCGGGACCTGCCGTCGAAGGACGGCTCGGTGCTGCCCGACGACGATTTCGCCATGAGCTGGGAAGTCGACGCCCGCGCCTCCAAGCGGATGTCGGAGATCGCCGAGGCGGCGAAAAAGGCCGACCGCGTCATCCTGGCGACCGACCCTGACCGCGAGGGCGAGGCGATCAGCTGGCACGTTCTGGAGATCCTGACCAAGAAGAAGGCGCTCAAGGACACCGCCGTCGAGCGCGTCACCTTCAACGCCATCACCAAATCCGCCGTGCTGGAGGCCATGGCCAATCCGCGCCAGCTGGATATGGAACTGGTCGAGGCCTATCTGGCCCGCCGCGCGCTGGACTATCTGGTGGGCTTCACCCTGTCGCCCGTGCTGTGGCGCAAACTGCCGGGCGCGCGCTCGGCCGGTCGGGTGCAGTCGGTTGCCCTGCGCATCGTCGTCGACCGCGAGATGGAGATCGAGGCGTTCCGGGCCCAGGAATACTGGTCGGTCGAAGCCGATCTGGCCGCCGACAGCCCACCCTTCACGACGCGTCTGGTCAAACACGCCGGCAAGCGGGTGCAACGGCTGGACATCACCTCTGAGGCCATGGCGAACGCCGCGCGCGACGCCATCAAGGCCGGCAGCTTCACCATCAAGTCGATCGAGAAGAAGCCGGTCAAGCGCAGCCCCTCGCCGCCCTTCACCACCTCGACCCTGCAGCAGGAGGCCGCGCGC
Organism: Aquidulcibacter paucihalophilus; assembly: GCA_030285985.1. NCBI lineage: Bacteria > Pseudomonadati > Pseudomonadota > Alphaproteobacteria > Caulobacterales > Caulobacteraceae > Aquidulcibacter > Aquidulcibacter paucihalophilus. The sequence continues at coordinate 1,888,921 of CP127384.1, forward strand.
AAGCTCGGCTTCACCGCCCAGCGCACCATGCAGGCGGCGCAGAAACTGTATGAGGGCGTCGACGATACAGGCGGCCTGATCACCTATATGCGGACCGACGGCCTGTCGGTCAGCCCCGAGGGTATCGCCCAGGCCCGTGAGGTCATCGCCGACCGGTTCGGCCCGGCCTACGTCCCGGAGCAACCGCGATATTACAAGACCAAGGTCAAGAACGCCCAGGAAGCGCACGAAGCGATCCGGCCGACCAACCTGACCCGCCACCCCGACAGCCTGCGGCTCGAGGGCGACCTGTCGCGACTGTACGAGCTGATCTGGAAGCGGATGGTCGCCAGCCAGATGGAGTCCGCACGGCTCGACCGGACCACGGTCGACGTCGAGACTCCGGACGGCCAGACCGGCCTGCGCGCCACCGGCCAGGTCGTGGCCTTCGACGGCTTCATCGCCGTCTATGAAGAGGGTCGCGACGACAAGCCCAAGGACGGCGTCGACGATGAGGACGACACCACCCGCCTGCCCGCGCTGAAGGAAGGCGCCGTGGCCAGGGTCGAGGCGATCCGCACCGACCAGCATTTCACCGAGCCGCCCCCGCGCTTCTCGGAAGCGACCCTGGTGAAGAAGCTGGAAGAGCTCGGCATCGGCCGGCCGTCGACCTACGCCTCGATCCTGACCACCCTGCGCGACCGCGAATACGTCCGCATGGACAAGAACCGGTTCATTCCAGAAGACAACGGACGGCTGGTCACGGCCTTCCTCGAGCAGTTCTTCACCCAGTGGGTCCAGTACGACTTCACCGCCGCGCTGGAGACCCGTCTCGACGAGGTCTCGGCCGGTGATCTCGACTGGAAGGTCGTGCTGCGCGACTTCTGGAGCCAGCTGAAGCCGGCGACGGACGCCGTCACCGCGCGCCAGGGCGTGATCGACGAGCTGGACACGGCGATCGGGCCCTTCCTGTTCCCCGACAAGGGCGACGGGACGGACGCGCGGCTGTGCCCCCTGTGCAAACAGGGCCGGCTGCATCTGAAGGCCAGCTTCAAGATGAAGTCGTCCTTCATCGGCTGCTCCAACTATCCGGAGTGCCGCTATACGCGGGGCTTCGGCGCCGCGACCGGCGTCGAGGATGGCGGGGACCGCGATCTGGGCATCGATCCGGACACCGGCGCGCCCGTGGCCCTGAAGATCGGGCGGTTCGGCCCCTATGTCGAAACCACCATCCCCGGCGAGGAGAAGCCGAAGCGCTCGTCCCTGCCCAAGGGCTGGTCGCCCGCGACCCTGGCGCTGGAACAGGCCCTGCGCCTGCTGGCCCTGCCGCGTGCGGTCGGGATGCATCCGGAGGACGGCCAGCCGATCTCGGCGGGCCTGGGCCGTTACGGGCCGTTCGTGCTGCATGCCGGGACCTATGCCAATGTCGCCGACATCGACGAGGTGTTCGACATCGGCCTGAACCGGGCCGTGGTGCTGCTGGCCGAGAAGCGGGCGGGCAAGTTCGCGGGACGCGGGGCGGCCACCGCGCCGCTGAAGGACCTCGGCGCCCACCCGGAGACGGGCGAGCCGGTGCACGTCATGGCCGGGCGGTTCGGTCCCTATGTGAAGTCGGGCAAGATCAACGCCACCCTGCCCAAGGGCTCGGCACCCGAAGACATGACGATGGAGATCGCCGTGCCGCTGCTGGCCGCGCGCGCCGCGGCCGCTCCGGCCAAGGGCAAGAAGGCACCGGCGGCGAAGAAGGCCGCTCCCAAGGCGGCGGCCAAGAAGCCGGCGGCGAAGAAAAAGCCGGCCGCCAAAAAGCCGGCGGCGAAGAAGACCGGGGCCTAGGGCTTCAGCAGCCGGTCACGGGCGGCGTTCAGACGGGAGGCCAGGCCTTCCGTGCCGCCCTGATCGGGGTGAGCGCGGCCCATCAGCCGCTTCCAGGCCGTGTTGATCTCCTGCGGCGTCGCATCAGCCGAAACACCGAGGAGAGAGCGGGCCTCGGCTGGACTCATCGCCTCGGTCCGGGGTGCCGGCGCGCGCTGGCGCGAGGACAGGGTCAGCCAGATGCCGGCCCCGGCGAGGGCGGCGGCCGGCAGCCATGAACCCCGGGCCGCGAGCAGGACCGCACCGGCGATCAGCACGGCGCTGAACAGGGTGGCGGTGATGCGCCAGTGGCCGCGGCCCCGTCGTTCAGTCTGACGACCCAGCCGGACCAGCGCCCAGACAGCGATCGCCGCCAGCGCCAGCCAGACGAGGCTCAAGACCTCACGCCGCCGCGTCCAGCGGGGCGTCCAGCGCGCTGCCATCCAGCCCGAGGGCCAGCATCAGATTGCGCATCTCCTGGCGGGCCGCGACATGGGCCAGCGACACGGCGACCGGGCGAACCTCATTCGACAGGTCAGCGACGGTCAGGCCGAAGGGGAAGAGCTCGCGATAGATGACGCGGTCGCGCAGGCCGGGGCCGATGCGGAAGCCGACCCGGCGGGCCAGCTTCTCCATCCGCTCCTCAAGCCGCTGGCGGTTGCGGGCAGCGGCGACGGCCATACGGTTGACCACGACGATCCAGTCGATGGCCGCAGTGCGGCCCTCGGTGATCGCCCGGTGCTTGCGGGCCTCCCAGACGCTCTCCGAATAGATCGAGGGCTTGAGCAGTTCGAGCGTGACCGGATCGATCTGACCCAGCAGGTCGAAATCGACGAAGCTGTCGTTCATCGGGGTGACGATCTGGTCGGCGAGGCCGTGGGCGGTCCGCGACAGCAGGGTGTCGCCGCCGGGCGTGTCGATCAGGATGACATCAGCCTCTGCGCGGGCCCGGGCCATGGCGGCCTCGAAACGGGCCAGCTGTTCGGTTTCGTCGGCCCTGGCCAGCGCCTTGCCGTCGCCCATGTCGGGTTCGACCGGCATGGGCAGGACCTGGTTGTTGCCGGCCATCCAGGCGGCGCGGTTGGCGAAGAATTTGGCCATCGAGCGCTGGCGCAGGTCCAGATCGATGATCGCCACGCGCCGGCCCGCGTGCAGCAGGCCGCAGACGATGTGGATGGCGAGGGTGGACTTGCCCGCCCCGCCCTTTTCGTTGCCGACGACGATGACCGAAGGGTCAGCCATGGATGTTCACGCCCCGTTGGCGGCCGCCGACTCAGACACGCGGCCACAGGCTGACAGAATCGCGTCCGGGAAGGCCAACGTCAACGACAGGATGGGCAGCGGCTGTGGATGCGCGCGTCAGGCGACCCGATTGCACCAGGGATCATCGATGCCGGCGGCGGCGCAGACGGCGGCGGCTCCCGCTGAGGGGGCGACAACCTTCAGCCGGGTCAGACGGCGACCGCCGACCTCGACGCCCTCATAGACGGGCGACAGGCCGTTGAGCGCCCAGGCGGCCTCGCCGGACTTGAGGCGGGCCCAGGCCGAACGGGCGGCGGCCTCGCTGGAATAGGCGCCGAGCTGGACGAGACCGCGGTTGGCGCGCGGGGCGGCCGGGCGGGCAGTCGACAGGGCCGGACGCAGGCCGGCGCGGGACGAGGCGGCGTCGATACGGGTGGACACCCGTTGCACCACGGCGTCGGCGACCGCGGGCGCGGCGGCGGCGACCAGTTGCGGTGCCGCGCGCTCGACCGCGCCTTCAAGACCGTCGCGGGCATCCCAGAGCGCATGCGGGTCCATCACCTCAACGCGCAGCGCCGGGCGCAGGCCCGCTTCAGCCGCTGTGTGCCGCGGCGTAGCGGCCACGCCGTTGCCGTCGACATCGATCGCGGCAACGGAATTGGCCAGGTTCTCGAAGCGATTCGGGTCGCTGTCGATCATGCCGCAGGCGTTCAGGGCGACAGCCGACACAAGGACGACGACTGGACGAATGATGAGGCTGGGCTTCATAAGCCCACACTTGCACGGCAAGATTTGCCGCCCGGTTCACAATCAGGCTTAAGCCGGAAGGTTAATCCGTTCATCATGACCGAGACCGACGCCCTTCCCGTGGTTCGCAGCATCGCGGCACTGCGCCAGACCGTAAGCGGCTGGAGGCGGCAAGGGTTCTCCGTCGGTTTCGTGCCGACCATGGGCGCGCTGCACGAAGGTCATCTGACGCTTGTGCGGGAAGCCGGCCGGCGGGCGGACCGGGTCGTGGCCAGCGTGTTCGTCAATCCGACCCAGTTCGCCGCCCACGAAGACCTGGGGACCTATCCGAGGCAGGAGGCGAAGGACGCCGAACTGCTGGCCGGCGCGGGCTGCCACCTGCTGTTCGCCCCGGCGGTCGAGGAGATGTATCCGGCGGGTGCGACGACCACGATCAGCGTCGGCGGACCGGCCGAGGGACTGGAAGGCGCGTTCCGTCCGCAGATGTTCGGCGGGGTGGCCCTGGTGGTGGCCAAACTGCTGAACCAGGTCCAGGCGGATGTGGCCGTGTTCGGCGAAAAGGACTGGCAGCAGTTGATGGTCGTACGGCGGCTGGTCCGGGATCTGGATATTCCCACCGACATCATCGGCTCGCCGACCATGCGGGACGGTCACGGCCTGGCCCTGTCGTCGCGCAATGCCTACCTCTCCGGCCCGGAGCTTGCGATCGCACGGCAGCTGAACGGCGTGCTCGCCGAGGCGGGGCTGGCGGCCGCGTCCGGGGCGGCGCTGGAGACGGTTGAGCGGGACGCCCGCGAAGCCCTGCTGCAGGCCGGCTTCAGCCATGTCGACTATGTCGCCGTTTGCCGCGCTGACGATCTGGCCGGGTTCGAGGCCGGTCGGGTCGACGCGCCGGGCCGGATCCTGACGGCCGCCTGGCTGGGGCGAACGCGGCTGATCGACAATATGGCGGTCACCCCGCCGGCCTGACCGGCCTCAGGCCAGCTTCAGGTCCATCGCCCCGCCGATCCATTCGATCCGCGACCGGCGGCGCGCCTCGGCGGCGGCGGTCGCATCGCCCAGGGCCGCTTCGGCCTCAGCGAGGACGAAATAGCTGTAGGGGTCGTTCGGCCAGTCCTCGATCAGTTCGAGCACCTTGGCCCGCGCGCCGGCGGCATCGCCTTTGAGCAGCAGGGCGGCGGCGAGGCTGCGGCGGGTCGGATACCAGATGATCGGCGGGTCGCCGCCCTCCTCACCCTGCCCCTGGATCGCGGCTGCCCGGGTGAAGGCGGCGATGGCGGCGTCCGCGTCGCCCTCGATCATGGCCGCACGGCCTTCAAGGACGCGCTGGGAGAGTTCGGTGAACTCGCGCCGCTCGGTGGCCATCGGCCCGGAAGCGAATGAGGGCTCGGCGCGCAGCGCCTCGATCGCGGCGGCCTCGGCCCGGACACCCGCGGCGTCACCCGCCCGTGCCGCGGCCTCGCCCCGCGCATAGCGCCAGCTGACACGCAGCATCGGATGGCTGGCGGCCGGCTCCGGCAGGGCCGCGACCTGTTCCGCCGATCCGAACCGGCCGTAGTTGGCGTAGGCATTGTTGGCGACCATCTGCCTCCACAGGTTGTCGGCCGGAATGTCCGGATAGGTGGCCAGGAACCATTCGGCGAGCTTGAGCCCCTCCTCGGCCCCGCCGGCCATGAGGGCACCACCCATGCCGAAATGGATGTTGTGGCCGTGCAGGGGCATGCCGGGCACGCCACCGGGCGGCCGGGCGAGGCGGTCGTACTGCCGGTCCAGCGCCACGGCGTTGACGTTGGACATCATGGCGTCGCGATAGCGGCCGACCCGGTAGAAGGTGTGCGACGGCATATGCACCAGATGGCTGGCACCCGGTGCCAGGGCAGCCAGCCGCTCGCCATACGGAATGGCCTTGTGCGGATCGTCCGACCATTCGGTCAGATGGATGTAGAGGTGGATGGCACCCGGATCATTCGGTGCCGCGGCCAGCGCCTGTTCGAGGATACCCATGGCGCGGGTGATGCCGGGATCTTTCGCCTTCCCGTCGTCATCCCACCACTCGTCGGCCTTGAGCATCCAGGCGTCAGCGGTGATGGCGGCGACGGTGATGTCCGACGGATTGCGGCGGGCGATCCGGTCCATGGCCTGGGCGAAGCGACGGTCTCGGGTGCTCTTCAGCCCCGAATAGCGCTGCACCAGGGCGTCGATCATCTGGCGCTGCATGGGGGTCGCGCGACGCGCCAGCCGACGGGCATCGCGCGCGGCCCTCAGGGCGGCAGCCTGGCTGTCGTCGTCGTTGCCGCCGCCGTTCAGATTGGGCCCGAGCGCCCAGGCCTCGCCCCAGGCGCACATACCGCAGCTCGGGTCGAGCAGACGCGCCTTGCGGAAGGCCCGCACCGATTCCTTGTGCTCAAAGGCCCAGCGCAGCCGGACCCCGTGATTGAACCATGCCTGGGCCTCGGGAATTTCGGTATCGACCGCGAAGCCGCCGGTTCCGAAGCCCTCGACCATGACCATGTCCGCGACCGGTGTGCCGGTGTTGGCGGAGACGGCGGGCCCGCAGACCTGGGGCCGTTCGATCCGGTCGAGCATGGCACGCTCGGCCGTCGCGTCAGCGACGGCGGCTGGGCCGATCAGGGAAACGGTCAGGGCGACGCCGGCCAACAGAAGTTTGCGCATGATCGGGGCCTCCCCTGCCCTTGCCGTCACCTTGTCTCGAAAGCCGGCGTTCGCCAAGCGCCGAGGCGGGGTCAGCCGCAGTCCACACGCTCGATGATACCGGTCGCCTCGACGAACCGGATGTTCAGCCGGTCCGGCCGCAGGTCCTTCGTCGTCGGGCAGGTGGTGCAGACGATCCGGACGTTGGCACCCTGCGGGAAGGACACCGCACCGACATGCGAACCGATCAGGGAGCGGGCGGCATCGGCGTCGCATTGCTGCGGAATCGGCACTGTGTCCGGCTCAACCGGCGCGCAGGCCGCGAGGGCGAGACCGGCGGCGACGATCAGGCCCCTCATCCGCATTTGACCTCGCGGATCACGCCGGTGGGCTCCTCGAAAAGGATGTTCAGGCGACCGGGGCTGTAGTCCATGGTCACCGGACAGGTGGTGCAGGTGACGCGCCAGACTTCGCCGGACGGCCGCGCGGGCAGTTCAGAGCGGTTGCGGCCGACGTAGCGTTGATACTGGTCAGCCTTGCACCGGGAGGGATCGTCTTCCGGCGGAACCGGCGCCGGGTCGCCCGCGTCGACGGGTGCGCAGGCCGCGACCAGCAGGGCCGTTGCGGCGAGGGTGAGGGCCTGGAATTTCATAGGCTCGTCTCCTGTGGCGGGCTCAGCCGCAGCGGACCTGTTCGACGACTTCGGTCTGCTCGTTGAAGAAGATGTTGAGGCGGGTCGGCGAATAGTCCTCGGTGACCGGGCATGTCGTGCAGGTGACGCGCCGGTTCACCACATCAACGGGAACGGGGATTTCGGTCTTCGGTTTCCCGACCAGCCATTGAAGTTCGCCCGCGCGACACATGTCGGCCGTCGGGTTCGACGAGCGTGAGCCGGTCGGCTGGTTGATCTGGGCTTCCTCGATCGTGCGGGGTGCCAGGGCCTCCGAGGCGGGCGCCGCGCACGCCGCCAGCGCCAGCAGGGCGATCAGGCCGCCTTTTCCCAGCGTCCTTCCGGAGACTGTTTCCAGTAGGCCAGTGCCGCGCCCGCATCCTTCAGCGACTTCCACCGGACCCGCGCGCCCGTCAGCGCCGTCTCGTCGCGTCCGTCGAAGATGATGAAGCATCGCTCGAAGCCTTTCGTGTCGCCCAGTTCTGAGCCGTCCACAATGAACAGCGCCTGAGCGGCGTTCGGGTTCTCAAGCGATTCGGTCAGCAGTATGGGCTGACGCGCCGCCTCCGGCCCGGACGCCCGCCCATGGGCGAGGAAGCTGTCGTCGCGGTACGTCCAGAGCCGCTCGTCGATGTCGTCGAGCAAACGCGGATCGGCGGCGCGCACCAGCGCCCGCCAACCCCGCTCGCGCGTCTTTTCCATCAGGCCGGGCAGCACCTGTTCGAGGGTCGACCGCTCGAGGTGGTAGAACCAGATTTCCGGCTTGGCGTCAGACACCCGGTCCTACCTTTTCAGAGCCTCAGGACTCGTAGCTGTCGGCCACCATCCGGTCGAGCGTACGCACGCCCCAGCCGACGGCACCGTCCGGAACCGTCGGGTTGCGGCTGTCCTTGACCCAGGCGGTCGGGGCGATGTCGATATGGGCCCAGGGCACACCATTGGTGAAGCGCTGCAGGAACAGGGCGGCGGTGATCGAGCCGCCGGCGCGGCCGTTGCCGGTGTTCTTCACGTCGGCGATCGGGGTGTCGATGTGGCGCTCGTAGAAGGCCGGGATCGGCATCCGCCAGGCGTTCTCGCCGACCTTGGGACCGGCGGCGAGGAAGTTGTTCGCCAGTTCGTCGGAGTTGGAGAACACGCCGGCATACTCGAGCCCGAGGGCCACGATCATGGCCCCGGTCAGGGTGGCGAGATCGAGCATGAATTTCGGCTTGAACCGGTCCTGGGTGTACCAGAGGCAGTCAGCCAGAACGAGGCGGCCTTCCGCGTCGGTGTTCAGGATCTCGACCGACTGGCCCGACAGCGACATGACCACGTCACCCGGACGCTGGGCATTGCCGTCCGGCATGTTCTCGACCAGGCCGATGACGCCGATCGCATTGACCTTCGCCTTGCGGCCGGCGAGCGCATGCATCAGGCCGACGACGGCGGCCGAGCCGCCCATGTCCCACTTCATCTCTTCCATGCCGTCGGCCGGCTTGATCGAGATGCCGCCGGTGTCGAAGGTCACGCCCTTGCCGACGAAGGCGATCGGCTGATCGCCCTTGTTGCCGCCGTTCCACTTCATGATGACGACCTGGCTGTCGCGCACACTGCCCTGGCCCACGGCCAGCAGGGTGCGGAAGCCGAGCTTCTCAAGCTCTTTCTCGCCGAGGACCTCGACTTCGAGGCCCAGCTTCTCGAGCGCCTTCACGCGCTTCGCATATTCTTCCGGGTAGAGGACGTTGGCCGGTTCGGCGACGAGATCACGGGCGAACTCGACCGCCGTGGCGATGGCGGCATGCGCCGCATAGGCGGCCTCAGCGGCCTTCGGGTCGGCGGCGACGACGCGAATCGTCTCGATCGACGGCGTCTTCTCCGGTTTCAGCTTGGTGCGGTATTTGAGGAACCGGTAGGCGGCCAGACGGGCGGCAAAGGCAGCGCGGGCTGCCTGGTCGGCGGTCAGGTGGGCGGCGTCGAGGGTCAGGGCGGACGCGCCCGACAGCTTCACCGCATGATAGGCGGCACCGGCAGCGGACTCGAGCGCGAGGTCGTCAAACTTGCCGGCCTCACCAGCGCCGCTGAGCAGGATGGTCCCGGCGTCGACCCCGGCCGGGGCGGCGACGATCAGGGTGCTGTTCGAGCCGCCGGTGAACCGGCTGGCAGTCATCGCCTTCGTCAGGGCTCCGGAGGTCGCCGTATCGAGCTGCGGGCCCGTGCCGGCCAGAACCCGGCCTTCGTGGACCAGAACGGCCAGAACCTCAGCGGCGCCCGCGGACGCGACGAACTCGATCTGCATTTACTACTCCCGCCGGGCGATACGCCCCGGCTCTGTGTCGATGGTATGAGCGCGCGCGGTTTCACCGGCGCAGTCGGGTGTGTATTAGATGCGCTCCCTCGCCGTCGCCTGCAATGTGCGAATTCTTTCGAAACATGACACTGATCCAAGGCTACCTTTTCCGGCAGATCGGGCGCCCCGTGGTGGCTGCGTGCGCTGCGCTGGCCGGAATCGGTATCCTGAGCCAGAGCCTCGACCAGCTGGAAGTCATCGTCGAGCGCGGCCAGAGCGTCTGGGTGATGGTCAAGCTGACCCTGCTGGCCGTGCCGCAGCTGCTGGCGGTCATCATTCCGATCGGCCTGTTCGTCGGTGCTCTGATCGCCCTGACACGTCTCCAGCGGGAGCAGGAACTGACCGCGGTCTTCGCCTCCGGGGTCACGCGCTGGTCGGCGATCCGGCCGGCCGTCCGGATCGCGGCGATCGCGGCCTTGCTGACCCTGGTGGTCACGACGGTGGGTCAGCCATGGGCGCAACGTCAGGCGCGGGCCGAGGCCTTTGCCGTCCGCACCGATCTGGCCGCCTTGCTGGTCGAGGAAGGACAGTTCGTCCGGGGGCCCAACGGGCTGACCGTCTACGTCCAACAGATCGAACAAAACGGCCTGCTCAAGAACCTGTTCGTCTACATGACCGACGGCGATGATGCGGTCACATGGGATGCTGCCGAGGCGCGGTTCGGGCGGATTGAGGGCCTGCCGGTCCTGACAATGAAGAACGCGTCGACCACCCGCTACTCGAGCCGGGGGGTCCTGACCTACGCATCATTCGCCCAAACCGTCGTCGATCTCTCGCCCTATGCGGCCATGACCGAGCAGGTCCGCTACAAGCCGTCGGACCTGTATCTGACCCAGCTGTTCAATCCGTCGCCGGCGGACCTTGAGCGGGTCGGATCGGCGGGCGAGCTGATGGCAGAGGGGCACTCCAGACTGTCGGCCCCGCTCTACGCCCTGATGGCCATGGCCATGGCGCTGACGGCGATCCTGGGGGGGCCGTTCAGCCGGACGGGATACGGGCTGCGAATCGCCAAGGTCGCGGGCGTTTTCCTGCTCGTGCGCATCGCCGGCTATGGCGTGGTCTCCGCCAGCGCCTGGAACGGCTGGCTGAACATCTTCCAGTATCTGCTGCCGATCGTGGCGACGGTCGTCGCCCTGAGGTTGCTGTTCCGGGCGCTCAAGCCCCGCCGGCGGCCCGTCTGGCCGGCCTATGAGCGGCTGAAGGCGCGGTTCGCATGATCAGCCGCACCTCCCTGCCCGTCCCCTGGCTGCGACTGGGTCGAATCGAACGCTATGTGCTGGTCCAGCAGGCGCGGTCGCTGGGCATAGCGCTGGGCGTCATCGCCGCCCTGATCATGCTGATCGACTTCGTGGAGATCTCCCGCGGCGTCGGCTCGGATGTCGACCTGTCTGGCGTGCGCATCCTCGGGCTGATGCTGCTGAAGTCGCCGCAGGTGATCATCCAACTGCTGCCGTTCGTCTTCCTGTTCGGGACGCTGGCGGCCTTTGTTGGCCTGAACCGGCGCAGCGAGCTGATCGCCATGCGGGCGGCGGGCGTGTCCGCCTGGCGGTTCGTGCTTCCGGCGGCCGGCGCAGCCCTGATGTTCGGCGTGATCACCGTCGCGGCCCTCGGGCCGCTGGCGGCCTCCGCTGACGGCCTGTTCCAGCGCGAGCGGGCGCGACTGTCCGGATCCGCGGCCGGGGCGGAGGCCCGCCCGACCGTCTGGATCCGAGAGGGCGACGACACCCGTCAGATGGTGATCCGCGCCGAGCGTCAGGACCGGTCGAACGCCCGGCTGCTGGACGTGACCTTCTTCATCTACACCAATGACGCCGCGGGCATGCGGACCTTCTCCGAGCGGATCGACGCCGAGTCGGCGTCGCTGTCGAACGGCAGCTGGCGGCTGGTCGATGCGGTCGGGGCGGAGATCGGCCAGCGTGCCGTGCGCTACGCCACCCTGGACCTGCCCTCGAGCCTGGCCGACGAAGAGGCGTTCGAACGGTTCGCCCGACCGCAGGCGACCTCCTTCTGGTCCCTGCCGGCGCAGATCGACCGGGTGGAGGCCGCGGGCTTCTCGTCGACGGCCTACCGGCTCCGGCTGCAGCAGCTGCTGGCCACGCCACTGATGTTCGCGGCCATGTCGATCCTGGCCGCCGCCTTCTCCCTGCGACTGATGCGGCTGGGCGATCTGGCGCGGATGAGCGTCGCCGCCGTGGTGCTTGGGTTCGGGTTTTTCTTCGTCAATCAGGCGGCGTCCGCCTTCGGATCGGCGGAAGTGATCCCGCCATGGCTTGCGGCCTGGCTTCCGCCCTTGCTGACAGCGCTCGCCGCCTTCACCTTGCTGTTCTATACCGAAGACGGCTAAGCGAACCGGCCTGCCATCCGGCTTGCCGGACCGTCCGCCCTTCAGAGTGATTTCTTGCATGCAGCGTGATCGCCGCGCGCCCGATTTGGGAGCCTTGCGCTACCGGCTTCTGGCCGGTGCGGCCGCCATCGCGCTGTCGTCTCTGGCGGGTGCGGCCCAGGCGCAGCAGGCGCCCGCAGCGACATCCCCGGTGCCGCCCGGTGCCGACGGACTGGCCCCGGAAGCGGTCTATATCGAAGCGGATTCCGCCGGCCGGACGGGCGATGTGATCACGGCGGAAGGTGCCGGAGCCGACCGCGTCCTGGCCCGGTTCCGCGGCGCGACCCTGAGAGCCGGCGCCGTCACCTATGACCTCGGGCTCGGCATCGCCACGGCGGACCGGCAGGTCGAGTTCAGTGATCCCGAGGGCAATGTCGTCTTCGCCAGCCATCTGGAGCTCGGCTCGGATCTGAAGACGGGCGTAGCGGTCGATTTCGCCACCCGCCTGCGCAACGGGGCCAGCCTGATGGCGGCGACGGCCGTGCGCCGGAGCGAGAACGTCAACGAGCTCAACTACGCCCTCTTCACCCCCTGCCCGATCTGCGACACCGACGGAAATCCGAAGGAGCCCAGCATCTCCATCCAGGCGGAGAAGGTCGTCCAGGACGAGGAGTTGCGCGCGATCCTGTATCGCAATGCCGTGTTCCGGGTCGGCGGCGTGCCCGTGTTTTACCTGCCGTTCTTCGCCCACCCTGATCCGACCGTCGAACGGGCCTCAGGCTTCCTCGTGCCCATCCCCAGCTATGATGAGGGACGCGGCCTGAGCCTTGAGGTGCCCTATCTTCATGTGGTGTCGCCGTCCGAGGACTGGCTGATCAGCCCGCAGCTGAACACCGACGTCGCGCCCCTGCTGAACCTGCAATGGCGCCGCCGGTTCGCCGACGGGATGATCGTCGCCCGTGGCGGTTACACCTACGAGCGCAGCTTCGGGGACTTCGACCTCGACAACGACGGCGACGCCGAGAGCAACGTCAAATACGGCGATCGCACGAGCCGCAGCTATTTCCTCGGCCACGGCCGATTCGATCCCATGGGCCCGTGGCGCTGGGGTTTCACTGTCGAGCGCGTGTCGGACAAGACCCTGTTCGACCGCTACGACGTCCGTGATCCCTATCAGGACAACGGCCTCTATTATGGCGACCAGCGGCGGCTGATCAGCCAGCTGTACGCCGAGCGGCAGACCGCGCGGTCCTATCTGTCGGTTGCCGCCTTCGACCTGCAGAGCCTGCGGGTCAGCGTTTTCGATCCCGTAACGCCGGCGTTGAACGAGTTCGAGGCGGACGGTGCCCTGCCGGTGGTCGCACCGCTGGTCGAGGCGCGCTGGGAGCCGGACGGCCCGATATTCGGCGGCCGTCTGCGGCTGCGGGGATCCGCCGTGTCGCTGTATCGCGACGACTATGTCGGCGGCCCCGTGCTGCGGCCCCAGATCATTCCGGCCGTGCTGACGCCGGATCTGCCCGGCGTCGACAGCCGTCGGATTTCGGGTCAGGCCGAATGGCGGCGCACCCTGATCTCGCCGCTGGGCGTGCGGTGGGAAACCTTCGTCGATGTCCGCGCCGACTTCTATTCCGTCGGTGACCTGCCGCCCATGCTGGGGCTGGAGGAGGAAGCTATTTCCCGCGGCCGCGCCACGGCGGGCCTCGACATCAGCTATCCCCTGTTCCGCAGCGTCGGCCCCGGTGCCGACCTGATCCTGGAGCCGATGGCGCAGCTGTCGGCCTCGACCGCGTCCGACCTCGATCCGCGCATCCCCATCGAGGACAGCCAGACGCTGGAGCTGGACGAGAGTTCGCTGTTCCGGACCGACCGGTTCCCCGGCTACGACCTTTATGAAGGCGGTCTGCGTCTGACCCTCGGGACCCGCGCGACCCTGCGCTGGAACGAGGGCCGGCAGGCCAGCCTGTTCATCGGCCGCAGCTATCGCGCCGACGAGGAGCCGGCCTTCCTGACCCCGGTCCCGGACCTGCCGAGCCAGCTCTATGATCCGAGCGGCCTCGCCTCCCAGACCTCCGACTGGGTCGTGCAGGGCAGCTTCTCGCCCTCTGACCGGATCCGCGGCTGGGGCCACGCCACGATCGATGCCTCCGGCGAAATCCGTCGGGCGGAAGCGGCGGTGGATGGCCGCTGGGGCCGGCGCAATCTGGCGACCGTCAGCTACATCATCGACCGCTCCAATCCGTTGCCCGGCCCTTCAAACCGCAACTACGAATTCGTGCAGCTGTCTGCACAGCAGTTCGTCTATGGCAACTGGGGCGTGGCAGTTTCGGCGACGGCCGACTTCGATCCCCAGCCGCGTCCGGGCGATCCCGACCCCGACTTTCTTGTAACCAGGTCCGAAGTCGGCCTGCTGTTCGATGACGACTGTTTCCGCTTCGAGATCGGTTACCGGCGCGACAACACCCGGGTTCGCCCGACCGGGCCGTCCGAGGGCATCTATGTGCGCCTAAACCTCGCCACTTTCGGCGGTACAGGGTATTGACGCAGCGACGGGCGCTGACGGCCGCGCGGCCCGGGGGCGCGCGGTTCGCAAATCCGGGACGAAAACCGGACCAGCGCCGCTTGAGGAACCAGGACTGACATGGGTTTGCAGCGTTACATGACGGGCGTGGCGATCGCCGCCCTCCTGGCCGGTTCGGCCATGGCCCAGACCGCGCCTCCGGCGCAGCCTGCCGCCGCCGGCAATCTGAATCCCGCGGCCGAGGCCGCGCCGGTCGCGCCACCCGCCGCGCCGGCCTTCCAGATGTCGGACGGCATCCTGGCCACGGTCAATGACAGCGTCATCACCGGGTTCGACCTGCGCCAGCGCATGCTGTTGCTGATCGCCATGACCCAGGTGCAGCCGACGCCCGAGAACATTCCGGCCATCCAGCAGCAGGCCCTGAACGCCCTGATCGACGAGCGTCTGCAGACGCAGGAGCTCAGGAGCTTCGAGGATCTGGTCGTCTCCGACGAACAGGTGGAGCAGGAAATCACGGCCATGGCCCAGGAAGTGGGTGCCTCGCCCCAGGCCTATGTGGACTTCCTCACCCAGGGCGGCATCCGTCCGAGCACCCTGCGCGAGCAGCTGCGGACCCAGATCGGCTGGTCGCAACTGGTCGGCGGCCGGTTCCAGAGCCGCGCCCGCGTCAGCCGCTCCGCCGTGGCCGCCGCCCTGCGTCAGGTGTCGGAAGCCGCGTCGAAGAAGCAGTATCTGATCGGCGAAATCTACATCGAGTCCGCCCGGGTCGGCGGCCAGCAGGCCGCGCTGAACGGCGCGAATCAGCTGGTGCAGCAGATGGTCCAGGGCGCGCCGTTCCAGGCCGTGGCCCAGCAGTTCTCGGCGGCCCCCTCCGCAACCCGTGGCGGCGACGCCGGCTGGGTTGTCGAAGGCACCATGCAGCCGGCCCTGCAACAGGCGCTGGACCAGCTTCAGGTCGGCCAGCTCTCGCGGCCCATCCCCGTCGATGGCGGCGTCTATATCGTCTACATGCGCGACAAACGGGACGGCGCATCGGCCAGCCTCGTAACGATCAAACAGGTGATGATCGAACTGCCGGATACGGCCAGCGAAGCGGAAGTGGCGGCGGCGACGACGCGGCTCGAAGCCCTGCGTCCGCAACTGACCTGCGACACCATGCTGGCCCGCGCCACCTCCGAGACGGGGCTGCTCGGTGCCGATCTGGGTGAAGCCGATGTCCAGAACCTGGCCCCGCAGTTCCAGCAGGTCGCCCGGTCCGCGGAAGTCGGTTCGGTCAGCACGCCCGTGCGCACCCCGCTCGGCGTCCACCTGCTGGGCGTCTGCGGCCGTCGCGTCGGCGGCACCGAAGCCCCCAATCCGCAGGAAGTCGAGAACACCCTGTTCCGCCAGAACCTCGCCACCCTCGGCCGCCGCTATATGCGCGACCTGCGCGAGGACGCGCTCATCGAGTACAAGTAATGACCCCCGGCACCGCGCCGCTGGCCCTGTCCATGGGCGAACCGGCGGGCGTGGGGCCGGAGATCATTGCTGCGGCCTGGGCGGCGCTCAGGACAGACGGGCCGGCCTTCGTCGTGATCGGCGACGCCGCCCTGCTGCGGCTGCAGGGCCTGCCCGTGGAAGCGGTTCTGACCGTCGCTGACGCCGTCGACGTCTTTGGCCGGGCCATTCCTGTGCTGGACCATCCCCTGCCCGCGCCCGTCACGCCGGGTCGTCCCGAGCCGGCCAACGCCGGGGCCGTGGCCGACTGGATCGAACAGGCTGTCAATCTGGCCCTCTCCGGCGAAGCCTCGGGCGTCGTCACCGCCCCCATCGCCAAGGCCCCGCTCTACGCCGCGGGCTTCCGCTTCCCCGGCCATACCGAGTTCATCGCCGAACTGACCGCCGACGTCCCGTTCGCCGGTACGCGCGGGCCGGTGATGATGCTGACGGCCAAAGACCTGCGCGCCTGTCTGGTGACCATCCACGCCCCGCTGGCCGAGGTTCCGGAACTGGTCACGGCCGAACGGGTCTGCCGCACCGCCCGCGTCGTGCATGAAGCCATGAAGCGGGACTTCGGCATCGCCGCGCCAAGGCTGGCGCTGGCAGCGCTCAACCCTCACGCCGGCGAGAGCGGTTCGATCGGGCTGGAGGAGATCGAGGTGCTGATCCCCGCCGCCGTGAGCCTTCGCGCGGAAGGCATCGCCATCAGCGACCCCCGGCCCGCCGACACCCTGTTCCACGACGACGCCCGCGCGACCTATGACGCCGTCCTCTGCCTGTACCACGACCAGGCCCTGATCCCGGTCAAGACGCTGGACTTCTGGGGCGGGGTGAACACGACCCTCGGCCTGCCAGTGATCCGCACCTCGCCTGACCATGGCACCGGTTTCGACATCGCCGGCAAGGGCGTGGCGCGGGCCGACAGCCTGATCGCGGCGATCCGTCTGGCGGGAACGATGGCGGCGGCGCGCGCGGCGGGCTAAGCACCGGCTGTGACCGACCTCCCCTCCCTCCGCGAAACGCTCGACGCCCACGGCCTGCTGGCGAAAAAGAGTTTCGGCCAGCATTTCCTGCTCGACCTGAATGTGACCCGAAAGATCGTGCGTCTGGCCGGGCCGTTCGACGGTCGGGCCGTGATCGAGGTCGGCCCCGGTCCCGGCGGCCTGACCCGTGCCCTGCTGGAGAGCGATGCCGGCAAGGTCGTACTGGTCGAGAAGGACCCCCGGTTCCTGCCGCTTCTGGCCGAACTCGACGACGGCACCGGCCGGCTGACCGTGGTCGAGGCGGATGCCCTCAAGGTCCACGAGGCGGCGCTGGTCGATGGGCCGGCCCATGTCGTCTCCAACCTGCCCTACAACGTCGGCACGCCGCTGCTGATCAAATGGCTGACCGGGCCGTGGACGCCCCACGCCCTGACCCTGATGTTCCAGAAGGAAGTCGCCGAGCGGATCACCGCCGCTCCCGGAGACGACGCCTATGGCCGGCTGGCGGTGATCGCCCAGGCGGTCTGCGAGGCGAAACTGGTCATGCACCTGCCGGCCGCGGCCTTCACCCCGCCGCCCAAGGTCGCCAGTGCCGTCGTGCATCTGATCCCCCGCGCCGAGCGACCCGAACGGGCGCTGCTGGCCGCACTGGAGCGGGTGACGGCCGCGGCGTTCGGTCAGCGGCGAAAGATGCTGCGCTCCAGCCTGAAACCGCTGGGCGGGGCCGAGCTGTGCGAAGCCGCGGGCCTGAGCCCGGAGGACCGGGCCGAGGTCATCGATCTGGCCGGCTTCCTGCGGCTGGCGCGAGCCGTCACGGGTGAGGCGCAGCCGGCCACGCCCGGCGACGGCGGGGCAACGATGATGCGTCGCAAGCGGGGCTGAGCGGCTTTCAGCCTGCGTGTCGGCCGGGCTGAAGCGACCGGCCTTGTTTTCAATCAAGGCAAGGGCGGCCCGGGCAGCCCAGGGTGTCCGTCTTCACAGGGGACATGGCCCCGTCATGCGACCGGCAACCGCGCCGGCTGCGGGACGTTATCCAGGCCCCCACACAATCGGAGACCACCAGATGATAATTTCCGCAGGTACACTCGTGGCCGTGGTCGATGGCGAGAAACTGGCGCTGTTCCACAACACGGGGCATCAGTCGGTCGAGCTCACGCCCCAGCCGACACCGGATATCGCAGAGCGCGCCTCGGGCACCGCGGGCCGCGGCTCCAGCGAGGCCAACCCCGACAATGACACCCAGGCCGAGGACGGTTTCGCCATGGGCGTGGCCGAGGTGCTGAACAGGATGGTGCTGAGCCACAAGGTTGAACACCTGCTGGTCATCGCGGCGCCCAAGACCCTGGGCCAGCTGCGCAAGGGTTGGCACAAGGAGACGACAGCGCGGCTTGTCGGAGAGATTTCCAAGGACCTGACCGGACATACCCCGGCGCAGATCGCTGCGGCGATCGACAAGGCCTGATCCAGTCCCCGCCTCCCTGCGGGGAGGCGGACGGCGTCAGACCGCCTCGTTCAGCAGGGCACCCTTGTAGGCCTCGATCCAGATGTTGCGGAACCGCTTCGACCGCTCGGCGTGATAGATGTGGGCCAGTTCGGCATAGCTGCGGTCAAAGTCGTCGTTGACGAAGACGTAGTCGAACTGGCCGCAGTGCTCGATCTCGCCCTTGGCGTTGCGGATGCGGCGCTCGATGACGTCGGCGGCGTCCTGGGAGCGGGTGACGAGGCGGCGGCGGAGCTCTTCCAGGCTCGGCGGCAGGATGAAGACCCGGACGGCGTCCTCGGGGCATTTTTCCGCGATATCGCGGGCACCCTGCCAGTCAATATCGAACAGGACGTCGCGGCCCTCGGACAGGGCGCGATCGATGGGCCCGCGCGGGCTGCCGTAGCGGGCGCCGTGGACGTCGGCCCATTCGAGGAAGGCGTCGGCGTCGATCAGCCGCTGGAACTCGGCATCATCGACGAAATGATAGTCGCGGTCGGCGACCTCGCCGGGGCGGATGCCGCGGGTGGTCATGGAGATGGACAGCTCGAGCCCGCCGTGATCGGCCATCAGGCGGCGGCACAGGCTGGTCTTGCCGGCGCCCGAGGGGCTGGCGACGATCAGCAGGACGCCGCGGCGGGGATGGCGTTCATTCAACATTCTGGACCTGTTCGCGCAGCTGTTCGATCACGGCCTTCAGCTCCAGGCCGATTCCGGTGAGCGCGGTCGTAGCCGATTTCGAGCAGAGGGTATTCGCCTCCCTCATGAATTCCTGCATCAGGAAGTCGAGTTTCCGACCGGCGGGGGGTTGCTGCAACAGGGTGCGGGCCGAGGCGACGTGGGCGGCCAGCCGGTCCAGCTCCTCGCGGACATCGGCCTTTGTGGCCAGCGAGGCGGCCTCAAGGAAGATGCGGTCCTCAAGGCCCGGCGCGTCGGGGGCCAGCTCGGTCATGCGCCGGCTGAAACGCTCGCGAATGGCGGCGGTCTGGGCGGCTGCTTCGGTCTCGGCCTGGGCCGTCAGGGCGGCGATGCGATCGATGAAGTCGGTGATCACCGGCAGGAGCTGGGAGCCTTCCCGATCGCGGGAGACCTTGAGGGCGTCGAGCGCCTGATCGATCGAGGCGGCCATGGCGGCCTCGACCACGGCGCGGGCCTCGGGGTCGTCGACTTCCTCCGGCGCTTCCAGCACGCCGCGCAGGGACAGCAGGCCGTCGGCGGACGGCGGCGTGGCCCCCTCCTCCGCCAGCTGGTTGGCGAGGGTCAGATAGCGGGCGAGGACGTCCTGATTGACCTTCAGCGAGGCGACGCCGACCTCGCGTTTGGCCTGGATTCCCAGCGTGATCTGACCTCGGCTCAAACGGGCCTGGGCGGCCGTCTTGGCCTGGCGCTCGAGGCTGTCGAAGCCGGGCGGGCCGCGGAAGCGGACCTCCAGATTGCGGCCGTTGACCGAACGAGCCTCGACCGACCAGGTCCAGTCGCCCTGTGTGCCATCGGCCCGGCCGAAGCCGGTCATGCCGGAGATGGCGGTCATTGGGCGGGTGCCGGGGCCGGAATGCGGATCACGCGTGCGCCGGGGGGAACAGCCATGCCGGACGTCGGGTTGGCCGGGGGAACTTCCGGGACCGGCGTCAGGGTCGGGGCCTCGGGCGCGGCAGGCGGCAGCCCCGCCCGGCGGCGCTCGACCTCGCGCCAGCGGGCGACATTGGCGAGGTGCTCGTCATAGGTCCGGGCGAAGGCGTGGCCGCCCGAGCCGTCGGCGACGAAGAACAGGTCGCTGGTCGAGGGTGGATTGAGCACGGCGGCGACGGCGTCCCGGCCCGGGTTGGAAATGGCCGTCGGAGGCAGGCCGTCGATCTGGTAGGTGTTCCACGGATTGGGCCGGTCGAGTTCGGACCGTCTCAGGCCCCGGCGCAGCGGCACGCCCTTGGTGATGCCGTATTCGATCGTCGGGTCGCTCTCCAGCCGCATGCCGGACCGCAGCCGGTTGGTGAAGACGGCGGCGACACGCGGGCGTTCGGCGGCCACGCCGGTCTCCTTCTCGACGATGGAGGCAAGGATCATCGCCTCCTCCGGCGTGCGGACCACGGTGGCGGGGCCGCGCGCGGCCCAGAGGCGGGCGAGGTTCTCGTCACGGGCGCGGCGCATGCGGCCAATGACCGAGGCGCGGGTCTCGCCGCGGCTGATCTCATACGTGTCGGGCCAGAGGCTGGCCTCCGCCGGGATGGCGTTGATCGTTCCGGTCAGAATCGCCTGTTTGTTGAGGATCTCGACCGCCTGGGCCGAGGACCAGCCTTCGGGCAGGGTGACATAGTGGCGGACCACCCGGCCCTCGACCAGCAGGACAAGGACGGAGCGCAGCGAGGCCTTGCTCGGCACCTCATATTCGCCGGCGCGCAGCTTGCGGTCGGCGCCGGTCAGGGTGGCGGCGGCCTTGAACATGTCGGTCGAGCGGATCACGCCCGCGGACTTGAGTGTGGCCGCGATGGCGCTGACGCCGGCGCCGCTGGGCAGGCTGACGACGGTCGACTCACCCTCGCGGGCGGCCGGTCCGGGGGCGTAGAAGACGCTCCAGGCCGCGACGAGGGCGATGATCAGGAAGGTGCTGAAGGTGGCCGTGGCGGCCAGAAACGCCGTCTTGCGGCCGGAACGACGCTCCACCGACATCAGCCGACCTTCCGGAAGATGACCGAGGCGTTGGTGCCGCCGAAGCCGAAGCTATTCGACATGGCCACGTCGATCTCCATCGGCTGGCCCTTGCCGCGCACCATGTTCAGGGCCGTCTCGCGCTCGGGATTGTCGAGGTTGATGGTCGGCGGGGCGATCTGGTCACGGATGGCCAGGATGCAGAAGATGGCCTCGATGGCCCCGGCGGCGCCGAGCAGGTGGCCTGTCATCGACTTGGTTGAGGACAGGGCGACGTTGGGCGCGTGCTCGCCCATCAGCTTCTCGATGGCACCGGCCTCGATCCAGTCCGCCATGGTCGAGGTGCCGTGGGCGTTGACGTAGTCGATGTCGGCGGCGGTGATGCCGGCGCGTTTCACCGCCATCTGCATGGCGCGATAGCCGCCGTCGCCGTCCTCGGCCGGGGCCGTGATGTGATAGGCGTCGCCGCTCATGCCGTAGCCGACGACCTCGGCATAGATGGTCGCGCCGCGTGCCTTGGCGTGCTCGTACTCTTCCAGCACCACAATGCCGGCGCCCTCGCCCATGACGAAGCCGGAGTGGTCATTGTCCCAGGGCCGCGAGGCCTTTTCGGGCGTATCGTTATAGGCGGTGCACAGGGCCTTGCAGGCGAGGAAGCCGGCGATGCCGATGGGGACGATGGAGCTTTCCGCCCCGCCCGCGACCATGACGTCGGCGTCGTCCAGCATGATCATCCGCGCCGCGTCGCCAATGGCGTGGGCCCCGGTGGCGCAGGCGGTGACGACCGAGTGATTCGGGCCCTTGAGGCCGTGGCGGATCGAGATCTGGCCCGAGGTCAGATTGATCAGGGCGGAGGGGATGAAGAAGGGGCTGACCCGGCGCGGGCCCTGCTCCTTCAGGATGATGGCGGTGTCGGCGATGGGGCCGAGGCCCCCGATGCCGGAGCCGACCATGACGCCGGTGCGCTCGCGCTGTTCCTCGGTCTCGGGCTTCCAGCCGGCGTCGGCCAGGGCCTCGTCGGCGGCGGCGATGGCGTAGACGATGAAGTCGTCGACCCGCTTGCGGTCCTTGGGAGACATGACCTTTTCGTGGTCGAACACGCCCGGCTGGCCGGGGGCACCGCCGCCGCGGCCATCGACCGACGGGATCTCGCCCGCGATGGTGCAGCCATAGCCTTCGGTGTCGAAATTGGTGATCGGGCCGATGCCAGAGCGACCTTCGAGGATGCCCTTCCAGTTATGCTCCACGCCCCATCCGAGCGGGGTGAGCAGACCGAGGCCGGTGACGACGACGCGGCGCATGAGCGCTCCTCGTTACAGAATCCAGACCACAAACAGTAATGGCCGCCGGGCGGCCCCGCTAGGGGCGCGCCACGGCGGCCATCAAAGCCGTTCGAAAAGGGCGGCGATCAGCCGGCCAGCTTCTCGTCGATGAACTTCACGGCGTCGCCGACCGTCTGGATGTGTTCGGCGGCGTCGTCCGGGATTTCGATGTCGAATTCTTCCTCGAAGGCCATGACCAGTTCGACGTTGTCGAGCGAGTCAGCGCCCAGGTCGTCGATGAAGCTGGCCTTTTCAACGACCTTTTCCGGATCGGCGTCCAGGTGGTCGATGACGATCTTGCGGACGCGTTCCAGGGTGTCGGACATGGGTGTCTCTGCTTTCAGGGCCGCCGCAGCGGCTGTTGTCTCAAATCCTGCCGTATGACGACGGCGACGGCGACGCAAGCCTTGAACGAAGACTCACGACAACCGGTTGCCGAGGCTTTAGCACGGCGGCGCGGGCGGAAAATAGCCCGTTACCGGGTTTGAACGCTCCGGTTCACCCACCAGACCAGCCCGGCACCCACCAGCGCCAGAGGCGCGCCGTAGATGGCCCAGATGATCTGGCCGGTCATGAAGCTGCCCGGCAGGATGTTCAGCCCCTGCAGAACCCAGATGATGCCGATCAGCAGCATGGGGCCGCTGAGGATGGTGGCGAGGATGCGGAGAAATTTCATGTGTTCTGGTCCTTTCGTCATCCTCCGGCGAGCGCAGCGAGACCGGGGGACCCAGCGGCGCCGAAGGCGATCTGTTCACGTACAACGTCTGACGTTCCGGTTCGCGACAGCTTCGCGCTCGCGCGCGCCGCTGGGTCCCCCGGTCTGCGGCGCTGCGCGCCTTGCCGGAGGATGACGAAAGAGATCAGATCATCGCCATGCCGCCGTTCACGTGCAGGGTCTGCCCCGTGACATAGGCGGCTTCGTCCGAGGACAGATAGACGGCAGCGGCGGCGATCTCGTCGCCCGTACCGAGGCGGCCGGCGGGGATGTTCTTCAGAATGGTCTCGCGCTGGGTGTCGTTCAGGACGTCGGTCATGGGCGAGGCGATGAAGCCGGGCGCGATGCAGTTGACCGTGATGCCGCGCGAGCCGACTTCCTGCGCCAGCGACTTGGAGAAACCGATCATGCCGGCCTTGGAGGCGGCGTAGTTGGTCTGGCCGGGGTTGCCGGTGACTCCGACCACCGAGGTGATGCCGATGATGCGGCCCGAACGGCGTTTCATCATCCCCTTCATCGCGGCGCGCGACAGGCGGAAATAGCTCTCGAGATTGACCCGGATCACATCCTGGAAGTCCTCGTCCTTCATCCGCATCAGAAGGCCGTCCTTTGTGATCCCGGCGTTGGCGACGAGGATGTCGAGAGGGGCGCCCGCGGCTTCCTCGGCCCGGGCCAGCAGGCCGTCGACCGATTCTGCGTCGGACAGGTTTGCGGCGGCGGCGAAAGCGCGCTCGCCGAGTTCCTTAGCCAGATCCTGCAGCACGGCCTCGCGGGTGCCGGACAGCACGACGGTCGCGCCCTGTGCGTGCAGGGCCCGGGCGATGGCCCCGCCGATGCCGCCGGTGGCTCCGGTCACGAGGGCGGTCTTGCCTGTGAGATTGAACATTGGCGGGCTCCGTGTCGGAAGAATGGAGGGTGATTGGTGGTTGGTGGCTGGTGATTTGCGCGGAAAGGCTGGTGATCAGAGATCACGGGCGGCGCCCCAAACCGGCCCGTCACCAGTCACCAACCACCAATCACCTCAAAACGACTTCGCGAACGCTTCCAGGTCTTCGGGCGTGTTCAGCGACAGGCTCTCGGCATCCGGCGCGATTCGCTTCGCCATGCCGGCCAGCACCTTGCCCGAGCCGATCTCGGCGAAGCGGGTCACCCCGCCCTCCCCGGCCATCCACTCCATGCTCTCGCGCCAGCGGACACGGCCGGTGACCTGTTCGACCAGCAGGCGGCGCAGGACCTCGGGGTCGCGCTCGGGGCGGGCGGTGACATTGGCGACCACGGCGACCGAGGGGGCGACGATGGTCGCGGAGGCGAGGGCCGTGGCCATCTCATCGGCGGCGGGCTGCATCAGCGGGCAGTGGAAGGGCGCGGAGACGTTCAGCGGAATGGCGCGCGCGCCCAGCTCCTTGGCCTTTTCGATGGCGCGGTCGACGGCGGCCTTGTCGCCCGAGATGACGATATTGCCGGCGTTGTTGTCATTGGCGACGACGCAGACGCCGACCTCGGAGCCCGCGGCAGCGGCAGCCTCGGCGAGGGCCAGGTCGGTCTTCGGCCCGATCAGCGAAGCCATGGCGCCCTTGCCGACGGGCACAGCGCGCTGCATGGCCTGACCGCGCAGTTTCAGCAGGCGGGCGGTGTCGGCGAGGGTGATCGAACCGGCGGCACAGAGGGCCGAATATTCGCCGAGCGAATGGCCGGCGACGAAGCCGGCGCGGCTGACGTCGACGCCGAACTCGACCTTGAGCACGCGAGCGGCGGCCAGCGAGACGGCCATCAGGGCCGGCTGGGCGTTCTCGGTCAGGGTCAGCTGGTCCTCGGGGCCCTCACGCATCAGGACCGACAGCTTCTGGCCCAGGGCCTCGTCGATCTCGGCGTAGACCTCACGCGCCGAGGCGAAGGCGTCGGCCAGCGCCACCCCCATGCCGACCGACTGGCTGCCTTGTCCGGGGAACAGCAGGGCGAGGGTCATGTCGGGTCTCCGGCGGTGTTGAATCGAGCCGGAGGGGTAGGACGATCAGGCCGCAGGGGCAAGATCGCTGGAAACCGCACAGGGTTCATCACAACGGCCACAACGGACTCACAACGAACACGACGGTGCCAGTGGGCCCGCGTCTCCCGTCAGGGAGGCGCAAAAGATCCCGATTGCGGGCAAGGGCCCGCGACGAAGGAACCAGGCTGGCTCCCGTCGTGTCTCTTCGTTGTGTTCGTTGTGATGAAACGGCCTCGCCCCGGGGCAAGCCCGCAACCTCGGAAGCCCACTACGACCCGATCAGAACAACACCGCCGGGTTCATGATCCGGTGCGGGTCGATCGCGGCTCGGACCGCCTGCATGGTCCGGATTTCCAACGGCGACTTGTAGCGCCGGGCCTCTTCCGTCTTGAGCCGGCCGAGGCCGTGTTCGGCCGAGATGGATCCGTCGTAGCGGGCGACGATGTCGTGGACGATCTGCGAGCCTTCCTCCCAGCGGGCAAGAAATGCCTTCAGGTCGCCGCCCGGCGGGCACAGGACGTCATAGTGGAGGTTGCCGTCGCCGACGTGGCCGAAGGCGCTGACCCGGGCTCCGGGGTGGAAGCGCTCGACGGCGGCGGTGGCCTCGTCGAGGAATTCGGCGATGCGGGAGAGCGGGACGGAGACATCGTGTTTCCAGCCGCCGCCCTCCGGCTTCTGGGCCCCGGACTGTTCCTCGCGGACCTTCCAGAAGGCGGCGCGCTGGGCGTCGTTCTGGGCGATGGCGGCGTCGTTGATCAGGCCGGTCTCGAAGGCATGGGTCAGCAGCCGCTCCATGGCCGCGTCGGCCGCGCCGGGCTCGCCCGAGACCAGTTCGATCAGAACGTACCAGGGCGGCGTCGAGTCCAGCGGCTCGCGCGTGTCAGGCACATTGGCGAGGACGAAACCCATGCCGATCCGCTTCATCAGCTCGAAGGCCTCGACTCCGCCGCCGGTCTCGGCCTTGGCGCGGGCCAGCAGTTCGATGGCGGCAGCGGGCGCGTCGAGCCCGACCATGGCCGTGGCCCGGCTGCGCATGACGGGGAACAGTTTCAGCGTCGCGGCGGTGACCACGCCGAGCGTGCCCTCGGCCCCGATCAGCAGCTGTTTCAGGTCATAGCCGGTGTTGTCCTTGCGGAGCCGTTTGAGGCCGTTGAAGACCTCGCCGTCGGGCATGACCGCCTCGATGCCCAGCACCAGATCGCGCATCATGCCGTAGCGGAGCACGGCGGTGCCGCCGGCATTGGTCGAGATGACCCCGCCGATGGTGGCCGTGCCCTCTGCCGCGAGGCTGAGCGGGAACAGGCGGTCGGCGGCGGCGGCGGCCTGCTGGGCTTCCAGCAGGGTGATCCCCGCCTCCACGATCATGGCGTCGTCCAGCGGCGTGACATCCCGCACGGCGCGCAGCTTGCGGGTCGAGAGCAGGACCTCGCCAAAGGGAATCTGGCCGCCGACGAGGCCGGTATCGCCGCCCTGGGGGACAATGGCGATGCGGTGCTCCGCGCAGACGCGGATGGCGGCGGCGACCTGGGCGGTCGAACGCGGCGTCAGCATCAGCGGCGAATGGCCGTGCCAGCGATTACGCCACTCGGTCAGCCACGGCGCGATCTCGGCCGGATCCTCGGTCCAGCCGCCCTCGCCGAGGGCCGATTTCAGGGCAACGAGGGCGGCGGGCAACGGGACGGTCATGCCGCCCTTGTCTCAAAGTCGTGGGCTCGGCGAAAGGGCCGTGTCAGGGTTGGCGCATGTCCATCCCCCTGCCCGCTCCCGTCCCCGCTGTCGGCGTCGTCTGTCTGCGCGGCGATTCGGTGCTGCTGATCCGGCGCGGGACGCCGCCGCGGCAGGGTGAATGGAGCCTGCCGGGCGGGCGCATCGAGCCCGGCGAACGGGCCGTGGACGCGGCCCTGCGGGAACTGCGCGAGGAGACCGGGGTCGAGGCGGAGATCACGGGGCTGATCGACGTGGTCGACGGGCTCTTCCCCGAGGCGGGACGGCACTATGTGCTGATCGACTATGCCGCGCGCTGGCTCTCGGGTGAGCCGGTGGCCGGCGACGATGCCGCGGACGCGCGGTTCGTGGCGCTGGATGAGATCGAGGCCCTGATCGACTGGTCCGAGACGCGGCGGATCATCCGGATGGCCGCCGCCGCGCGCTGAACGACCCGGATTACGCGGATGTCATCTATGCCGCAGCCGGTTTCTGTGGCGTGGCGGCCACAGGGTGCTAACCTGCACGCGACAGGGAGATATCATGGACATGTCGCTTCTATTCACCGTCGCACTGGTCGTGCTGGCCTTCGTGCTGCTGTTCAGCGTGGTCAAGATCGTGCCCCAGGGCCGCGAGATGACCGTCGAACGGTTCGGCAAATACACCCGGACCCTCGCGCCCGGCATCAGCATCCTGACGCCGTTCGTCGAGCGTATCGGCCGTCGCATGAACATGATGGAGCAGGTCCTCGACGTGCCCCAGCAGGAGGTCATCACCAAGGACAATGCCATGGTGAAGGTGGACGCCATCGTCTTCATCCAGGTGATGGAGGCCTCGGCCGCCGCCTACCGGATCGAGAACCTGCCCTACGCCATCACCCAGCTTTGCTCGACCAATCTGCGAACCGTGGTCGGCTCGATGGAGCTGGACGAGGTGCTGTTCCAGCGCGACTCGATCAACTCGCGCCTGCTGACCGTGATCGATGCGGCGACCGAGCCGTGGGGCGTCAAGGTCAACCGGATCGAGATCAAGGACCTGACCCCGCCGGCCGACATCACCAATGCGATGGCCCGCCAGATGAAGGCCGAGCGCGAACGCCGCGCCGTCATCACCGAGGCCGACGGCGAGAAACAGGCCGCCATCGCCCGCGCCGAGGGCGCCAAACAGGCCGCCATTCTGGAGGCCGAGGGCCGCCGCGAAGCCGCCTTCCGCGACGCCGAGGCCCGCGAACGCGAAGCCGAGGCCGAGGCCAAGGCGACCGCCATGGTGTCCCAGGCCATCGCGGCCGGCGACGTCAATGCGATCAACTACTTCGTGGCCCAGAAATATGTCGAGGCCTTCGCCGAACTGGCGCGCAATCCCACGGCCAAGACGGTCATCGTCCCGGCCGAGATGTCCGGCCTGGTCGGCACCATCGCCGGCCTGGGCGAACTGGTGGGTCTGGCCAAGGAACAGCAGCAGGGCCGCAGCGACGTGCGCCGCGACGCCCCGCCGGCGCCGCCCGCGCCCGCTCGCGCCACGCCGCCGCGCCCGCCCCGCCCCTCCGTTCCGAGGACCTGATCCATGGAAGCGCTGACTGACCTGCACGCGGCCCAGCCGTTCTGGATCTGGCTGGCTCTGGGCGTGCTGCTGCTGGCGGTGGAAGCCGCCTTCTCGACCGAATGGCTGCTGTGGCCGGCGGTGTCGGCGGGGGTCGTGGCGGTGGTCACCGCCCTCGGCCTGCCGCTCAACTTCCTCGGCGAAATGGCGCTGTTCGCCGCCCTGACCGTGGCCGCGACCCTGCTGTCACGCCGGCTGATCCAGAGGGTCAATCCTTCAGACAGTCCGGACATCAACGCCCGCGACGCGCGTCTGATCGGCCAGCGGGCCCAGGTGGTCCAAGGCTTCGTGGACGGCCGCGGCCGGGTGTTCGTTTCCGGGGCCGAATGGGTCGCCGAGATCGAGGGTGCCGCCCCTCTGGCCGGCGAGAGCGTCATCGTCGAGGGAATGGACGGGCCGAAGCTGAAGGTGCGGCCGGCCTAACCGGCCCGCATATCCTCGATCCCGCGGTTGGCGAGACCGTCGGCGCGTTCGTTCAGCTCATGGCCGGCGTGGCCCTTGACCCAGTGCCACTTCACCTCGTGGCGGGTACGGGCGGCGTCGAGGCGTTTCCACAGGTCCTCATTCTTGACCGGCTTCTTCTCGGCCGTCTTCCAGCCGCGCGCCTTCCACGGCCCGATCCATTTGGTGATGCCGTCCATGACGTAGCGGCTGTCGGTGTGCAGATCGACGCGACAGGGGCGGGTCAGAGCCTCCAGCGCGCTGATCGCGCCCATCAGCTCCATGCGGTTGTTGGTGGTCAGCGGCTCTCCGCCCCACAACTCCTTCTCGTGACCGCCGCCGGTCTGCAGGATCGCGCCCCAGCCGCCGGGGCCGGGGTTGCCCTTGCAGGCGCCGTCGGTGTGGATGATCACGTGACTCATTCGCGCCTCCTAACAGGTTCGCTTGGCGTCGCGCCACTGAAGCGCCTATATGCGGCTCAAGTGTTTGAACGGGCCGCGCATCGGCCCGAACGAGGAGACGGTTCGTGGGTACTTTCGGCATCTGGCACTGGGCCATCGTCGCGATCGTCGCCCTGCTGTTGTTCGGCGGGCGCGGCAAGCTGTCGGGCCTGATGGGCGACGCGGCCAAGGGCATCAAGGCTTTCCGCGAAGGCCTGAAGGACACCGATTCGGACAAGCCTTCGGACGAGCGCGCGGGTGCCTTGCCCCGCACCGACGCCGAAAAAGAAGACCTGAAGTCGTAACCCCCTCACTGACGTCGGAGACCTGACGGATGGGTGGCCTCGGCCCCGGTATCGGCGGCTTTGAAATCCTCGTGATCGGCATCGTGGCCCTGCTTGTGGTGGGGCCAAAGGATTTGCCGTTGCTGATGCGCAAGATCGGCAAGGTGATGGCCCGCGCCCGCGCCATGGCCAATGAGTTCCGCTCGAGCTTCGACGAGATGGCGCGCCAGTCCGAGCTGGACGAGCTGCGCAAGGAGGTCCAGGCGCTGCGGACCGGCCAGGGCCTGGTCCCGCTGGGTGCCGAGGCCGACGCCGCCTTCCGGGAAATCCGCGATGATCTGAACCGCCCGCTCGACGAGCCGGTCATGCTGGCCGCGCCCGACGAATGGCCCGACAGCCCGCCGGTCATGACGCCGCTTGAGGCCGAACCGGCGCAGGCACCGAAGGCGAAAGCGAAAGCCGCCGCCAAGCCCCGCACGGCGCCGACCAAGGCCGCCGCGCCGGTGGCCTCCATCAAGACCGCCAGCGGCAAGTCCCGGCCCATCCGTGCGAAGAAGGTGGACCTGTGAGCCGGCTCGACACCGACGAGGATGAGATCGAGGCGTCGCGCGCGCCCCTGATGGATCATCTGATCGAACTGCGCGGGCGGCTGGTGATCTGCGTGATCGCCTTTGTCGTCGGCTTCATCGGCTGCTTCTATTTCGCCGAACCGCTGTACATCTTCCTGGTCAAGCCGTTCGCGGCGGCGGCGGCCTTCCACCAGTCGGTCGGGCCGCACGGCCATGTATCGCCGCTGGACCTGATCCTGGGCACCGCGGGGCTGAAGCCCCTGCCCGGCGTCGACGGCCAGACGGTCAATCTGATCTATACGGCACCGCTGGAAATCCTCTTCACCAAGATGAAGCTGGCGGGCTTCGGAGCCATCGTCGTGGCCTTCCCGGTGCTGGCCTGGCAGCTGTATCGTTTTGTGGCCCCCGGCCTGTACCGCAATGAGAAGGGTGCTTTCCTGCCCTTCCTGGTCGCGGCCCCCCTGTTGTTCATGCTGGGCGCGGCCCTTGTCTATTTCGTCATGCTGCCGTTCGTCATGTGGTTCTCTCTGAGCCAGCAGATCACCGGCGGCGGCGTCTCGGCGGCCCTGCTGCCCAAGGTGTCGGACTATCTGAACCTGGTCACCGCCCTGCTGCTGGCCTTCGGCCTGTGCTTCCAGCTGCCGGTGGTGATGACCCTGCTGGGACTCGCCGGGATCATTTCCTCAAAGGTCATGGCCGAGGGCCGCCGCTACGCCATCATGGCCGTCGTGGTGGTCGCCGCCGTCGTGACCCCGCCCGATCCGATCAGCCAGATCATGCTCGCCGTGCCGCTGGTGCTGCTCTACGAGATCTCGATCTGGTGCGTCCGGCTGATCGAGTTCCGCCGGAAGAAGGCGGATGCGGCCGAGGGGCTGACCTGAGCGCTGGCGACGCCTTGCACCCGATTGTGCTAAGGAAGACGACATGGTTGCGCCCGACACTGTCCTGATGCCGCCGACCGGCCGCGCCGCCGTCCTGATCGCGCGGCTGAAGCGGATTCCCGGCGCACGGTACTGGGCCGCGGCAGGTCTGGTGCTCATCTCGCTCTGGGTGCGGCTGCTCGTCTCGCCCTATCTCGCCAGCGGCTATGGCTACACCTGCTTCTATCCGGGCGTGATCCTGTCCGCCTACTGGCTGGGCGCGCGGCCCGGGCTCATGGCGGCCGGCCTTTCGACCGTGATCGTTTATAACTTCATGGGACCAAAGCCCTTCTCCTTCCCGACCGACGGGCGGGCCATGGTCGCCCTGGGCTTCTTCCTCGTCTCGTCCCTGCTGCTGATTCACGTGCTCAGCACCATCCGCGCGCGGCTCAACACCCTGACCACCAAACATGCGCAGGTCGAAGCCCTCGCCATGGGCCAGGCCGAACTGTTTCGCGACCACGCCCAGCGCACGACCGATCATCTGCAGCTGATCTCCGCCATCCTGCAGCTGCGGGCGCGTGAGGAGGCCGATCCGTTGGCTTCGCAGGTTCTGACCAACGCCGCCTCACGCACAATGGTCATCTCGCGCGCCCACAGGGCGTTCACGGGCGGCACAGACCGCCGCATTCCATTCGAGGCCTTCGCGCGCAAACTGGTCGAGGCCGCCGCGGCCCGCGGGGGCGTGCCGTCCGATCGCGTGAGCATCTCAGGCGGCGCGCGCGACATCCCGCTGGAGCAGGCAACCTCGCTGGGTCTGGTCCTGCTGGAATATCTGAACACCCTGAAAGCCCAAGGCGCCGCCGTGGCCCTCGCCGTCACCCTGGACGACGACGGACGGGACCGGTTCCTGGACCTGGCGGTGACCGAGGGCCAGGGCCCCGCCCCCGACGATATCCCCCTGTTCGAGGCGATCACCGAACAACTGGGTGGACGACTGCTGATCACCCGCGGTGCCCCGGGTGGCGGCGGGGGCGGCGTGCGGATCACCTTCCCGGCCGAAATCCAGCCGGTGGAGCGCTGGAACCCTGTCGCGGTCAGCCTCCACTAAACCGGAACAACCCCCGAGCGGGGCCGTTAGCACCGGGTTCCCATCCAGGAGTCCGTCCATGACCATCCGCCACACGCTCACCACGGCCGCCGCCTTCGCCGTTGTCGCCCTCGGCGCCGCCGCCTGCACCCCGGCCGCCAACGATACGGACGCCGCGCGCGACACCGATACGACCACCATCATCGAGCGCGAGGTCCCGGCCGCCCCCGTGGTCATCGAACGCGAAGTCCCCGTCCCTTCCCCGCCGGTGGTCATAGAAACCGATCGCACCGACGACAGCACCACGGTCCGCGCCGGCCGCGACGGCATCGAGGTCGAGACCACCAACCGCTAGTCGCGCGAACGGCCAACGCGCGGGAGCTGCTGGCATCCAGCGCCCACCGACGCTGGTTCAGAGCGCGACGTCAGAACATCTCCAACAGGGCGAGGCCGGCCACGTTCCACACAATGTGTGCAGTCGCCGTCTCGCTCCATGCCCGACGAAGGCCGCCGTCGGTCCGGGCTCGCAGAAAAAGGAGCCCGAGCAGGGCGAATGCGACTCCGCGACTGAGCGCCAGCGGGGTTCCGCCGTGGGCCACGAAAGCGAGCACGGCGACAATGGTCACATAGGCCAAACCGGCTCGCGGGTTCTCCGGATTCCGGGCGAACGTCTTGGTGAGCACAATCCATATCAGCGCCATGACCACGGTTTCGGACAACGGCGTCAGGACGCCGCTGATGACCCAATCCGCGACTTGCGGTTCGAATGAGAACACACGTTCGGCAGCTTGAGACAATGCCGCCCGTCCCAGCCAGCTAGCGAACAGGAGGTTCCAGCCCAGAGTCAGGGCAAGGCAGGCGGCACCGACCGCAACCGGCCTCAATCGCACCGGGCAGGTTACGCCATCGCGCCGGGGCAGGTTCGCAACGTCCATTGCTCGTCCTCAAAGCCAGCGCCAAGCTTTGAGAAGCAAAAGGGGGCCGGTTGGTCGCCCAACCGGCCCCCTTAGTCGATCAGCAGAACGTCTTGTCGATCAGCAGCTGTAGTACATGTCGAATTCGACGGGGTGCGGGTGCAGTTGCAGGCGCATCACCTCTTCCATCTTCAGCTCGATGTAGCTGTCGATGAAGTCGTCATCCATGACGCCGCCCTTCTTGAGGAAGGCGCGGTCCTGGTCGAGGTTGTCGAGCGCTTCCTTCAGCGAGCCGCAGACCTCGGGGATCGAGCCGCGCTCTTCCGGCGGCAGGTCGTAGAGGTTCTTGTCGGCGGGCGCGCCCGGATCGATGCGGTTCTCGATGCCGTCCAGGCCCGCCATCAGCAGGGCCACGAAGGTCAGATAGGGGTTGCCCATCGGATCGGGGAAACGGGCTTCGATGCGCTTGGCCTTGGGCGAGTTGACCCACGGAATACGGATCGAGGCCGAACGGTTGCGCGACGAATAGGCCAGTTTCACCGGGGCTTCGTAGCCGGGCACCAGGCGCTTGTAGGAGTTGGTCGTCGAGTTGGCGAAGGCGTTGATGGCCTTGGCGTGTTTGATGATGCCGCCGATGTACCAGAGGCAAAGGTCCGAGAGGCCGGCGTATTTGTCGCCCGCGAACAGCGGCTTGCCGTCACGCCAGATCGACTGGTGCACGTGCATGCCCGAGCCGTTGTCGCCGAAGGTCGGCTTGGCCATGAAGGTGGCCGACTTGCCGTAGGCGGCGGCGACGTTGTGGATGACGTATTTGTAGAGCTGCAGGCGGTCGGCCATGGTCAGCAGGTCGCTGAACTTGAGGCCCAGTTCGTGCTGGGCCGGGGCGACCTCGTGGTGGTGCTTCTCGGGCTGCATGCCGAGGTCGCGCATGACGCCCAGCATTTCGCCGCGCAGGTCCTGGGCGCTGTCGGTCGGGTTGACCGGGAAATAGCCGCCCTTGTGCGTCGGGCGATGGCCCATATTGCCTTCGGAATACTCCGCGCCCGTATTGGCCGGCAGTTCGATCGAATCGTAGGTGTAGCCCGTGTCATGAGGGGCCGTGGACCAGCGGACGTCGTCGAAGATGAAGAACTCGGCTTCCGGGCCGAAGAAGACGGTGTCGCCCACGCCCGAGGACTGGACATAGGCCAGGGCCTTCTTGGCCATCGAGCGGCTGTCGCGGTTGTAGGGCTCGCCGGTGTCGGGGTTCAGCACGTCGCAGAACAGGAACATCGTCGTCTGCTGGTAGAACGGATCGATCCAGTAGCCGTTCAGGTCCGGCTTGAGCAGCATGTCGGACTCGTTGATCGCCTTCCAGCCGGCGATCGAGGAGCCGTCGAACATCGTGCCCTCTTCGAGGAACTCTTCATCGACCAGGTCGATATCGAAGGTGACGTGCTGCATCCGACCCTTGGTGTCGGTGAAACGGAGATCGACGTATTTCACGTCCTTCTCCTTGATCTCCTTGAGAATCTTTCCGGCGCTCATGTCTTGTGGATCCTGTCTGGCGGGGGAGGAAGAAAAACGGCCGTCCCTTTCGGAACGGCCGGATGGGAGGGTTATACGGCTTGCGCGCCGGATTCACCGGTGCGGATGCGGATGACGTTGAGAACGTCGGAAATGAATATCTTGCCGTCGCCGATCTTGCCGGTGCGGGCAGCGGCCTGGATGGCGTCCACGACTGAATCGACCATGTCGTCGGGAACCACGACCTCGATCTTGATCTTGGGCAGGAAGTCGATGACGTATTCTGCGCCGCGGTAGAGTTCGGAATGCCCCTTCTGGCGACCATATCCCTTGGCCTCCAGCACGGTCATGCCTTGCACGCCCGCGTCCTGGAGCGCTTCTTTTACTTCATCCAGCTTGAAAGGCTTGATGACGGCTTCGATCTTTTTCATCGGCGATCCCAGGCGGGCTATTTCGTGCCGCACACTTGGACCGCAAGGGGACATTGCATTGCACAATAAGGCAAGTGTTTTTCGTCCGGAGTCGCCATCCGTGAACGGACGCAAGTCAGGATGACCCACCCTGCCCTTCCAGACTGGCGTGGAGCCCTGCCCTGGCCGGGGGTGGATGCCCACAAACACGCGCGGGGGCGGCTGGGGGTGGTGTCCGGCAAGGCCAGCCAGACCGGGGCGGCGCGACTGGCCGCGCGGGCCGGCCTGCGGATCGGCGCCGGCCTGGTGCGTATCCTGTGCCCGCCGGATGCGGTCGCCGTCATCGCCCCGGCGATCGAGGCCATCATGCTGACCCCCTTCGGCTCCGATGAGGTCCTGGCCGAGGCCGCCGCGAACCTGGACGCCGTCGTCATCGGGCCTGCGGCCGGGGTCAATGACGCCACCCGGGCCAATGTGCGTGCCCTGGCAGAGACGGGCGCGGCGCTGGTCGTGGACGCGGACGGTCTGACGGTGTTCGAGGGCTGGCCCGACGATCTGTTCGAGGTGCTGGATCGGGATGACGTGCTGACGCCGCATGAGGGCGAGTTCCGGCGACTGTTTCCCGGCCTGCTGGAACAGGGGCGTGAGGCGGCGGCGGTCGAGGCGGCGACGCGGGCCGGTGCGGTCGTGGTGCTCAAGGGGGCCGCGACGGTGATCGCGGCGCCGGACGGACGGCTGGCCATCAACGATAACGGGACACCCTGGCTGGCGACGGCGGGCAGTGGCGATGTGCTGGCGGGCATGATCGCCGGGCTGATGGCCCAGCGGATGGACAGTTTCGACGCCGCCCGGGCGGCCGTCTGGATACACGCCGAGGCCGCGCGAGGGTTCGGACCCGGGCTGATCGCCGAAGACCTGCCGGACCGGATCCCGGCGGTGCTGGCGGCGCTTTATTCACAGGCTGTCTGAGCGCGACGCCCCGCCCGGTTCAATTCGTCACCGAAGCGGCCTATTCCGACGCAACGTCGCCGGAGCCCTGCCTTGTTGATCGTCCTGTCCCCGGCCAAGCGGCTGGATTTCACCGAAGCCGATCCCGGCCTGCCCGCCAGCGAGCGCCGCTTCCTTGAGGATACCGGCTCGCTCGCCAGGACCGCGCGCGGCCGCACGTTGGCCGAACTGCGCCAGCTGATGAGCCTGTCCGACGATCTGGCGCGGCTGAACCGGGAGCGGTTCCAGGCCTTCGACCCCGACTCGACCGACGGGGTGCAGGCGGCCTTCGCCTTTGCGGGCGACGTCTATGAGGGACTGAAGGCGCGGGAGCTGGATGCGGCCGGTCTGGCCTTCGCCCAGGACCATGTGCGGATCCTGTCGGGCCTGTACGGCCTGCTGCGGCCGCTGGACCGGATCCAGCCCTATCGGCTCGAGATGGGGACGCGGCTGAAGACCCGGCGCGGGTCCAGCCTGTATGATTTCTGGGGCGACCGGATCGCGAAACAGCTGAACGCCGACGCCGAAGGTCAGGGCCGGCGGGTGCTGGTGAACCTGGCGAGCCAGGAATATTTCGGCGCCGTCGACGCCCGGGCGCTGAAACTGCCGGTGGTCACGCCGCAGTTCCGCGAGTCGAAGGATGGCGAGAGCCGGATCATCTCCTTCTTCGCCAAGAAGGCGCGCGGCGGCATGACGCGGTTCGCCATCGACGAGCGGATCGAGAAGGCCGAGGACCTCAAGGCGTTCGATCGCGACGGCTATCGCTTTGACAAGGCGGCCTCGAGCGAGACAGAGTGGATATTCATCAGGTCGGGAAATTAATCCCGGCTGTCGCCTTCGCAAACGCGAACGGCTAGGCTGGCGACACAAGACTGACGGACGGACGAGACCCCATGTTCCAATGGCCCAAACGCGGTGACGGCGCTGAGACGGCGAACGAGCCCTTCCGCGACATCGGCGACCTGAAGGGTCAGGTGGCGGTGATCTCGGGCTCGACCTCCGGCATCGGTCTCGCCTTCGCCCGCGCCATCGCCTCGCGCGGCGGCGATGTGGTGCTGAACGGCCTCGGTGACCCGTCAGAGATCGAACGCACCCGGTCGGAGCTGGAGGCCAGCTGCGGCGTGCAGGTGCGCTATCACGCGGCCAATATGCTGCGCGGCGACGAGGTCGCCGACATGGTGGCCTATGGCAAGCACCAGCTGGGCCGGGTCGACATCCTGATCAACAATGCCGGCATCCAGCATGTCGAGGCGGTCGAGAAATTCCCGTCCGACAAGTGGGAACAGATCATCGCCATCAACCTGTCCTCGACCTTCTACGCGACGCGCGCGGCCATTCCGATCATGAAGGCCCAGGGCCGCGGGCGGATCATCAACGTCGCCTCGGCCCACGGCCTGGTCGCCAGCCCGTTCAAGTCCGCCTATGTCGCGGCCAAACACGGCGTCCTCGGCTTCACCAAGACGGTGGCGCTGGAAGTCGCGCAGGACAACATCACCTGCAACGCAATCTGCCCCGGCTTCGTCGAGACGCCGATCGTTGAAAAGCAGATCGCCGACCAGGCCCGCACGCGCGGCATGTCAAAAGAAGCTGTGCTGAAGGACGTGATCCTCGGCTCCCAGCCGACCAAGCGGTTCGTCACCACCGACGAACTGACCGGCATGATGCTCTATCTGGTCAGCGACCTGGGCGCCTCGGCCAACGGTGCCAGCTTCTCGATCGACGGCGGCTGGACGGCGCATTAGGCCGCGGGCAGTCGATGCCAATTCCCGGGATCATGGAATCGAGCGGTTCCCTGTCATTGATTGCGGCGACGCACGCTTCCCTGGACGCCGAGGAAATGGGCGGCGATCACCTGGCCGGGCACCTGGGCGTCGGCGCTCCCCCAACCTGGCCACCCGAGCACAATGACGCAGGGACCCGGGCGTGGATGCGAGCGCTCCTGCTCGCCCATCCTGACGAACCCGGCTGCGGATCCTGGTACATTCTGGCCGACGCCCGGTTGGTCGGCATCTGTGGCTACAACGGCCCCCCGGACGCCATGGGGGCGGTGGAGATCGGCTATTCGGTGATCGAAGCCGAGCAGCGCAAGGGATACGGCAGTGCCGCCACCGGCCTGCTGGTGGCGAGGGCTTTTCGGGACAGTCGGGTCATGTCCATCGCCGGCGAGACCCTGCCGGCGCTTGAGGCGTCGCAGAAGGTGATGATCCGCAACGGGTTCCGGCTGGTCGGTTCGAGAACTGATGACGAAGCCGGAGAGATACTCCGCTTCGTCCGGTCCCGCCCGGCCTAACCGACATACCCCGCCGCGCGCCGCAGACGGTCGTTGATCGCCTCGCCCAGCCCCTTTGCCGGTATCGGCGACACCGCAATCCCCGACGGCCGCTCGCGATCCGCCTCCCGCAGCCGACGGAACAGGTTGGCGGCCGCCTCGCGCAGGTCGCCGGTCGCGCTGAGGCTCCAGCGCGGATCGCCGACGCCGGGACCGAAGCCGAGCAGGATCTCGCCGGGCCGCGTCGCTTCTGCCTCGATGCGCACCGGCGCGTCCGGCGCGTAGTGCAGGGCCATGCGGCCGGGGGAGCGATGCCCCTCCCCGTCCCGGTCCAGAGGGCCGACGACGGCCTCGATCTCCTCGCGGGTGACCGAGCCGGGACGCAGCAGGGAGACGCGACCGTCCAGCACCGAGACGACGGTGCTTTCGACGCCCACGGCGCAATCGCCGCCGTCCAGCGCGGCCGCCGCGAAGGCCCCCGTCTCCTCGACGGCATCGGCGAAGGTGGTCGGGCTGGGGCGGCCCGAGCGATTGGCGGAGGGGGCGACCACCGGGCGGCCGAAGGCGGCGATGACGGCGCGGGCACGGGCGTGGCCGGGCACCCGGACGGCGACGCTGTCCAGCCCCGCCCGGGCCAGGTCGCAGACCCGGTCGCGATCCCGGACCGGGGCCACGATGGTCAGGGGGCCGGGCCAGAAGGCCTCGCCCAGGGCCCGCGCCCGGGCGTCGAATACCGCGATGGCCTCGGCCTGGATGGCGTCGGCGACATGGGCGATGAGCGGATTGAAACGGGGGCGGCCCTTGGCCTCGAAGATGGCGGCCACGGCGGTCGCGTTTCCGGCGTCAGCGCCCAGGCCGTAGACGGTCTCGGTCGGCAGGATGACGAGGCGGCCATCGGCCAGGATGCGCGCGGCCTCGGTGTCGGACACGTTCAGCCGCGTTGCGCCTGAAGCGCCACCCGCACCGTCACCTGTCGTCCGACCAGCCCGTTCCACGGCCCCGATGTCCCTATGCCGAAATCCACGCGATTCAGGACGAATGCGCCCGCCAGATGCGCCCGGTCGCCGGTCACGCGCAAGTCCACGGGAAAGGCGACCGGCCGGGTCACCCCCTTCATCATCACCCGGGCGCGCGCGGTATAGCGGTCGCCCCCGAGCGGCTCCAGAGACTGCAGATCGAAGCGGATCTGCGGATAGCGGGCGGCATCGAGGAAGGCCGGGCTGGTGGCGCGCGCCGAGGCGACGGCCGGTGACATCGCCAGCGAGGCTGACTGGACGATCACTGTGGCGCGCGTCCGGTCCGGATCGGCCGGATCGAAGACGATGTCGCCCCGCCAGTCCCCGAACCGGCCGCTGTGCGAGCCGCCGAAGGCCCGGACCGAAAGCTCGATGCGCGACGCGTCGCGGTCCACCGTCCAGGGGATGGTCGCCGCCCCGGTCAGGGTCAGCAAGGCCAGACCGGCGACAATCAGGGTGGCGACGCGCCTCACGACCGGCGCGGAATCCACGGGATCATCCGGTGCAGGACATTGTCCCGGTCGACGAACTGATGCTTCAGCGCGGCCAGGACATGCAGGGCGATCAGGACATAGAGGCCTTTCATCACCAGCTCATGGATGTCGATGATGGAGCGGAAGGCGTCCCGGCCGCCGGTGATCGGCAGCAGCGGCCAGTTGAACAGGCCAAACATGCTGAGGTCACGCCCGGTCGCGGACACCGCCGCCCAGCCGGTCAGCGGCATGGCGATCAGCAGGATGTAGAACAGGACGTGCGTCACCCGGGCCAGGACCTTCTCCCAGGGCTTCATGCCGTCCGGCAGAGGCAGGGCGGGATTGGCGAAGCGCCAGCCGATCCGCACCAGCGTCAGGATCAGAACGGTCAGCCCCAGCGCCTTGTGAATCTGGACGAATTCGCGGGAGATCGTCTGCCCCTCGGTCGCCTCATGCGCGGTTATCAGGAGCACCTGGGCGAGAATCATCGCCGCGATCAGCCAGTGCAGCATGAGCGAGACGGCAGAATAGCGATTGCGTGGTTCGGCCATGGGTCCTCGGCATATTGAACGCCCCAGACTGGACCAGCCGGACGCCGACGCCAAGGCCGCTTGCATACCGTCGCGGCAAGGCGGCATGAACGCGGATCAGAACGCCAACAAGGCCCGCTCTCCCATGACCTACCGCGCCCCCGTCCGTGATCTCGCCTTCACCCTCCAGGCTGTGGCGGGCATCGACCAGGTCGCGGCCACCGGTGCCTTTCCCGACTATGACGCCGACCTGATGGGTGCCGTGCTCGAGGCGGCAG
Organism: Aquidulcibacter paucihalophilus; assembly: GCA_030285985.1. Taxonomy (NCBI): domain Bacteria; kingdom Pseudomonadati; phylum Pseudomonadota; class Alphaproteobacteria; order Caulobacterales; family Caulobacteraceae; genus Aquidulcibacter; species Aquidulcibacter paucihalophilus. Next base: position 1,929,208 of record CP127384.1, read on the forward strand.
CGCAGTTCTCCGAGGGCGTGCTCGCCCCGCTGAACCGGATCGGCGACCAGAAGGGCTCGCTCTGGGCCGACGGAAACGTGACCGCGGCACCGGGTTTCGCAGACGCCTACCGCCAGTTCGCCGAGGGCGGCTGGACCGGCCTGTCGGCGCCCGCCCATGCCGGCGGCCAGAACCTGCCCAAGGCGCTGGAGCTGGCAGCCTATGAGACGGTGCACGCCGCCAACATGGCTTTCGGCCTCTGTCCCATGCTGTCGCTGGCCGCCATCGAGGCCCTGGAGGCCCACGGCACGCCGTCGCAGAAGGAGATCTACCTTTCGAAGCTGGTCAGTGGGGAGTGGACCGGCGCCATGGTGCTGACCGAACCGCAGGCCGGTTCCGACCTGGGCGCCCTGACCAGTACGGCGACGCCGAACGGCGACGGGACCTACAGCCTGAGCGGTCAGAAGATCTACATCACCTGGGGCGACCACGACGCCACGGACAATATCGTCCACCTGGTGCTGGCCCGCCTGCCCGACGCGCCCGCGGGGCCCAAGGGGATCAGCCTGTTCCTGGCGTCGAAATTCCTGCTGAACGACGACGGCTCGCTGGGCACCCGGAACGCCTTCCGCGCGGTCGGGGTCGAGCACAAGCTGGGCATCCACGCCTCCCCCACCTGCGTGATGTCCTTTGAGGGCGCGACCGCCGAACTGGTCGGCCAGCCCAACCAGGGCCTGGCCCACATGTTCATCATGATGAACGCCGCCCGCCTCGCCGTCGGGGTCCAGGGCGTCGGTATCGCCGAGCGGGCGTATCAGCACGCCCTCGCCTATGCCCGCGACCGGCGGCAGGGCCGTTCGGCCTGGACCGGCGAGGCCAATGCCCCGATCGTCGACCATCCCGATGTGCGCCGGATGCTGGCGGTGATGAAGGCGAAGATCGCCGCGGCCCGTGCCATCTGCCTCTCGACCGGCGTCGCCGCCGATCTGGCGAAACACGCCGCGACCGAAGAGGATCGCCGTCGCTGGAAGGGCCGCGAGGACCTGTTCACCCCCGTCGCCAAGGCATGGTCGACCGACATCGGCTGCGAGGTCGCCTCCATGGGGGTCCAGATCCACGGCGGCATGGGCTTCATCGAGGAGACCGGCGCGGCCCAACACTATCGCGACGCCCGCATCGCCCCGATCTATGAGGGTACCAACGGCATCCAGGCCATCGACCTGGTGGGCCGCAAGCTGTCGCAGGACGGCGGCCAGTCGGCGCACGACCTGATCGCCGACATGAAGGCCACGCTGGCGGTGTTGCCGCGCCTCTATTCCGGCAAGCCGCTGGAGACGTTCGCCGAGGGCGTCGCAGCCGTCGAGGCAGCCACCGCATGGCTGCTGGAGCGCAAGGGCGCCGCCGACGGTGCCGCGGACGTGCTGGCGGCCGCCGATGCCTATCTGAAACTGGTCGGCGATGTCGCGGGCGGCTGGATGCTGGCGCTGGGCGCGATCCACGCGCGCGACCAGCTGGACGGCGGCCAGGGCGACCCGGCCTGGCTCGAAGGCAAGATCACCCTGTACGAAATCTATGCCGCCAATGTTCTGGCCGGCGCGGCGAGCCGGATGGCCGCCGTCCATCAGGGCGGGGCGCTGCTCGAGCGGATGAGCGCCGACGTGCTGGCGGGCTAGATCTCAATCCTCTCCCTCCCCTCACGGGACGGGAGGGGCGCTACATCAGATGTGGATCACGCGCCCATAGGCGTCCAGCGCCGCCTCATGCATGGCCTCGGACATGGTCGGGTGCGGGTAGACGATGCCGTGGATGTCTTCTTCCGTGGCTTCCATGGCAATGGCGGTGACATAGCCCTGGATCATCTCGGTCACCTCGGCGCCGATCATGTGGGCCCCGATCAGGGCACCGGTCTTCGCGTCGAAGATGGTCTTCACGAAGCCGTCGGTGTCGCCCGAGGCGATGGCCTTGCCGTTCACCTTGAAGGGGAAGCGACCGATCTTGACGTCCAGCTTCGCCTCGCGCGCGCCCTGTTCGGTGACCCCGACCGAGGCGACCTGCGGCTGGGCATAGGTACAGCCGGCGATGGGCGAGTTCACATTGGGGGTCTTGAAGCCGGCGATATATTCGGCGGCGTGGATGCCTTCGTGGCTGGCCTTGTGCGCCAGCCAGGGCGCACCGGCGCAGTCGCCGATGGCATAAAGGCCCTTCACATTGGTCTGGCAGTGGCCGTCGATGGTGATGTGGCCGCGGTCCATGTTGACGCCCAGCGCCTCCAGACCGATGCCGTCGGTGTTGGCGGTGATGCCGACCGCCGAGATGCAGACCTCGGCCTCGAGCGTCTCGGCCTTGCCGCCGGCCTCGATGGCCACCTGGACGCCCTTGCCGCCCTTCGACACCTTCGTGACCTTGCAGCCGGTGCGGAATTTCATGCCGCGCTTCTCGAACGACTTCTGGGCGGCTTTCGAGACCTCTTCGTCCTCGACCGGCATGATCCGGTCGACGGCCTCGACCACGGTCACCTCGGCACCGAGGGCGCGATAGAAGCTGCCGAACTCGATGCCGATGGCGCCGGAGCCGATGACGACGATGGAGGCAGGCATGGCCTTGGGCGCCATGGCCTCGCGATAGGCCCAGATGCGGTCGCCGTCGGCTTCGAGGCCGATCTGCGGAATGGCCTTGGCGCGGGCACCGACGGCCAGCATGACCGCCTTGGCCTCAACCGTACGCGAACCGCCCGCCTTGAGGGCGATGACGACCTTGGGCGCGGCGGTGCCCCTCTCGAGTTTGGCCGAACCTTCGATGACCTCGATCTTGTTCTTCTTCATCAGATAGCCGACGCCCGAGTTCAGCTGCTTCGCCACGCCGCGCGAGCGGGCGATGATGGCGGCGAAGTCGAAGCCGACCTTGTCCGCGGAGAGGCCGTAATCCTTCAGGTGTGAAAGACTTTCGTACTTCTCCCCGGACTTCAGCAGCGCCTTGGTCGGGATACAGCCCCAGTTGAGGCAGATGCCGCCCAGGTTCTCGCGCTCGACGATGGCGACCTTCAGGCCCAGCTGGCTGGCGCGGATGGCGGCGACATAGCCGCCGGGGCCCGAACCGATGACGATGAGGTCGAATTCAGCAGATTGAGAAGGGGTGGGCATGTCAGATCAGCTTCTCGATATCGGCCTTGATGGCCTCGGGTTCGACCTGGGGGGCGTAGCGCGCGACCACGCGGCCCTCTCGATCGGTCAGGAATTTGGTGAAGTTCCACTTGATGTCGCGGCTGCCCAGGAAGCCCTTCTTCTGGCTGGTCAGCCAGGCGTAGAGCGGATGCCGGTCGGGGCCGTTGACCTCGACCTTGTCGAACATCGGGAAGTCGACGCCATAGGTGGTCGAGCAGAAGCTGGCGATCTCGGCGGCCTTGCCCGGTTCCTGGGAACCGAACTGGTTGCAGGGAAAACCCAGCACCTGGAACGGCTTGTCCGCATACTGCCGGTGCAGCGCCTCAAGGCCGGCGTACTGGCCGGTGAAGCCGCATCTCGAGGCCGTGTTGACGATCAGCAGGGCCTGGCCGCGATACTGCTCCAGCGCCGTCTCGGCGCCGTCGATGGCCGTGGCGCGAAAGTCGTAGACCGAGGTCACACCGTGTCTCCGATCAGGCCAGCATCGTCACAGGATCTTCGATCATCGCCTTGAAGACCTGCAGGAATTTCGCGCCAATCGCGCCGTCCACCACGCGGTGATCGCAGGTCAGGGTGACAGTCATGACAGTGGCGACCGCCAGCTGGCCGTTGACCACGACTGGCCGTTGCTCACCGGCGCCGACGCTCATGATCGCGCCCTGCGGTTCATTGATGATCGAGGCAAAGGCCTTGATGCCGAACATGCCGAGGTTGGAGACCGAGAAGGTGCCGCCCTGGAATTCCTCGGGCTTCAGCTTGCGGTCGCGGGCGCGTTTGGCGAGGTCCTTCGACTCCGTTGCGATCTGCGACAGGGTCTTGGTCTCGGCCTTGCGGATGATCGGCGTGATCAGGCCGCCGTCGATCGCCACCGCCATCGCCACATCGGCGTGATGGTGCATGGCGATGCCCTCGGGCGAATAGCTGGCGTTGGCCTCCGGCACGGCCTTCAGGGCCATGGCGCTGGCCTTGATGACGAAGTCATTGACCGAGACCTTGACCCCGTCCTTCTCGAGCAGGGCGTTGACCTTGGCGCGGGCGGCCAGCAGGCCGTCGATGCGGCAGTCGATGGTCAGCGGGAAATGCGGCACGTCGCGGAAGCTGTCCGTCAGACGCCGGGCGATGGCCTTGCGCATGCCGTCCAGCGGGACGAGGTCATAGCTGCCGTCCGGAATGCCCATCTGGGCCAGCGACTGGACCTTGCGGGGCTCGCCGGAGACAGTCGGGGCCGATGCGGCGGCCGGCTTCGCAGCAGCGATCGGAGCGCCTTCGAGATCGCGCTTGACGATCCGGCCGTGCGGGCCGGTGCCCTTGACCCCGGACAGGTCGATATTGCCCTGGGCCGCCAGACGACGGGCCAGCGGCGAGGCGAAGACGCGGCCACCGTCGGCCCTGGCCGGCGCGGCGGGTGCCTTTGCCGCAACCGGGGCGGTCTGAGCCGGCGCGGACTTCGCGGGTTCGGCGCTCGGGGCGGCCTTCGGAGCGTCGGCCTTCGGAGCCGGGGCCGCGGCGCCGCCCTCGTCCTTCAGGCGCGCGATCGGCGTATTGACCTTCACGCCCTCGGTCCCTTCGGCCACGAGGATGTCGGTGACCTGGCCCTCATCGACGGCCTCGACCTCCATGGTCGCCTTGTCGGTCTCGATCTCGGCGATGACGTCGCCGGCCTTGACGGTGTCGCCGACCTTGACGTGCCATTTGGCCAGAACGCCCTCTTCCATCGTGGGCGACAGGGCGGGCATCAGGATGTCGGTCATTGCACGCTCCCGGTCGGTTCCTCGACGACGGTCGCGACGTCAGGGCCGTTCAGCACATCGGAAATGCCGGCGAGAATCTTGTTGTAGGCCTGCTTTTCGTCATGGCCATGCCGGACGTTGTAGCCGTGGGCCATGTGCTGGGCCGCCAGGGCCAGGACCTGGCCGAACTGGCGCGGGTCGTTGAAGGCCGGCTTGATCGACATGACCGGCTCGCCCTTCGACCACCAGATGCGCAGGATTTCGACCGCCTCGGCGTCGGCGGCGACGCTGGCGGGCGTCTTCAGCTGGAATTCCGGGGACTCGCTCATGCCATCACCGCCCGGACAGCCTTGATGATCTTGTCCACGCCCGGGAGCGACAGGACTTCCAGATTGGCGGCGTAGGGCAGCGGCACATCCTCCTGGTGGACACGGAGCGGCGGGGCGTCGAGGTAGTCGAAGGCGTGTTCGATCACCCGGGCCACGACCTCGGCACCGACACCCATCGGGCCCCAGCCTTCCTCGGCCGAGACCAGACGGCTGGTCTTCTTGACGCTCTCGACGATCGTCTCATGGTCGAGCGGACGCAGGGTGCGCAGGTCGACGACCTCGCAGGAGATGCCCTCCTCCGCCAGCTTCTCGGCGGCCTGCAGGGCAAAGCCGACCATGCGGCTGTGCGCCGTGATGGTGACGTCGGTGCCCTCGCGGCGGACCTTGGCCTTGCCGATCGGCAGGACGTAGTCGCCTTCGGGCACGTCGAACTCCAGCCCGTACATCATCTCGTGCTCGAGGAAGACGACGGGGTTGGGATCGCGGATGGCCGCCTTCATCAGCCCCTTGGCGTCGGCCGCGTCATAGGGCGCGATGACCTTCAGGCCGGGGACGTTGGCGTACCAGGCGGAATAGTCCTGGCTGTGCTGGGCACCGACGCGGCTGGCGGCGCCGTTCGGACCGCGGAAGACGATGCTGGCGCGGATCTGGCCGCCCGACATGTAGAGCGTCTTGGCCGCCGAGTTGATGATGTGGTCGATGGCCTGCATGGCGAAGTTGAACGTCATGAACTCGACGATCGGCTTCAGGCCCGCCATGGCGGCACCGACGCCCAGACCGGCAAAACCATGCTCGGTGATCGGGGTGTCGACGACGCGCTTGTCGCCGAACTCCTGCAGCAGTTCGCGGCTGACCTTGTAGGCACCCTGGTACTGGGCGACCTCCTCGCCGATCAGGAAGACCTTCTCGTCGCGGCGCATCTCCTCGGCCATGGCGTCGCGCAGGGCGTCGCGCATGGTCGTTTTGACCATGGGGGTGCCGGCGGGGATTTCGGGGTCGTGCAACTCGACCCGAGGCGCTGAAGCCAGGGGCGCGGCAACGGCTTCGGCGGCGGCCGGAGCCTCTGCCCTGGGCGCGGGCGCGGCGGCACCGGCCTCACCGGCCAGACGGGCGATGGGCGTATTGACCTTCACATTCTCGGAGCCTTCGGCCACGAGAATTTCCAGGACCTCGCCCTCGTCGACGGCCTCGACTTCCATCGTGGCCTTGTCGGTCTCGATCTCGGCGATGACCTGGCCGGCCGAGACGGTGTCACCCGCCTTGATGTGCCATTTGGTCAGCGTGCCCTCTTCCATCGTGGGCGACAGCGCCGGCATCAGAATGTCGGTCATGCCGAGGCCTCCACATAGACGTCGGTATAGAGCTCGGACGGGTCCGGCTCGGGGCTTTCCTGGGCAAACTGCACCGCTTCGGCGACGATGGCCTTGATCTCGGCGTCGATGGCCTTGAGGTCGTCCTCGGTCGCGCCGGCCTGGTCCAGCAGCATCTTGACGTGGTCGATCGGGTCGCGGGTCTTCTTGACCTCGTCGACCTCTTCCTTGGCCCGGTATTTGGCCGGATCCGACATGGAGTGGCCACGGTAGCGATAGGTCTTCATCTCGAGAATATAGGGCCCACCGCCTTCACGGGCGCGCTTGACGGCGCGGGCCGTCGCCTCGCGCACCGCCAGCACATCCATGCCGTCGACCTGTTCGCCGGGGATGCCGAAGCTGGAGCCGCGCTCGCTGAGCTGGGTCGTGGACGACGAGCGCTCGATGCTCGTGCCCATGGCGTACTGGTTGTTCTCGATGATGTAGATGGCTGGCAGCTTCCACAGCTGGGCCATGTTGAAGCTCTCGTAGACCTGGCCCTGGTTGGCCGCGCCGTCGCCGAAATAGATGAAGGCCACACTGTCATCGCCGCGGTAGCGGCCGGCGAAGGCCAGGCCGGTGCCCAGGGCCACTTGCGCGCCCACGATGCCGTGGCCGCCGTAGAAGCCCGTGGCGGTGTCGAACATGTGCATCGACCCGCCCTTGCCCTTGGACGAGCCGCCGATACGGCCGGTCAGCTCGGCCATGACCTCTTTCGGATCCATGCCGGCGCACAGCATGTGGCCGTGGTCGCGATAGCCGGTGATGATCTTGTCGTGGCCCTGTTTGACGCTCTCCTGAACGCCCACCGCCACGGCTTCCTGGCCGATGTAAAGGTGGCAGAAGCCGCCGATCAGGCCCATGCCGTAAAGCTGGCCCGCGCGCTCCTCGAAACGGCGGATGAGGACCATCTCGCGATAGAAGCGAAGCAGGTCCTCTTTTGACGCCGACGGCGCATTGGGAATCTTCTTGGACGCAGTCTTTGCGGCGGGGGCTTTCGCCATCCGTCATCTCCCGGCTGGGCCCACACGGCAGGGCCTCTTGTCGTTACGGAAAGGGGCTTTAGCAGCCTTCGTTCCCGAAAGGCAAAGCGCTCAAGCCGAGCTGTAACGAAAGTTCACGCACGAACGAAACCGGTTCGGATGCCCCGCATCGGACCTCAGGTCTTCGTTCGAGAATACAGGCAGAGCCTGATCTCTGATCAGGCTCGGGGCGCGGAGCCGTTTGTCGCGACCGGGGCCGAGACGCGGATGACGTAGTCGCGGGGATCAGCGAAGCCGAGGACGGCCCGGGCACGCTCTTCCAGCAGATCGCGCGAAAGACTGTCGGTGCGCAGGTAGCGGACCCGAACCTCGAGGTCGCGTCGCTGGTCCATGATTCCGGCCAGCTGCGCTTCGCGCCTCACCATCAGGGCATCGCGCTCATGGCCGCTCAGCAGGCCGCGCTGGCCCGTCAGGGCCTGTACGCCCAGATAGACGACAAGCAGCAACAGAATTGCGGAAGGGAAATACGGCTTCATCCGTTCAGGCACTGGGAACGCTCCTTCTGAGCGTGGACTCAAGATTGAGAGAGTCTGATCGAAAATGCCTAACGAACCGTAGCTTGGCCGTGAGGTTACGCCAAAAACACGAAGCCCCCTCCCCGGCGTTCAGCGGCGACAGCCGGGGCCACCGCCGCCGAACCCGACCCGGACCTATTGCTCGCCGGACGTCGACGTCGGCGTGAGCGGCAGGGAGGCCTGGGCGAAGGCGTAGCGCCAGCCGGACTCCGTGCGGATATAGGTGTCGCTGAACCAGAGCGTCCGGTCGAACGGTCCATGCCCGTTGACGCCCTTGAGCCAGAGCTTGGCGGTCACGATCGCCGTATCGCCATAGACCCGGACGGTCTGGGTGCCCGGTTCTTCGTCCTGCTGCTCATAGGTGGTCTGCCGTTCATTGGCGAAGAGCGCCTCGCGGGTGATCGCCCGGCCATCGCCGAGCATCAGCACGAAGTCCTCGTGAAGAATGCGGTCCATCGTGGCGAAATCATTGTGCTTCACCGCCAGTTGATACTCGATGTCCAGCGCGGCGACCGTGCGGCGATCTTCCTCAGGCGTCTGCGCCATGGCGGCGGACCCGACACAATCGACTGCAATCATCAAAATCCCGCTGATCAGAATTGAACGAAGGCTCATGGCCCGACTCCCCTGGTTTGAGGGCATCAGACCTAGGCACTCGCAGGAATCCGGACTTCCAGAATTTTATGGTCGGACGGTCAGGCCGCCTGGGCGTGAATCGGCGAGCGCGCATTGGCCCGGTACTGCGACGGGCTCTGTCCGAAGCTGGCCTTGAAGGCGGTGCTGAAATGCGCGTGGCTTGAAAAGCCGAGATCGAGGGCCAGGGCGGTGATGTCGTTGCTGTGGGGCAGTTCGACCAGCGCCCGGTTCAGCCGAAGACCCAGTTGATAGCGATACAGCGGCTGCCCCTCGGCGCGCGTGAAGGCCTGGGTCAGATAGACCGGAGAGACGCCGACTTCCCGGGCGATCCGGTCGAGGGTCATCCGTTCGAATCCAAAGGCGTGCAGGACTTCTTTCGCCCGATTTATGACACGCGGAATGGCGCTGACCGGATCACGAAAGCCGACCGTCAGGACCTCGCCCAGGGTCGCCACCACCGATTCCTCATCGCGCAGCGGGTCCGGCTGGTCCTGCCCGAGACGGCGAAGCTCCTGCGTACGAAGGCGGATACCGGCCGTCGTGGGCAGGCCGACACGCTGGAAGCCGGGGTGATCCCTCGGCGTCGTTGTGCCGCAAAGGTCCTCGAGCACGGCGGGCGCGGGCGTCAGGACCAGGGTGGCGTGCCCCAGCCCCTCGACAGGATGGCTGTCCGAATAGTCGCGGCCGGCGGTGACGAACAGCATGCGCTGGGCGTCGAACAGACCCATGCGGCTGCCGACCCGGAAGCCGAACAGGCCATGGTACGGCAGGGCGATCTGAAACTGGGCGGAATGGCCGGATGGTGGCTCGGACGCCGGGGCGCAGATGTCTGTGACGCGCGCAAGCGCGCCGTCATGCAGGGTGTGCCGGTAACTCACGGCCTCCCGCCTGGTCGCCCACCCTTCACCTGTCGATTCGGAGGCGTGCATCCCGAAACCTCGCCACGGCCACAACGCGCCGTGACGCATAGTCTACCGAATCCGCCGGTTTTCGTCGCGCCTGAATGGCCCTTGGTCGCACACCATCCCGCGAGACGGCGGAGACAGCGCCCGAAAGCCGCCTAGCGGTTCAGGAGCATGCCGTCGCCGAAATAGGCCCCCTGGTCACCGAGCATCTCTTCAATGCGGAGCAGCTGGTTGTATTTGGCCGTGCGATCCGAACGGGCCAGCGAGCCCGTCTTGATCTGTCCGCAGTTGGTAGCGACGGCGAGGTCGGCGATGATCGAATCCTCGGTCTCGCCCGAACGGTGGCTCATGACAGCGGTGTAGCCGGCGCGGTGCGCCATATCCACAGCATCCAGAGTTTCGGACAAGGTCCCGATCTGGTTCACTTTCACCAGAATAGAGTTGGCCAGCCCCTCGCCGATCCCGGCGGCCAGACGCGCGGGGTTGGTGACGAACAGGTCGTCACCGACGATCTGGCAGCGGTCGCCCAGACGCTCGGTCAGCAGCCGCCAGCCATCGAAATCATCCTCAGCGCAGCCGTCCTCGATCGAAACGATGGGGAAGCGTTCGCACAGGTCGGCGAGGTAGTTGACCATGGCCTCGGCCTCGAGCGTCTTGCCCTCCCCGGCCATGACGTATTTGCCGTCCTTGAAGAACTCCGTCGCCGCGACATCGAGCCCGAGGTGGAAGTCCTCGCCCGCCAGATAGCCGGCGGCCTGACCGGCGCGGGTGATGAAGCTCAAGGCCTCTTCGGCCGAGGCCAGGTTGGGGGCGAAGCCGCCCTCGTCGCCGACATTGGTATTGTGTCCGGCGTCCTTCAGTTGCTTGCGCAGGGCGTAGAAGATTTCCGAGCCCATGCGCAGGGCCTCGGAGAAGCTGTCCGCCCCGGTCGGCAGGATCATGAACTCCTGGATGTCGATCGGATTGTCGGCATGGGCGCCGCCGTTGATGATGTTCATCATCGGGGTCGGCAGGATGCGCGCCGAGACGCCGCCCAGATAGCGGTGCAGCGGCAGGCCGGAGGAGATGGCGCTGGCCTTGGCGACGGCAAGGCTGACGCCGAGGATGGCGTTGGCGCCCAGCCGACCCTTGTTCTCGGTGCCGTCGAGGGCGATCAGGGCCTCGTCGATGCGGCGCTGGTCCTCGGCGTCCATGCCGCTGAGGGCGTCGAAGATCTCGCCGTTGACGTTGTCGACGGCCTTGCCGACGCCCTTGCCGCCCCACAGGTCCTTGTCGCCGTCGCGCAGTTCCACGGCCTCATGGGCGCCGGTCGAGGCCCCCGAGGGCACGGCGGCGCGGCCGAAGCTGCCGTCATCGAGGATCACATCCACCTCGACCGTCGGATTGCCGCGGCTGTCGAGGATCTGGCGGGCGACGATGTCGGCGATGTCGGTCATGGGTGTGCTCTTCTGTCGGGGACTGGGCGGGGTTTAGCCCAACCCCCGCAGAATCGCCAACCGTCAGGCGCAGCCTTCGACGTACTGGATGCTCGGCCCGCCCGCGGCCACGTGTTCGGCCGTGCCGTCCGTGCCGATGTGATAGGCGATGCCCCGCGCGGCGGGGTTCTGGACGTAGCCGGCGGAGCCGCCGACGCTCCAGGTCGTGATGTATTCCGCCGGGGCGGCGGAATATTTGTGCGGCGTAGCGGTCGCCGTCGGGCCGTAGGCGGCCTTGATCGCCGTGGCCGTATCGCCGACGCCGAAGCCCTTGTCCGTCTTCAGGGTCGCGCCCCGGTCCAGCCAGATGCTGGTCAGGACGCCCTGTTCAATCATGACCCTCAGGCCCGTCGGGGCGCGGGCCGGATGGAAGGTGTCGCAGGCGGCCGGGTCAGGACCACCGACCGAGCCGGGGCTGGAATCGGCCCCCAGGGCCGTCTCGACCTCGGCGCGGGTCATGCCGATACGGAGCGGCCCGAAGCCCTGGGACGTCAGCACGTTCGCGGCCGGGACGGGCGCGGGGACCGGCGCAGGCTCGGGGGCCGGGGCCGGAGCGGTGTCAGGCGCGCCGCAGGCGGCGAGCGCGAGGACGGCGGTGGTGAGCATCAGGCGGCGGATCATGGCGCAACTCCGTTGGGTGGGAGGTACAACGCACGAAAACGGCGCGCGGTGCACCGCGCGCCGTTATTCAGCTTCGTCCCGGCCCGGCCTTCGCGCGTCGCGCTCCGTCGGCCGGGATGAGGAGGTTCTAAGGCCTAGTCTTCCTTGGGCGTCAGGACCTGGCGGCCGCGGTAGGTGCCGGTCTTCAGGTCGATGTGGTGCGAGCGGCGCAGCTCGCCCGTGTCCTTGTCCTCGACGTGCGGGTTGGAGCCCAGCGAGTCGTGCGAGCGGCGCATGTTGCGACGCGAGGGCGATACTTTGCGCTTCGGAACGGCCATGTCCGTCTCAATCTTCTCAAGGGTGGCGCCGGCGGAGGCGCGAAAACAACAGCGGCGGCCCGAAAGAGCCGCCTGCGAGGGCGGGCTTATGCCTCAACCCGGCCCGGAGTTCAAGCGGGAGCTTGTCCGGTCGCCCCGGAAGCCCGATCCGTCCGCGACACGGCGTAGAAGACGCTGTCCTTCCAGACGCCGCCGACGTTCCAGGTGCGCTCGCCAAAGCCGGTCCTGACGAACCCCAGCCGCTCCAGCAGGCGAATCGAGGCGGCGTTCTCCGGGTCGACGTCGGCGGTCAGGGTCTCGATGTCCCGGGTCCCGAAGACATGGTCGACCGCCGCCCCCACGGCCTCGGACGCCAGCCCCTGCCCCCAGCAGTCGGGATGCAGGATGTAGCCGACGTCGGGCAACCTCCAGAATCCCGCCTTGCCGATCACCCGGCCGTCCAGCTCGATGACGAAGTCGGGATGGTCGGGGCCATTGGCGATCATGGCGTCCAGCCACGTCCGGCTCTCGTCCAGCGTCTCGTGCGGGGGCTCCGACCACCAGAGGGTGGCACGGGGGTCCGACAGCACGGCGTGCATGGCCTCCAGATCGTCCGGCCGGGCGGAGCGCAGGATCAGGCGGGGCGTGCGGATCTCCACCGGCTCAGGCCAGTCCATGTTCCATGACGACGAAATACAGGTCGTCACGTTTGGGCAGGCCGAAACGCGGGTTGCCATAAGGGAACGGCAGGGTCTCGCCCGTCCGTTGATATCCGAGCCGTTGGTACCAGGCGATCAGGGTCTCGCGCTGGGGGAGGACCGAGATGCGCACCCGACGGGCACCGAAGCGTTCGGCCAGCGCAGCGTGGGCGGCCTCGACCAGTCGGCGGCCCAGACCGCCCCCCTGAAGCGTCGGGCGGATAGACAGCATGCCGAAATAGCCCATGCCTTCGCCGCGGTCCGCAATCAGGATGCAGCCGACCAGCTCATCGTCGCGCCAGGCCGTCAGCAGGGCCTGCGCCGGATCGGCCAGAATGTCGGCGAGGTCATCGGGATCGGTGCGCTGGCCGTCCAGCAAGTCCGCCTCGGTGGTCCAGCCGGCGCGCGAGGACTCGCCGCGATAGGCGCTCTCGATGAGGGCATGCAGGGCCGGAATATCCGCCGGAGCGGCGTCACGGATCGTGATCTCAGTCATGGGCCAGCATTTCGCTGACCGCCTCGCCGATCGCAAGGGAGCTGGTCAGACCGGGGCTTTCAATGCCGAACAGGGCGACCAGTCCGTCGAGGCCATGAAGATCGCGGCCGTGCAGCTGGAAGTCCGGCTGCGGCTCGCCCGGTCCGTGCAGTTTCGGCCGGATGCCGGCGTAGTCGGGGGTGAGCGCACCGTCCGGAAGGCCGGGCCAGAAGCGGCGGATGTAGCCCTCGAACTCGGCGGCCTTGGCGGCGTCGACCGCATAGTCTTCGGTTTCGACATAGACGAGGTCGGGCCCGAACACGGCCTGACCGCCCAGGTCCTTGCGATAGTGGGTGCCCAGCGCGCCGTGGATGGGCGGTGGATAGATCAGCCGCTCGAACGGCGCCCTTCCGGTCAGGCGGAAATAAACCCCCTTGCCGAAATGCCCCGCCGGGATGCGGTCTTCCGGATAGCCTTCGATCCGGGCCGCCACGGCCTGCGCGGCGAGACCCGGCACGGTGACCAGGAGGCGGGTGGTCAGGGTCGCCCCGCCCTCCCCGCCCGCTGTGAGGGTGAAGCCGCCGCCGGGCAAGGGCTGCGCCCGTTCGAACGGGGTGGAGACCACCACCGAACCGCCCGCCTCAACGATCTCGCCTTCCAACGCCAGCATATAGCCGTGACTGTCGAAGACGCCGCTCTCGGGCGACAGGATGGCGGCGTGGGCGTTCAGGCCCGGCTCCAGCGCCTGCGCCTGGGCGCCGGTCAGATGTTCCAGTCCTTCGACACCGTTGGCCGTCGCCTGGACGAAGATAGCCTCGATCCGCTCGACCTCGGCCGCGTCGGTGGCCACGACCAGTTTGCCGCATTTGCGGAAATCGACCTTGTGGCTGTCGAGGAAGGCGTAGAGCGCCCGCCGCCCCTCGACGCAGAACCGTGCCTTCAGCGAACCGGTCGGATAATAGAGGCCGCCGTGGATGACCTCGGAATTGCGCGAGGACACGCCCTGACCGATGTGGGGTTCCTTCTCCAGCACCAGCACCGACAGGCCCCGCTTCGCCAGCGCCCGGCCGCAGGCCAGGCCGACCGCGCCGGCCCCCACCACCGTCGCGTCGAAGTCGAAGCTCACCGCCTGGCCGTGGAAGATTGGGGTCCGTAGAGTTTCGCCGCCCGCGCCTCGAAACAGCTCATCAGCTTGCTGACGGCGCGGTCGAAATTGGCGTGCAGCATGCCGTCGAGCAGTCGCGACTTGAAGGCGAAGTCGATCATGAACTCGACCCGCGTCCCGGCCGGATCGGGGAAGAATTCCCAGCGGTTCTTGAGGTGCCGGAACGGCCCGCGGATCAGGCCGACCTCGACCATGTCGCGGTTCCGGTCATGCCGCACCCAGGTCGAGAACCTTTCCCTGAGGAAGGAGAAGCCCACGGCCGCCTCGGCGTCGACCAGGCTGACACCGGCCCCCTCCTCGCGCGGGCTCCAGGTCCGCATGGCGGTCACCCAGGGCACGAACTCGGGATAGGCGCGCACATCGGCGACCAGACCGGCCAGCTGGGCCGGCGTGTACGGCAGGATTTTGGTGACGCGGTGGACGGCCAAGCGCGGCTCAGCGTCCGGTCTGCGCCAAACGCGCCGCCCTCAGCCGGGCGAAGTCGTCGCCGGCGTGGTGCGAGCTGCGGGTCAGGGGCGAGGACGACACCATCAGGAAGCCCTTGGCGCGGGCGATGGCCTCATAGGCCTTGAACTCGTCCGGGGTGACGAAGCGGTCGATGGCGGCGTGTTTGCGGGTCGGCTGGAGGTACTGGCCGATGGTGATGAAGTCGACGCCGGCCGAGCGCATGTCGTCCATCACCTGCATGACCTCTTCGCGGGTCTCGCCCAGGCCGACCATGATGCCGGACTTGGTGAACTGGTTGGGGTCGCGTTCCTTGACCATCTGCAGCAGGCGCAGGCTGTGGAAGTAGCGGGCTCCGGGCCGGATCTTCAGATACAGCCGCGGCACGGTCTCGAGGTTGTGGTTGAAGACGTCCGGGGTCGCATCGATCATCACCTCGGCCGCCCCGTCCTTGCGCAGGAAGTCGGGCGTCAGGATCTCGATCGTCGTGTTCGGCGCCTGGATGCGGATCTGGCGAACCACTTCCGCGAAATGGGCCGCGCCGCCGTCGGAGACGTCATCCCGGTCCACGCTGGTGATGACGACGTGATTCAGGCCCAGCTGCGCCACGGCCAGACCGACCTTGGCCGGCTCTTCCGGATCCAGCGGCTGGGGCAGGCCCGTCTTGACGTTGCAGAAGGCGCAGGCCCGCGTGCAGGTGTCGCCCATGATCATCAGGGTGGCGTGCTTCTGGCTCCAGCACTCGCCGATGTTCGGGCAGGCCGCCTCCTCACACACGGTGACGAGGCCCTTGTCCTTCACGATGGCCTTGGTGGCATTGTACTGGCCCGAGCCGGGCGCCTTGACGCGCAGCCAGTCGGGCTTCTTCAGCACCGCCGTCTCGGGCCGGTTCTGCTTCTCGGGGTGACGCAGTTCGGCCGGCGTCTTCGTCAGGGTGTTGATCAGCGTAACCAAGGCGACGCGGGCTCCGGAGCGGTGCGGAACCGCTATGTCGTCCTTCCGCGGGGCGAAGGCAAGGCGGGCCGGCTCCTCACGCGAGGTAACGCACCTTTTCAAGGCGACGCGGCCGCCCTAGTCTGACCGCTGAACATAAAAAGGGCGCGGGACAAACCGCAGCCGCACGGAGGATGGACTTGCGCGTACCCCTGGATCCCCGTCACGTTGAGGAAACGGTTTTTGACGCCCTCATCTCCGCCCGGGAAAAATTCGGCGACAAGGAAATCCTTGAGGACATCGACCGGAATCCGCTGACCTACACCGGGCTGATCCGCTCCGCTTTTGTGCTGGGCCGCAAGATCGCCGCGATGACCGAAGTGGGTGAGCGGGTCGGCATATTGCTGCCCTCCAGCTCTGGTGTCGTCGTCACCTATTTCGGCCTGCATGCGCATGGCCGGGTGCCTGTGATGCTGAATTTCACGTCCGGTCAGGCCAACATCAAGGCGGCGATCAAGGCCGCCGGGCTGAAGAAGGTCCTCTCCGCCAAGCGGTTCATCAACCAGGCCAAGCTCGAAGACCTGATGGAGGAACTGGGCAAGGTCGCCGAGATTGTCTGGCTGGACGATATCCGCAAAACCATCGGACTGCAGGACAAGGCCTATGGCTTGCTGGCCGGCATGCTGCCCAGACAATTCAGGGTCAGGACCGAACCATCCTCGACGGGCGTCATCCTCTTCACCTCCGGGAGCTTCGGCGCCCCCAAGGGCGTGGTGCTCAGCCAGTGGAATCTGGTCTCCAACTGTCGGCAGGGCTCCCAGCATATTGACCTGAAGCCGGAGTGGGTGATGTTCAACCCGCTGCCGACGTTCCATTGTTTCGGACTGACGGGCGGGGTCATGCTGCCGCTGCTGAACGGCATGAAGGCATTCCAGTATCCCTCGCCGCTGCACGCAAAACAGATCGTTGAGCTGCTACCCGAGGTGAAGGCCTCGATCCTGTTCGCGACCGATACCTTCCTGAACCAGTATGCCCGGGTCGCGTCACCCGATGATTTCGACACCCTGGAGTTTGTGGTCGCCGGCGCCGAGCGCGTGCGGCCCGAGACCCACCACCTGTTCAACACCCGCTTCCACGGCCTCAAACTGCTCGAAGGCTACGGGGCGACCGAGGCGGCCCCCGTTGTGGCGATCAACCACCCGGACCGGAACCGGCCGGGGACGGTCGGCCAGATGATCCCGGGCATGGAATGGCGGCTCGATCCGGTCGAGGGCATTCCGGACGGGGGGCGGCTTTTCCTGCGCGGGCCGAACGTGATGCAGGGATATCTGTCGCCGAATGACCCCGAGGTCGTCGAACCGCTGCCCGGCGGCTGGCACGACACGGGCGACATCGTCGACATCGACAAGGACGGCTATGTCTCGATCCTCGGCCGGATCAAGCGGTTCGCCAAGATCGGCGGCGAGATGGTGTCCCTGACCGCGGTCGAGGGTCTGGCCAGCGCGGTCTGGCCCGAGGCGCGGCACGCCGTGGTCTCGATCCCCGACGCGCGCAAGGGCGAGAAGCTGGTGCTGGTCACCGACCGCCGGGACGCCGACGTCGCCCGTCTGGCCGAATGGGCCCGCAGCCACGGCGCGCCCGAACTGGCCGTTCCCAAGAAGATCATGCGCGTCGCCGAGGTGCCCGTGCTGGGCACCGGCAAGACCGACTATGTCCGCATCCAGCAGATGGCCGA
Organism: Aquidulcibacter paucihalophilus; assembly: GCA_030285985.1. Taxonomy (NCBI): domain Bacteria; kingdom Pseudomonadati; phylum Pseudomonadota; class Alphaproteobacteria; order Caulobacterales; family Caulobacteraceae; genus Aquidulcibacter; species Aquidulcibacter paucihalophilus. Next base: position 1,946,697 of record CP127384.1, read on the forward strand.
ACTGGAGAAGGCCGCCTGACGGACGAGCTCTTGACTGCAACAGTAACAGTTTCAATATGACGAACGGTCCGAGCCGGGCCGGTGACGGAAGGAACTGACCATGAGCCTGTTTTCCAAACTCGATCCCCATGCCGACAAGGCGCTGGCGGGGCTGCGCATCGTCTCCGGCCTGATGTTCATGCAGCACGGCGCGCAGAAGATCTTCGGCTTCCCGGCCCCCGCCATGGGTCCGTTCGACATCGCCAGCCAGATGGGCGTCGGCGGCGTTCTGGAGCTGGTCGGCGGGGCGATGATCGTCCTCGGGCTGTTCACCCGACCGGTCGCCTTCCTCATGTCAGGCATGATGGCCGTGGCCTATGCCCAGTTCCACTGGCAGTTCGGTGGCGCGTCCTTCTTCCCGATGGTCAACCAGGGCGAGCTGGCGGCGCTGTACTGCTGGGTCTTCCTGTATCTCGCCTTTGCCGGACCGGGCACCTGGGCCCTGGACCACGTCCTGAAGCGCAAGACCGACCTCGCCTAACCGATCCGCACGCCCGTCATCGAGATTGAACCGCCCTCGATGACGTCGTTGAAGAAGCTGACGTCGTCGCCCGGCCTGCGCTGGGCGGCGACGTAGAGCAGCGGCAGATAGTGTTCGTCGGTCGGGACGCTCATCTGCGCGTCCTCCGCCAGCCCGACCCAGTCGATCAGGGCCTCGTCGTCGCCGCGCAGCAAGGCCGCCTTGACCGCTTCATTGAAGCCTGAGGCCCAGGGGTAGGCCTCTCCGCCGGCCCGCTTCCAGGTCCGCAGATTGTGCACGAAGTCACCCGAGCCGGCGATGACGATCCCCTCGTCCCGCAGCGCCGTGAGGCGTTTCGCCAGCGTATGATGACCGCGCGCTTCGAGGCCGCGGTCCAGCGACAACTGGACCACCGGAACATCGGCCTTGGGCCAGACATGGGCCAGCACCGACCAGGTCCCGTGATCGAGGCCCCACTGCGTCGTCGGCGTCGCTCCCGTCAACGTGGCGACCCGCGCGGCCAGCTCGGGTGAGCCCGGCGCCGGGTATTGCATCGCATGCAGTTCGTCAGGGAAGCCTCCGAAATCGTGAAGGGTTTCGGGCTTCGACTGCACCGTCACGGCCAGGCCGTTCGTCTCCCAGTGGGCCGAGACCATGACCACGCCCCTCGGCTTCCCGACGGCTTCGCCGAGCGCGCGCCAGGCGTCGGCGTAAGGCCCGCCGAGAGCGTTCATCGGGGAACCATGGCCAAAGAAGATCACGGGCTGGCGCATCAGGGTTGGGCTCATTCTATTAGAAACAGTGTATGTTTCTAATATGGGCTGCGGGACAGGCGGCGCAAGCCTCAACCACTGATCCGCGGACCGATCGGACAGACCCGGTCATAAAAGGCTGGATCCGCCGGCGCCGGCTGGCCGCGCGTCAGGCGGAACCGGTGCTCGACCACCATGGCCTGCTGTTCGATGTTCAGGCCGCCCCAGTCGCAGTCCACCCCGACCGGATATTCATAGGACGCGGGTCGATCGCCCGCCCGGATCTTGCCGGTCAGGAGATTGACCCCCTGCTGCGCCTGCCAGACGTGGGTCAGTTCATGGATCAGCAGGGCCTGAAGCTTCAGGGGTGCAGCCGATACGTCCGATGGCAGGGTGCGCGCCGGCCAGACGATCCACTCCCGTCCGAACCAGCGCCCGGGCACAAAGGCGCGGTCGAAAGGCCACGGCGCAGGCAGGAATCGGATGAAGTCGAGCGCAAGGGCGTCGCCGAAGGCCTCGACCGCCAGCGCGCGTTCTCCGTCCGTGAGGGCCCGTATCACGACGGCGGCGGCGGCCCGGCATAGCCGCTCGCCGGACTGACCCACTCCCAGTGCCAGGGCTCGAAGGCGTAGGGGACGAAGCCGAAACGGCCGGCGTTCTTCACCAGCCAGCGATAGGTGGCCCCGCGGCTCATGTGCAGACGGCTGGGCGGCGAGGTGTTGTCGACGCCGAGACCGACGACCTGGCCGACATAGAGGTCGACCGCCGTGCCGGTGCGGTGCGGTGAACAGACCGCACGGCGGACGCCGTCGCAATTGCCGGCCGCCGCGCACCGCGCCGCATCGGCCTCCGGGTCCCGGAAGCCCGAGAAGATCTGCAGCAGCTCCGGATCGTTGGCGACCTCGGGCACCTCGGCCCGGGCGGCAGCAACCATCTGGCGATAGGCCTCAAGCACATCACGGCGCAGCAGGCGGGTCAGACGGTCGGCGTGTTCCTCGGACGCGACCAGATAGCCCAGCTGGTACAGGGGCGGCGGATCAGGACAGGGCTCCTCGCGGACCCGCGCCATGATGAAGGGCCGGCGCTCCTGCCACAGGCCGCGGAAGGTCTGGAAAGTCGCCTGGTCGAATATGCCGGTCGAGGGCAGTTGATGCGCGGTCTGGAAGTCCGCCAGCCGACGCGCGAAGACCGGAGAACTGGCCGCGCAGCCGGTGGCCAGTTCCTGCTGGATCAGCGGCACATAGGTCTCCCAACCCCATTCGGCCGAGCCGAAGGGGGCCCATTCCAGCGAATGCAGCGAAATGCCGTTGGCGAGGGCCGGGCCGCCCCAGTCCTCGATCTGGCGGTCGCAGAACTCGGCCTGCGCCTTCGCCGGCCCGGCGACCAGGACGGTCGCGAGGGCGCTGATCAGCAGCAGGAGCAGACGTATCGGCATCGGGGAAGCTGACCCTGTCTCTGTGTCCGCTGCAAGGCCCTTCACGCCGGGACAGAACGCGGGGTCGACGGCTCGCGTGATGCGCGCAAAGGCGGCATGGTGTCCGAACGGCCGACTCAGGGCCGGACCGCCGGACGCATCCATGACCGACGCCGCCCCGACTGCGCCTCCAGCCGCCGCTCCGGCGCGCCGATCCAACGCCATCCTCGCCGCCTTCTCCGGCCCCTGCCTGCCGCTGGCGGCCTTCGGCGTCGCCCTGCCGGTGACCCTGCCCGAGTTCTACGCGACCTATGTAGGGCTGGAGCTGGGGGTGGTCGCCGCGGTCTTCATGGCCGTGCGGCTGATCGACATCGTCTTCGACCCGTTCATCGGCTGGGGCATGGACAAGACGAAGACGAAGTGGGGCCGATACCGGCCGTGGATGGCGATCTCGACGCCGATCCTGATGCTGTCGGCCCTTATGATGTTCGTCCTGGTCCAGCCGGGGGCCGGCGCGGCCTATCTGTTCGGCTGGCTGCTGGTCCTCTACCTCGGCTTCTCGATCGGCACTCTCGGCCAGCTGGGCTGGGCGGCGGTGCTTGCCCCTCAATACGACCAGCGCAGCCGCGTCTATGGCTGGTGGCAGGTGTTCAACATCATCGGCGTGATCCTGATCCTGATCCTGCCGACGGTGGTGGTGAAGACCGGCATCGGCGACTACGCCGCGGGGGTGCGGATCATGGGCTGGGCGATCATGATCGCCCTGCCCGTCACCATCGGCCTGGCCATGTTCGTCGTGCCCGAGCCGGTCAACGCCGGTGCCGCGCCGCATGGCGGGCCGAAGGCCTACCTCGGCCTGTTCAGCAAGAAGACGGTGCGCAAGCTGCTGTTCGCCGACCTGCTGCTGGGCGTCGCACCGGGCATCACCGGCTCGCTGCTGTTCTTCTTCTTCGGCCAGATCAAGGGCTACGACCACACCCAGGCGTCGCTGTTCATGCTGTTCTATTTCGTCGCCGGACTGGTCGGAGCGCCTTTCTGGGCCTGGCTCGCGACCCGCATCGGCAAGGACAAGGCACTGGCGACGGCCAGCCTTGTGTTCGCGGCCTTCTACATCGGGGCGACCCTGGTCCCGGGCGGCAATTTCGCCCTGACCGCCGCCGCCATGTTCATCGCCGGCCTGCCCTATGCGGCCGGCCTGTTCCTTTTGCGGGCCATGATGGCCGACGCGGGCGACGAGGTGCGGCTGGACACGGGCGTGGACCGCACCGGTCTGATGTTCTCGATCCTGTCGGCCACGACCAAGATCGGCCATGTCGTGGCCCTGATCCCCTATCTGATCCTGCAGTGGGTCGGGTTCAGCGCCCTTCCGGGGCCGGAGGGCAACAGCGAGGGCTCGCTGCTGACGCTGCAGATCCTGTTCATCCTCGTCCCCGGCCTGTTGCTGGCGGCGGCGGCGCTGGTGCTCAAGGGCTATCCGCTGACGCCCGCCCGGCACGACGAGATCCGCAAGGCGCTGGAAGAACGCGACGGCGCGGCGACGGCCTCCGCATGACACCTATCGACCGCCTGATCGGCATCATGGCCCGGCTGCGCGACCCCGACGGCGGCTGTCCGTGGGACGTGGAGCAGACCTTCGCCACCATCGCCCCCTATACGATCGAGGAGGCCTATGAGGTCGCCGACGCCATCGAGCGCGGCGACATGGACGAGCTGAAGTCCGAGCTCGGCGACCTGCTGTTCCAGACCGTCTTCCACGCCCGCATGGCCGAGGAACAGGGGCTGTTCGCCTTCGACGACGTGGCCAACGCCATCGCCGACAAGCTGGAACGCCGCCACCCGCACGTGTTCGGCGACGAGGCGGCGAAACCGGATGGCGTGGCCCAGAAGGCGCGCTGGGAGGACATCAAGGCCGCCGAGCGCGTGGCCAAGGCCCAGCACGGCGCGCTGGACGACGTGCCGGTGGGCCTGCCCGCGTTGGCGCGGGCGGCGAAGCTGACCAAACGCGCCGCCCGCGTCGGCTTCGACTGGCCCTCGACCGACGAGGTCTTCGACAAGCTGCACGAGGAGGTCGCCGAACTGCGCGTCGAGATCGCCGCGGGGGACCTGGACAAGGCCCGCGGCGAGGTCGGCGACCTGCTGTTCGTGGTGGCCAATCTGGCACGGAAGCTGGGCGTCGAGCCGGAGGACGCCCTGCGCGGGGCCAATGCGAAATTCGTCCGGCGGTTCGGGTTTATCGAGGCCGAGCTGGCGAAAGACGGGCGCGGACCGGAGCAGAGCGATCTGGCCGAGATGGACGGGCTGTGGGACGCGGCGAAGGCGGCGGAGCGCAGCGGCAGCTGACGCCCCCTCCCCACAAGGTGCGGAGGCAACTGAATATCACCCTAGATGGTATTATGTAGACACTCTTAACGTACGCACCTACCGTCTCCTCCCTGTGGCGAAGCCATGGGGAGGGGGACCATGCGAAGCATGGTGGAGGGGTGACAGCGCTCCTGACAGTCGAGAGGGCCCGCGAGCTTCGCCGGCGCATGACGCCACCGGAGATGCGGCTATGGGCCTGTCTGCGCGGCAAGCGACTGGCGGGACTGAAGTTTCGCCGTCAGCATCCGATCGGCCCCTACATCCTGGACTTCTACTGTGCTGCAGCGAAGCTGGCAGTCGAGGTGGATGGACGGGGTCACGAGCGTCCGGACCGCATCGCACATGACCGACGGCGGACTGTCTGGCTTCGGGAGCAGAACATCCGGGTTATTCGGCTTGCGGCCGACAGCGTGAGGACTGAGCTTGACGGAGTCCTCGACTTCATCGCGCATATCGCCCGGGAGCGGTGCGGTTGAAACCCCTCCACCACGCTTCGCGTGGTCCCCCTCCCCATTCGCTTCGCGAACAGGGAGGAGACGATTACCCGAACTGCCGCTCGAACCGGCCCAGCGCCGCCGGGTGCAGCCGCACGACCACATGGGTGCGGCCCTCGTCGTCCGTCTCCCGGCGGGTGACCCGCCCGTTCTCATAGAGCCAGGCCAGCGCCTCGCCCTGCGCGGGTAACAGCACCAGTTCCGTCTCCGGGTCGTCGTCGATCAGGCCGGCAATGGTGTCGCGCAGGGGTTCGATCCCCTCCCCGGTCCAGGCCGAGACGGCGACCGCCCGGCCCTCGCGGGACAGGCGTTCGGCCTGGCCGAGCACGGCCTCGCGGACCTCGTCATCGAGCAGGTCGATCTTGTTCCAGACCTCGAGCACCCGGCGGGTCTTGCCCTCGGGCGTCTCGATCTGTTTCAGCACCGCCTCGACGTCCTTCGACTGGGCCTCGCTGTCGGGTGACGCGATGTCGCGGACGTGCAGGATCAGGTCGGCCTCGCCCACCTCCTCCAGCGTCGCCCGGAAGCTCTCGACCAGTTCGTGCGGCAGGTCGGAGATGAAGCCGACGGTGTCGGCGACGATGGCCGGGCGGCCCTGCGGCAGACGGATGGTGCGCTGGGTGGTGTCGAGGGTGGCGAACAGCAGGTCCTTGGCCACCACGTCCGAACCCGTCAGCCGGTTGAACAGGGTCGACTTGCCGGCGTTGGTGTAGCCGACCAGGGCGATGGTCGGGAACGGCACCTTCTGGCGCTGTTTGCGATGCAGGCCGCGGGTGCGGCGCACCTCGTCCAGCTCGACCTTGAGCTTGACGATGCGGTCGGCGATCAGGCGGCGGTCGAGCTCGATCTGGGTCTCGCCGGGGCCGCCGGTCGAGCCGGTGCCGCCGCGTTGCCGCTCGAGGTGGGTCCAGGTCCGCACCAGCCGCGACTTCTCATAGTCGAGCCGCGCCAGCTCGACCTGCAGCCGGCCTTCCTTGGTGCGCGCGCGGCGGCCGAAGATCTCGAGGATCAGGCCGGTGCGGTCGATGACCTTGCAGTCCCAGGCCTTTTCCAGATTGCGCTGCTGCACCGGCGACAACTGGTCATCGATGACCACGGCCTCGGCCTCGGCGGCGCGGACCAGGGCGGCCAGTTCCTCGACCTTGCCCGAGCCGAACAGGGTGGCGGGCGTGACCTTGCGGATGCGCACGATCTCTTCCCCGCGGACGTCGAGGTCCAGCGCCCGGGCGAGGCCGACGGCCTCCTCCAGACGTTCGACCGACTGGCGCGAACTTTCACTCGCGCCGGAGTCGGAGCGTTCGGGGTGGATGACGACCGCCCGGATGAGGGGGACGGCGTGGTCGATATGTTTGGTGGTCAGGTCTCGGGCTTTCGTTACGCCGTCATCCTCGGGCTTGACCCGGGGACCGGATTTCGTGGTGCTGGTCGACAGATAGGAAGTCGCCGGCCATCGGGCCATCCCTGACGCATCGCCGCACCACGTCTGGCCCTCGGGTCAAGCCCGAGGGTGACGGCAGAAGGGACCGGGCCGTCAGTCCTCGTCCGCCTCCGGCTCGTACAGCTGCACGGGCGCGGACGGCATGATGGTCGAAATGGCGTGTTTGTAGACCAGCTGCGACTGGCCATCGCGGCGCAGCAGCACACAGAAGTTGTCGAACCAGGTCACGATGCCCTGCAGCTTGACGCCGTTGACGAGGAAGATGGTCAGCGGCGTCTTGGTCTTGCGGACGCTGTTGAGGAAGGTGTCCTGAAGGTTCTTGGACTTGTCTTGCGACATGGCAGGTTCAGCCTGTTCTTGCTTGTTCTCCGGCCGAGGGAGCGGCGCGGGGCTGGATCGAATGTCCGGCCCGGCACCTTAGCCACCGGCCATACAGGTCCGCAACGCCTGGATGGCGTGGCGGTACCTCTGGTCAAGGCTTCGGATCGCAGGAAGACACCAGCCGCTTCCCGAATCGAGCCCCCGGTGGTGTATTTCGTCACACTCAACCTTGCAGGGGTCAGGTCAATGGATGCGGTTCGTCTGACGGGTCGTCCGGTCACCAAAGTCTGCGGGGTTATCCTGCTGGCTCTGTTTGCAACAGGAGCGAGCCGGCAGGACACCCCACCGAGAACGGGAGCCGAGATGGTTGCGCATGAGCGCGCGCGCTGGCCGTTCATTGTGGCGCCTGACGGACGGGTCGGCATTCCGGTGCGAGCATCGAAGGAACTGGCCCGGTCAGCACAGTTGCGCGTCTGCACGTATCAAGGGGGCAGACCCCGAACGTGGGAGGTGCTTCGGCGGAGTTGTAGAGGCGGAGCGGACTACTGCACGGTGTTCGTCGCGGCCGCGATCCATGATGAGATGCTCTACATCGAGTATGACATCGACAACCCGCCTGTCGCGGTAGCGTCAGACGAACCCTGCACCCAGCCGTATCGCCAGCCCACCGGCATTCTCCCCCGGGTCATGCCTTCGAACTGACCGCGCGGATCAGACCGCGTCCCGCATCGCCTGATCGAGATACAGCTCCCGCAGCCGGGTCGCGATCGGACCGGGCTTGCCGTTGCCGATCTTCACGCCGTCGATCGAGGTCGCCGGCATCACGAAGCCGCTGGCCGAGGTGTAGAAGGCCTCGCGCGCGCGTTTGGCCTCGTCCACAGAGAAAGCCCTTTCCTCGAAGGCCAGACCCTCGTCGGCGATCAGGGCCATGACCGCCGCGCGGGTGATGCCGTGCAGGATATTGGCCTGGGTGTCCCGCGTCCGCAGCGTGCCGTTCTCGTCTACGATCCAGGCGTTGGTCGACGAGCCCTCGGTGACCAGACCCATCTCGTCGACCATCCAGGCCTCCGCGGCGCCGCGTTCCTTGGCCGCCTGTTTGGCGAGGACGTTGGGCAGCAGGCCGACCGTCTTGATGTCGCAACGGCCCCACCGGATGTCCGGATGGGTGACGACGGCCACCCCCTTCTTCGCCGCCGCATTGCCCTTCGACAGCGGCAGGGATTTCGCCGTGATCACAACGCTGGGCGGGGTGCCTTCCGGCGGGAACGGGTGATCCCGGCGGGCCGTGCCGCGGGTGACCTGGATATAGACCAGCCCCTCACGCACCCGGTTGCGCCGGACCGTCTCGTTCAGCACGCGGGTCAGGGCCTCGGGCGTCATCGGGATCGGGATGCGCAGCTCGTTCAGGCTGCGGTGCAGGCGGGTCATGTGGCCGTCGAAATCGGCCATCCGGCCGTCGAACACCGACCAGACCTCATAGACTCCGTCGGCGAACTGGAAGCCGCGATCCTCGACATGGATCACGGCCTGACCATGCGGCTGGTACTGGCCATTCACATAGGCGACGCGGCTCATTCTTCGATTGCCTCTTCGATATCGTCTTCGCCGCCCCTCGACGGGGACACGCCCAGGGATTTGAGTTTCCGGTGCAGGGCCGAGCGCTCCATGCCGATGAAGGCCGCGGTGCGCGAGATATTGCCGCCGAAGCGCATGATCTGGGCCGCCAGATATTCGCGCTCGAACACCTCGCGGGCCTCGCGCAGCGGCAGGGCGATGATCCGCTCGCCGCCGAGCGTGCCGGTCGAATTGGCGTTGGTCGCCTCCTGCGGCAGCATGTCGGCGCTGATCGGCTGGTCAGGATCGCCGGTGGCCAGGATCAGCAGCCGTTCCACGTTATTGCGCAGCTGACGGACGTTGCCGGGCCAGGGATGAACCTGGAGCACGGCGATGGCATCGTCGCCGAGGCGGCGCTTTGGCAGGCCCTGGGACGCCGACAGGGTGTCGATGAAATAGTCGATCAGTTCCTGGATGTCCTCGCGCCGCTCGGACAGGGCCGGCACGCGGATCGGCACGACGTTCAGGCGGTGGAACAGGTCCTCGCGGAACCGGCCCTCGGCGATCTCGACCTTCAGGTCGCGCGAGGTCGAGGTGACCACGCGGATGTCGACCTGGACGTCCTGTTCGCCGCCGACGCGGCGGAAGCGTTGTTCGACCAGCACGCGCAGAACCCGGCTCTGGCTTTCGCGCGGCATGTCGCCGACGTCGTCCAGATAGAGGGTCCCGTTGTGGGCGCGCTCGAAGACGCCGATCTTGCGCGGGCGACCGTCGTGGCCCTCTTCGCCGAACAGTTCGATGTCCAGCCGTTCGGGCGTCATCCCGGCGGCGGCGATGGCGACGAACTCACCCTTGGAGCGGGCGCTGGCCTCGTGGATCTGACGCGCCACAAGCTCCTTGCCCGAGCCCGGAGGCCCCGAGATCAGGACCCGGCTGTTGGCCGGGGCGACCTTGGCGACGGTGCTGCGCAGGGTCTGGGCCGCCGCCGAGCGGCCGATGAAACCGGACGGCGCTGCGACCTGGGCCCGCAGTCGACGGTTCTCGCGCTTCAGCGATGACGCCTCAAGCGCCCGCTGCACAACGACCACGAGGCGATCGGACTTGAAGGGCTTTTCGATGAAGTCATAGGCCCCCCGCTGGAGCGCGGTGACGGCCGTCTCGATGTTGCCGTGGCCCGAGATCATCACCACCGGCAGGTCGGGATCCAGCTCCTTGATGACGTCGAGCAGCTCCAGTCCGTCCAGACCGCCGCCCTGCATCCAGATGTCGAGCAGGGCCAGCGACGGCCGCCGGGCCCGGATCGCGGCCAGGGCCTCGTCCGAGTTGGAGGCGACGCGCACGCCGTGACCCTCATCCTCGAGCAGGCCTGAGACCAGTTCGCGGATGTCGGCCTCGTCGTCGACGACCAGAATGTCGGCTCCCGTGGATCGCATGACGCCTCGCTATTCGGCGGCCGGAACGGTGCGGGACCGGGAAGCTTTCGCCTCCTTCGTCCCGGCGGCGCCGGTCGGTTTCGGTTGGGATTTCAGGGGGAAGATCAGGCAGACGCGCGCGCCGGCCAGGGTCTCGGCGTCGGCGAGCTTCAACTCGCCGCCGTGTTCCTCGCAGATGCGTTTGACGATGGCCAGGCCGAGGCCCGTACCCTTCTCGCGCGTGGTCACATAGGGCTCGGTCAGGCGATCGCGGTCCTTGGCGGGCAGGCCCATGCCGTCGTCCTCGATGATGAAGACCACGGTCTCGTCCTCGACCAGCAGGCGCGCGGAAATGCCCGGGCGGTCGCCGTCACCGTCGCGCGGGGCGATGGCCCGTCGCGCGGACACGGCCTCGCCGGCGTTCTTGAGGATGTTGGTCAGGGCCTGGCCGACCATGGGCCGGTCGGCGTGCAGCACGATACTGGGCAGGGGCTCGATCAGTTCAACGCCAACCGCAGCCGCCGCCACGCGCTGGGCGAACACCGCCTCGCGCAGCAGTTCCGCCGGATCGACGGCGGTAAAGCGCGGTGCCGGCATGCGGGCAAAGGACGAAAACTCGTCCACCATCCGGCCGATATCGCCGACCTGACGGATGATGGTCTCGGTGCAGCGGTCGAACACCTCGACATCCTCGCCGACCTGGCTGCGATAGCGCCGCCGCAGACGCTCGGCCGACAGCTGGATGGGGGTCAGGGGGTTCTTGATCTCATGGGCGATGCGGCGGGCCACGTCGCGCCAGGCGGCGTTGCGCTGGGCGGTGACCAGACGCGTGATGTCGTCGAAGGTCAGGACCATCTCGCCCCCGACGCCGCCCTCGATGCGGACGCGCAGTCGGCGGGTCTCGCCCTCGAGGCTGACATCGATCTCTTCCTCGATATGGGCCTCGGCGCGGGCGGCCAGTTCGCTGAGTTCGGGTGAGACCTCACCCAGCGGCCGGCCGATGATGGCCGGGTCGCGGATGGCCAGAAGCTCGACGGCGCTGTCGTTGATGGCCGAGACCCGACGCCGGCGATCGAGGCCGATGACACCCGCCGAGACGCCGGACAGCACGGTCTCGATGAACCGGCTGCGGCCCGTCGCTTCCTCGCTGGCAGCCCTCAGCGCGGCCTGCTGGGCCTCAAGGTCGCCGGTCATGCGGTTGAAGGCAGCCGAAAGGGTCTTGATCTCGCCGGGTCCATCCTCGCCATCGACGCGGGCCGTCAGGTCGCCCGAGGCCACCCGGTCCGCCGCCTCGACAAGACGGCCGATGGGTGCCGAGATCGAACTGGCGGCCCCCATGCCGAGCCAGATGGCGCCGACAAGCACAAGCAGGGCGGTCTCGAAATAGCCGAGGGCAAAGGCGGTCTGGATCCGCGCGCGGCTCTCCTTCGCTTCCCGGAAGGCGGCGATGGAGTCCTCGCCGTTGCGCATCTGGGCGATCAGGCCGGGCTGCATCGGCCGGACCAGATACAGATAGGCGTCACCGTACCCCGTCAGCGGATAGAGGGTGCGAATGGCGTCGGGATTTTCGGTCACCTCGATCGGCGCGGTCTGTCCGCCCGCGGCGGTTTCGAGATCCTCGCGCGAGGGGGCGAAATAGGGCGGCGCGTCCGGCAGTTCGCCGCGCGCCAGCACCTGCCCGTCTCCATCGACAATATAGAGCGCCGGATAGCCGAACAGGTCAGCGATCTGGGCGAGGAGTTCAGAGAATTGGATCGGATAGTCAAAACGGGCACGCGCCTCAGGCGCGGCCAGTTCGTCTGTGATGGTCTCCAGATCCGACTCAACCTGCAGGCTCACGTCCCGCACATAGGCTTGCCCGATGTCGGCGCTGTTGGTGACGGCCGACTGGACGTTGTCGCTGAACCACTGGTCCACGCCGCGGTTGACCAGCACGCCGAAGACCAGCGCGATCAGCACGGCGGGGATCAGAGCCACCATGGAGAAGAGCGTCACGAAACGCAGGTGCAGACGCGCCCCCGCATCGGTGCGGCGGCGGAACAGCATCAGGGCGCGACGGCCGACAACGACGGCCAGCCCGCCGATCAGCAGCAGATTGACCCCGAGAATGGCCAGAACGGCCTGGCTGGCCGCGGCCCGCGCGCCCTCCCCGCTGGCCCCCGGTGCGACCGCCACCAGCCAGATGGCCGCGGCAGTGACGAGGAAGGCGACGGCGTAGGCGATCAGGAAGCCGTTCCGACGGCGCTCTTCAGACCAGCCGGAGAACCAGCGAACCGCGCCGCGTCGATCAGCGGGCGGAGCGGGCTCTGTCTCGGCGGCGGGCGTATCCGTCATGCCACAGCAGTGTCGACCACCTGTGGCGGAATATCAACACCCGAGTTGCCGGAATGCGTCACTTCGGTCCAGAGCGCCGCCAGACCCTGTTCGACGGCTTCGGGGCTTTCCAGCCGGCACAGCTGTCCCTTGGCCGCACGCCGCTCCAGCGGATCCGCCGGCCAAGGGGCTTGTTCGACGTACCAGCCAAGGTGTTTGCGGAACATCTTCAGCCCAAGCGGCAGGCCGTAGAAGGCGACCGAGGCGCGCAGGTGTTCGATCACGATGCCGAGCCGCTCCTCCCGGTCCGGCTCCAGCAGCACCGTCCCGTCGGCCAGGGCCCGTTCCATATGCGCCGCCAGCCACGGTCGGCCATAGACGCCGCGGCCGAGCATCAGGGCGTCGGCACCCGACTGCCTGAGGGCTTCACGCGCATCGTCGGCGGTCAGGATGTCGCCATTGACGATGACCGGAATGCCCACCGCCGCCTTGACCTCGCCGACGGCGGTCCAGTCCGCGACGCCGGTGTAGAACTGCTGCCGGGTCCGTCCATGCACGGTCACCGCCCGGACCCCGATCTCCTCGGCCCGCCTCGCCAGCAGGGGCGCATTGCGGTGCGCGTCGTCCCAGCCCAGCCGCATCTTGACCGTCACCGGCCGGCTGGTGGCCTCGACCGCCGCCTGCATCAGGCGACAGGCGAGTTCGGGCGTCCGCATCAGGGCCGAGCCGCAGGCGGACCCCGTGACCTCCTTGGCCGGGCATCCGAAATTGAGGTCGACGATGTCGGCACCGGCCTGTTCCGCCATCCGCGCGCCTTCAGCCATGGCGGCCGGGTCGCGGCCGACCAGCTGGATCACCGTCAGGGGCAGGCCCTCACCCACGGCCGCTCGGCGCACGACATCGGGTCGGGCCCGCGCCAGTTCAGCGGCCGCCACCATCTCGGTCGCGACATAGGCCGCGCCCAGCCGCGAGGCGAGCCGCCGGAACGGCAGGTCGGTGATGCCGGTCATGGGCGCGGTCAGCACCCGGCCGGGCACCCACACGTCACCGATCTGCAGGCCGTTTTGCATGGCGGGCAGATAGGGCCTTTAGCGGTCCGGGTCCAACCCGGACTCAGACCTGGAAGACAGCCATCGCGGCGCGGAGGGCGAGGACGACCAGGACGCCGCTCGCGATCATGAACACAGAGAACCTGACGAGGATCACATTGACCAGGGCCTGGATGAGACTGTGCAACACCCGCAGCACCACATAGGCCCAGGCCAGTCCGAGGGTCAGCGCGTCGCCCTGTTCCAGCAAGGCCAGCGTCAGCATGGTCGCATAGAAGAGCGTCGGCTGTTCCATCAGGTGATTGTAGTTGTCGGCCTTCCAGCGCACCCGCGGCGGCAGACCCCCGAGCATGACGTCACGCGGCAGGGTTGGATCCAGTTTCGGCCGCGTCTTCAGCATGGCCGGCACGCGGGTGGCGTAGAGCCAGCCCCACATGACCATCGACCAGAGCACCAGAGCGATGACCGGCTGCAGGATCAGATGCACCATCGAAAGTCCTCCCGACGGGAGGCTGACTCCGCCACAGCCCCTTGTCAAAACCGGATCGACCCGGTGCCGGGAGGCCTCGTCAGGCTCGCGCCGGGTCGATAGAAGCGGCCCCATGAGCTTCTCCGCCATCATCGTCGCCGCCGGAACCGGATCCCGGGCAGGCGAAGCCAAACAGTGGCGCAGACTGGGGGGCCGGCCCGTCCTGCGCTGGTCCGCGGAAGCCCTGCTGTCCGCGGGGGCCTCCGAGCTGGTCGTGGTCGTGGCAGCCGGTGCCGAGGCCGCGGCCGCCGAGGCGCTGGCCGGCCTCGAAGGCTGGTCCGCCGTGGCCGGCGGCGAGACCCGCGCGGCCTCGGTCCAGGCAGGCCTGGACGCGCTGACGGCGGCGGCCGATGCGCGGGTTCTGATTCATGACGCCGCCCGCCCTTTCCTTGACGGGGCCACGATCCGCCGGGTTCTGGCGGCGCTGGAACATCATGAGGCCGCCCTGCCCGTCCTGCCCGTCGCCGACAGCCTGCGTCGCGGCGCGGACGACCTGCTGGGCGAGTCGGTCGATCGGGACGGACTCTGGCGGGCCCAGACGCCCCAGGGCTTCCGGCTGGAGACGATCCGACGCGCTTATGCCGCCTGGCCCGAAGGCCCGGCACCGACCGACGACGTCGAAGTGGCCCGCGCCGCCGGACAGACCGTCGCCATGGTGGCCGGCGATTCAAGGCTGATGAAACTGACCTACCCCGAGGATTTCGACATGGCCGAAGCGCTCATCCCCCGCCAGACCCGGGTCGGTCAGGGCTTTGACGCGCACCGCTGGGGGCCGGGGTCTACGGTCTGGCTGTGCGGCGTCGAGATTCCGCACGACCAGACGCTGATCGGCCATTCCGACGCCGACGCGGGTCTGCACGCCCTGACCGACGCCATCCTCGGGGCCATGGGCGACGGCGACATCGGCGACCATTTCCCGCCGACCGATCCGCAGTGGAAGGGGGCCTCGTCCGACCGCTTCCTGATCCACGCCGTCGAGCGACTGGCCGCGCGCGGCGGACGGCTGGTCAATGTCGACGTCACCCTGATCTGCGAGCGGCCGAAGGTAAAACCGCACCGTCAGGCCATGCGCGAGCGCCTCGCCGAACTGTTGTCGCTCCCGCTCGACGCGGTCAGCGTCAAGGCGACGACGACCGAGGCCATGGGCTTCACCGGCCGTGGCGAAGGCCTGGCCGCTCAGGCCATCGCCACGATCGAGCTTACTGGCTCCTGAGCGCCTGAAGCTCGGGCGTGTCGAACATGCTGCGCTGGAGCGACCCGAACAGATTGACGTAGTCGTCCGTCCACGGCCGCACCGCGGTCCGGGCCGGGCTGTTCCAGCGCTGGTCGGCGCTGAAGTCGCGAAGACCCTCCGCCGTCGGCGACAGGATCAGGGCCTCGGTCGAGGCCTCGGCCATCTCGGGCGTGGTGTCGCTCTCATAATAGAGCTGGTGAAGGCTGGGTTTGCCCAGGGCCTGCGCGGCCGCCACGGCGGGCATGGTGATGTCGAGGTTGCGGTTGGACAGGTGCAACAGCACCACTCCATCGGGCTTGAGCATCGTCAGATAGCCCTGGATCGCCTCGACCGTGAGCAGGTGGGTCGGTACCGCGTCTGACGAGAAGGCGTCGATGATCAGCAGGTCGTAGGAGCCCGGCGTCTCCTTCGCCAGGGTCAGACGGGCATCGCCCAGCACGGTGTTGATCGGGCCGGACGCGCAGGTGGAGATGTAGCTGAACCACTGCGGATCGCGGGACAGCCGATCCACCATCGGGTCGATCTCGAAGAAGG
Source organism: Aquidulcibacter paucihalophilus (assembly GCA_030285985.1). Taxonomy (NCBI): domain Bacteria; kingdom Pseudomonadati; phylum Pseudomonadota; class Alphaproteobacteria; order Caulobacterales; family Caulobacteraceae; genus Aquidulcibacter; species Aquidulcibacter paucihalophilus. The sequence goes on from CP127384.1 coordinate 1,962,601, forward strand.
TCATGGTGTCTTCGGTGCGCTTGTAGGTTGCCATGGCACCGGAGCCCTGGCCGACCACGCCGATCCGGGCCGGACCGCGCCGGCCGACCATGGTCGCCGCCTGACCGATCGGCGTGGCTTCGGCGTAGTACAGGGTCGGGACGCAGTCGAACTGCCCGTCGCGCGCCTGCGCCCCGTGCAGGGTCGTGCCGTGCATCAGCACATGGACGTCGCCGCCCAGACGCGGGTCAGGCGCATTGGCGACCCGCATCACGCCGAAGAAGCTGCGCTCCGAATAGCTCCAGTCATACCCCCGCGCGATCCACTGGGCGGACAGGGTGATCATCAGCAGGATGGCGGTGAACAGCAGCGCCCGGTCCCGGAGCAGGAAGGCGCAGATGGCCGCGGGCATCAGCATGACCATGGCCAGTTGATCCATCCCCAACGGGAAGTTGGCGTAGAACCAGCCACGCGCGTCGTCATTGGCATTGAGCCAGATCGACAGCAGCACTGGCGAGGCCGCGACCGCGCATGCGGCGACAAGGGTTCCGATGTGAGTCCCGGTCAACTGCCCCTTGCCCCACGGGCGGGCGAGGCCGACAAGCACCAGCACCAGCGGATACTCCCACACCATGTTGAAGATCACCGGGGCCAGCAGCGCCGTGAAGGCCCCGCCGACGACTCCGCCCAGCGACATCAGCAGATAGAATTCCGTCAGCCGGTCCGGCGGCGGCCGCCTCGACGCGAGCAGCTGGTGACACATCAGGGCGGCGAAGAAGAAGGCGGTCAGGTGCAGGCCGAAGGCCAGCGACCAGTTGGCGGAGCGGAAGGCCACGATCAGGACCACGATGGCACCGGTCGCCCCCTGGATGATCAGGGTGACGTTCAGTGGGATCCACGGGCGGTTCTGGAAGGCGATGACGAAGGTCAGCAGGTAGAGGGCCAGCGGCAGCACCCACAGGAAGGGTGCCGAGGCGACGTCCGTCGACAGGTGGGAGGTCACGCCCAGCATCAGGCTGGACGGGGCCGCCGCCAGCAGGACGAGGATGCCCTTCTCACGCCAGGAGATCGGCGCGCTGGCCTCAAGCTGCGCCGGCTCGGCGGTCTGGTCCAGACGCCGGCGCCAGACGGTGAAGGCCAGGGCCACGACCATCAGCATGAAGGCGACATAGCCTCCGCTCCAGCCCCACCGCTGACCCGACAGGGTCGCCAGCGGCTCGATCAGGATCGGATAGGACAGCAGGGCCAGGAAGCTGCCGAGGTTGGAGGCGGCATAGAGGACATAGGGGTTCTGGCCATCGGCGTGGCCGGCCCGGACCCGGGCGTACCAGGCCTGGAGCAAGGGCGCGGTCGCGGACAGCACGGCGAAGGGTGCGCCCACCGAAAGGGTCAGGGTGGCCAGCAGCCACATGATGGGTGCCGCGGGATCCGGATCGCCCAGCAGGCCATTGACACTGAGCGGCAGGAACAGGGCGGCAACCAGCAGGAGCGCCAGATGGATCCCCACCTGGAGCTTGATCGATCCGACCCTCTGCAACAGGTGGGCGTAGCCGTAGCCGGCCAGCAGCGCGGTCTGGAAGAAGACCATGGCGGTGTTCCACACCGCCGGCGATCCGCCCAGCATGGGCAGGACCAGTTTGGTCACCATGGGCTGGACTACAAAGACCAGCGCCGCGGAGGTGAAGATGGCGACCGCGAACAGGATCGGCGTCAGCCGGTCCGGCGCGCCCGACACAATGCCGGAGTCCCCTGTGGTGTCGCTCATGCCCGCCCCGTATGCTGGCGCCGTCTCCGGGCGCATTGCGCCACCCTGAACCGACTCGCCGCCCTTCCGGAAGGCCCAGAACGCATGTTCCCTGACGACATCCAGACCCTCGCCCGTCAGGTGATCGAAGCCGCCGCCGCGCGGGGCCTGATGATCGCCACGGCCGAGAGCTGCACCGGCGGCCTTGTCTCCGGTGCCCTGACAGCGATCGGCGGCTCCTCGGCGGTCGTCGAGCGCGGGTTCGTGACCTACAGCAACGATGCCAAGACGGAACTTCTGGGCGTGCCCGCAGACCTGGTCGACACCCACGGCGCGGTATCGGAACCGGTCGCCCGCGCCATGGCCGAGGGTGCCGTTGCGCGCTCGAAGGCGCAGGTCTCCGTCTCAGTGACGGGCGTCGCCGGACCCGGCGGCGGCACGGCGGACAAGCCGGTGGGCCTGGTGCATTTCGGGGCGGTCGGGCCCGCCGGAACGATCCACGCCGCGCACCGCTTCGGCGACGCCGGTCGCGAAGCGGTCCGGTTGGCCAGCGTCCGCGTGGCGCTTGGCCTGCTGCTGGACCGGATCGACGCATGATCGTCGATGCCCGCGGCCACCGCTGCCCTGCCCCGAGCCTGAAACTTCAGAAGGCGATCCGCGAGGCCGCGCCCGGTGCACAGCTGACCCTGCTGGCCACCGATCCGATGGCCCGGATCGACGTGCCACATCTGATGGCCGGACTGGGGGGCGAGGTCCTCTCGATCGGCGAAGCCGACGGCGTCCTGACTATCGTGGTCGCGACGCCCGGCGGTCCGACAGGCTGACCACAGAGTCCGGAAGAGGCTCGTCGGGCTCGATCTCCGGTGCACCCATGGAACGGGCCGCGATCTCCATCTCGGTGGCGAAGGCACCCCCGTAGAAGATGGCGTTGACGTTCCAGGACAGCCAGATCAGCAGAACCACCACTGCGCCGACCGAGCCATAGGTGGCCCCCAGGGGCGCGATCTGTTCGACGTAGATGGCGCAGAGCCAGGACGAGACGGTCGACATCACCGTGGCCACCACCCCGCCCGCGATGGACGGGGCCCAGGCCACCGGCGTGCGATGGGACATGGCGTAGCGGTAGAGCATGGTCAGGCCGATCGCGAGGCCCAGCGCGGGCCACAGGCCGTCCAGCGGCACGCCGCCGCTGGACGCTACCGCCCCTTCCGGACCAGCGTGCTCCAGCAGGCGTGACGTCACCACCGCGCCGGACACAACCGTGAACAGCAGGAAGGCCGCCAGGGCGACGAAGAAGGCAAGCAGGTTGAACTTGAAGAAGCCGTGCGGCTCCTTCTCGTCGTGGATCAGGTTGAGCCCGGCCAGCAGGGCCTTGAACCCCCGATGCGCGGCGTAGCCGCCGATGACCACGGCGAAGAAGCTCTGGGCCGAAACGGTCCGGGCCGAGGCATTGGCCAGCCGTTCGATCTCCAGCCGGAAGATGGCCCGCGCCGCCGTCGGCATGACATCGGCGAGCGCCGCCGCCTGTTCGCTGACCTGGGTGATGGACAGCACGGCCTTGTAGAAGCCGATCAGGATGGCGATGGCCGGAAAGACCGCCAGCAGGGCGAAGAAGGACACACCCCCGGTGTAGAGCATCACGTCGCGGCCCCAGCTGCGCGTGAACGCCTTGACCGACAGGTGCCCCCACAGCATGGGCGTGGCCCAGCGGGCCGCCGCTTCGATGTCTGATTTCGCCTGCAATCCGGTCCCCGAGCCCTGCAAGCTCGCACTACTACCGCAATTCGCCCCCGGGGAAACACCGGCGTGGATTGCGACAGCCAGCCGTTGCCTGTAGCCGCCTGCGCTCGCTATGGTCCGCAAGCATGAGACCGCGCCCGGGCTGGGAGCGGCTGGAGATTTTGCCCTTGGGTTCCGATCCACGCATTCTGGTCGTCGCCCCCGACGATGACCTGATCGGCCCGCTGTGTCAGGGCCTTGACGCCCTTGGCTGGCGGACCGTGACTGCCCGCTCCCTGGGCAGCGCCATTCAGGTGCTGATCGACTGGCCGCTGGAGACCGTGATTCTCGACGCCCGCCTGCCGGACGCCGTCGAAGGCATCGGGGCCCTGCGCCGGACCGTCACGCCGCGTCGCCTGCCGGTGCTCGCCATCGGGCCCCAGGCCGCGGCCTGGGAGCCGGGGGTGGCCGATATCGTCATGTCCGCCCCGCCACACGCGGCCCAGGCGGCATTGAGACTGGAGAATCTCGTCCGGTCCGCCATCGCCGAGGAAGAGGTGTCGCTGCGCGAGGCGACCTTCGCCGCACGGGGCCAGCCCCTGCCCAGCGTCGTCATCGATGCCACGCCCTTGCGCGTCCTCGCCGCGGGCAAGCCGGACCGGCACTTCCTCGCCCTCTCCAACGCCCTGACCGAACGGGGCTGTGAAGTCGTGGCCGCGCCGACGCCCTACACGGCGTTCGACTATCTGCACGAACGGCCGTTCGACGCCGCCGTGCTCTGGGGCGCCGAGGACCATACGCCCGCCCTGTCCATCGCTTCGGGCATGAAGCGGAACACGCGGCTCTATCATATCCCGGCGGTGCTCTATCTGCGGGGCTCCGGCGAGATCAATCTGTCGGAGCTCTACAACCGCGGCTTCGCCGACGTGGCCGCCGCCGATACGCCCGAGGATGAGACCGCCGAGCGGATCACCGCCCTCGCCCGCGCGCATCGCCGCCACGTTGCCATCCGCAAGGCACTGGAGAGCGCCCGCGGCTCGGGCCTGACCGATCCCACAACCGGCCTGTTCACGCCGGAACTGTTCGCCAGCCACCTCGCGCGCGTCGCCGAGGGGGCCCGTCTCCGCCGCCGCCCGCTGTCGGTCGCCGTGCTCCGCGTCTCGGAGACCGAGGCCGTGGCCGAGGCGCGCAAGGGCGGCTGGCTGGACCGCGCCCTGCCCCAGATCGGGGCCATGGTCTCGCGCCTGATCCGAACCGAAGACACGGCCGCCCGGCTTTCGCCCGACGTCTTCGCCCTCGCCCTGCCGGCGACCCACGGACCGGCGGGCCGAATCGCCGCCGACCGGATCGCCGCCGTCATCGGCTGCACCGCCTTCGACGCCGGTCCCGACCGCTCGCCCTTCGTGGTCGAATTCGAGGTCGGCGTGGCCGAAGTCAGCGTCGGGGAATCGCCGGCGGCGGTGCTGGAGCGGGCCTCAAGGGACGTCCGGACCTCCGCCTGACATCCATTTGACAAATATTTTTGTCTAATACATTTTGAGGGCATGACGGCCCGACCTTCCGCCCTGCTGGATGATCTGGACACCGCCCTTCTGGCGCTGGCCCCGGTTCGCCGTCGCATCCTGACGGCCCTGACCGAGCCGGCGTCGGCGGCCGGACTGGCCGAGCGACTGGGCCTGCCGCGTCAGAACATCGGCTACCATCTGAACGCACTGGAGGCCGCCGGTCTGGTCCAGCTGGCCGGAGAGCGCCGCAAGCGTGGCTTCACCGAACGCCTGTTCATCGCCGCCCGGAACCACGTCTTCGACCCCGGCATGATGCAGGCTCCGCCCGACCCCGACGCGGTCGAGGCCCAGGACCGTCACGCCGCGGACCATTTGATCTCGACCGCATCGGCCATGGTTCGCGATGTCGCCCGCATGCGCCAGGATGCCGCCGCCGAGGGCTCGCGCCTGCTGACCCTGACGGTCGAGGCCGACGTGACCTTCGCCATCCCGGCCGATTTCGACGCCTTCACCGAGGAGGTCAGCGCCGCTGTGGCCGCCCTCGCCCGCAAATACGCCGCGCCTTCCGGACGGCGCTACCGGCTCACCGCCGTCGCCCATCCCGCCGTCGCCAAATCCGCCCCAGCCAGGAACTGACCGCCATGACCGAAGTCGCCAAACCCATGGAGGACCACGTCCTCGTCGAGGTCACTGTCCCCGCCCCCGCCGACGCGGTCTGGGCCGCCCTCCGCGACCCGCAGAAGATCCACCAGTGGTTCGGCTGGGAGACCGAGGGGCTGAAGGACGAGATCGACTTCATCTTCGTCACCCACGCCAGCGCCGACGACGAGAAGCGGGTGGTCACCTTTGTCGGCGTCAACGACCGCTACGAGGTCGAGGCCCGGGGCGACGCCTGCCTTGTCCGGGTCGTGCGCTCAGCGCCTGCGGGCGACTGGTCCGACGTCTTCGACGGCATGATCGAGGGCTGGATCTCCTTCACCTGGCAGCTGGCCTTCGCCTTCGCCCGCCACCCCGGCCAGACGCGCCGCACGCTGTTCTTCTCGGGCCCGCCCCGCGAGGACCGGCTCGCGCGCTCGCTTCTGGGTCTCGACGCCGCCCCCGCGCCGGGCGAACGCTGGTCCATGCCGATGGGGCCGGATGCCGACGCCGCCGGCGAGGTCTGGTTCCTCGCGCGCCACCAGACCGGCGTGACCGTCGACGCCTGGGGTGACGGCCTGCTGGTTGTCGTGGATCAGCCGCCGACCGAAAAGCATCCGCGCGGAACGACCATGATGACCCTGACCACCTATGGCTTCAGCGAAGCGACCCTCGCCGGGTTGCAGACCCGCTGGCAGGGCTGGTGGGACGCGCGGTTCGAGACCGTGGCACCGGGCTGCGACTGACTGGAGCCATCCGCCCATGTGCAACACCTACCGGTTCAAGCCCTTCGCCGAGCAACCGTTCGAGGAACTCCGGGAGATCGGCATCGAGCTCGAATTCCCGGACGGCAGGCCCAACATCGAGCCGCGCGACGACATCCGCATCGGCGATACGGCGCCGGTCGCCACGCGCACGGACCGTGGCGTGGCCGTGAGGATGACGAAATGGGCCTGGACCTCGCCCCAGGGGCGGCCGGTGTTCAACTTTCGCTCGGACGACCGCTCGTTCGCCAACAGCGTGAGATGCGCCATTCCGGCGGACGGCTTCTATGAGTTCACCGACGCCCTGCCCGGCCAGAAGCGCAAGACCAAATGGCTGTTCACCCTGGTCGACGCTCCGGCGTTCTGGATCGCCGGCGTCATCCGGGACGGTGCCTTCGCCATGCTGACGACGACGCCGGGCCCCGATATCGCGCCGTACCATGACCGGCAGATCGTGCTGCTGGAGCCGGGTCGTGCCATGGAATGGCTGGACCTGACCACGCCGGAAGCGAGCCTCCTCAGGGCCCTGCCCGCAGGCCGCCTGGCGGTTCAGCAGGTCTTCCCGACTCCGGAGACCGGCCAGCTCTTCAGCTGAAGCGGCCCGACACCCGCCGGGCCGGCGACACCGATGCCGACATCTGACCGTGTCAGGACAGTGTTTCATCGAAGTGCGAAGACAACTTCACAGAAGCGCACCGGAACCGTCACCGATCAGCGCTCGGTCTGTCTTATCCCACCGCTAGCTACAGCGACGGGTGGGGGCGAGTGATCGCAACGGGAGGCGAAATGCCTGCCGATCCCTGCCGTGAAATTCCTTGGACAGACACGGTGAAAACGATGACCGGCCTTCGACTGACCACCCTGCTCGCGATTTCCGCCAGCGCCCTTACACTCGCCGCCTGCGGCTCGGCTGAAGTTGCGTCGCCCGGCGAAGGCGATTTCGGTGGCACGGGCGGTGGCACCGGTGGCGGTACGACCCCGCTGCCCCCGGGCACGCCGGCCGCCGACTGCCCCACGGGCTTCGCCAACGTCGGCACCGTCGCCGGTGGCACGCTCCGCGCCTGCCAGCTCCCGCAACAGATCAACGGTGCCCTGACGGTGCCGCTGCGCGCCGGCACCATCTATTCGATCAGCGGCCGCACCGCGGTCGGCACGGACCAGGGCGTCGACCCGGCAGCCCCGATCGCCGGCAGCGTCCAGGGCATTCTGACCATTGAAGCCGGTGTGCGCATCTTCGCCTCGGGCGGCTCCGACTATCTGCTGGTCAACCGCGGCTCGCAGCTGTTCGCTGAAGGCACCGCCACCACCCCGATCGTCTTCACCAGCCGCCAGAACGTCGAAGGCACCACGACCGAGAGCTCGCAGGGCCAGTGGGGCGGCATCGTCCTCGCCGGCCGCGCGCCGCAAGCCAACTGCCAGCTGACCGCGCCGGTCACCTGCACCGGCACGGTCGAGGGCACCAGCGCCTTCTTCGGCGGCAACACCGCGGCCGACAACTCGGGCCGCGTCCGCTACGTCCAGATCAAGTTCTCCGGCTTCGAAATCTCGACCGGCAACGAGCTGCAGGGCCTGACCATGGCCGGCGTCGGTTCGGGAACCACGGTCGAGTTCGTCCAGATCCACAACAGCTCGGACGACGGCATCGAAATCTTCGGCGGTAACGTCAACCTGCGCCGCATCGTCATCACCGGCGCCGACGACGACGGCCTGGACACCGACACCGGCTGGCGCGGCGGTGCCCAGTTCGGCATCGTGACCCAGCGCCCGGCGGGCTCGACCAGCCGCAGCGCCGGCTTCGAGTTCTCGTCCGCTCCGGCCTCCGTGCCGCTCGCGACCCGCTACGTCTCGCAGCCGAAGATCGCCAACTGGACCCTCGTCGGCCGTAACGCGACGACCGACGCCCACACCGTGGCCCACTTCGACACGGGCAACGACGGCACGATCATCAACTCGGTGTTCACCAACGTCGCCGGTTCGCTGGCCGGCTGCATGGCCATCAACGACGCCGACACCGCCACCAGCGGCGTGACCTTCAACTCGGTCTTCATGTCCTGCGGCCTGGCCTACCGGACGGCCAACACCGCCCTGTCGACGGCCGCCTTCACTGCCGGCACCAACAACACGGCGAACGGCGTCTCGACCCTGACCGCTCCGGCCTCGGGCACGAGCCTGAGCAACCAGGTCCTGACCTTCATCAACGGCGCCAACGAAGCCGCCGTGACCCCGGTCGCTGCGGCCACGACCTACGCCTTCTTCCAGAACACCACCTACATCGGTGCCGTCCAGAACGCCGCCGACACCTGGTGGCAGGGCTGGACCTGCGGCCTCACGGCCGGCGCGACCTGCTGACGACGGATGCGGAGGCGGCCCATCCGGGCCGCCTCCGGCTTTCGCCCAGTCCGTTGAACTCCTTCAAGGCGCAGATCATGAAGACCGTTACCCTGACCCTGAGCGGGGTCCTCCTGGCCACCAGTGCGCTGATCGCGCCCGGGCTCGCCTTCGCTCAAACCCCGGCCGTCACGGCACCGGCGGCTGTTCCCCAGGATGAGCCTGAGGCAACCGGCGAGCTGGACGAGGTCGTCGTCCTCGGTCGCTTCATTCCCGAACCGAACCGTGAGAGCGCGGAAGTCGCGGCCTTCCTGACGTCCGAGGACCTCGAGCGCACGGGTGACAGCAGCGCTGCCGGCGCCCTGGCCCGCGTCACGGGCCTGACCGTCGTCGAGGGGCGGTTCGTCTACGTCCGCGGTCTCGGTGAACGCTACTCCTCGGCCCTGCTGAACGGCTCGCCCCTGCCGAGCCCCGAGCCTCTGCAACGCGTCGTGCCGCTGGACCTGTTCCCCTCCAGCATCCTCGAGAGCGTCACCGTCCAGAAATCCTATTCGGTCGACTTCCCGGGTGAGTTCGGCGGCGGCGTGATCGACCTGCGCACGGTCGATGCACCCAACGATCCCTTCTTCTCGATGTCGACGTCGGTCGGCGGCAACACCGAGACGACCGGCGATGAAAGCCTGATCTATTTCGGCTCCCGCACCGACTTCACCAGCTTCGACGACGGCACGCGCGACGTTCCCGACTCGCTGGCCCTCGCCTTCGCCGAGGGGGTTCCGGTCAACAGCGCCAATTTCGGCGCGCTGGAGCTTGAGCGGATCGGCCACTCCCTGGTCAACTCGCCGCTGCGCCTTCTGCAGCGGGATACGACGCCGGTGAATTTCGGCTTTGATTTCGCCGGCGGGTTCAAATCCGACAGCAGCCTCGGCACCTTCGGTCTGATCGGCGTGGCCGGGTACAGCAACAGCTGGTCGACCCGGAACGGCATCCAGGAAGAGGCCCAGTTCTCCGGTGCCGTCCTCGTGCCCGTGACCAGCAAGGCGTTCGAATCGAACCAGAATGACATCCAGCTGAACTTCCTCGGCGGCCTGTCGCTGGTGACGGACAACAGCGACTACCGGTGGACCAATTTCTTCGTCCGCAACGTCACCAAGGAGGCGCGGATCAGCGTCGGTCCCGATTTCGACGCGGGCGGCGAGGTCCAGCGCACCGACTACACCGAATGGTACGAGCGCCAGCTCTTCTCCAGCCAGCTCTCCGGCGAGCACGAGTTCATGGACGGGGCGCTGGAGTTCGCATGGCGGGGTGCCTATTCGCTGACCGAACGCAACGCCCCCTATGAGAGCCGCTTCGAGTACGGGGTCGCCGCAGACGGTGCCTTCCTGCACGAGATCGGCGGCAACCGGATCTCCTTCAGCGAACTGGACGACGACATCGTCTCGGGCGGCGCGGATCTGAGCTACACCATGGCCCTGTCCGACTATCGGGACGCGACCTTCAGCTTCGGCGTCGCCTATTCTGACAACAACCGGGATGCCGAGCGTCGCGACCTGCAGTTCGTTCCCGCCAGCACCCTGACGGAAGAGCAGCGCCGGTCGCGGGTCGACTACCTCTATTCCGACGTCAACATCGGGCCGGCCGGCCTGATCCTGGCGGAAGTCACCGGCAGCGCCGGCAGTGGCGCGGCCGCCTATTCGGCCCAGCTCGAGGTCGCCGCGGCCTATGTCCAGGTCGATGCCGAGTTCATCCCCCTGGTCCGCACCACCTTCGGTGTGCGCTACGAGGACGGCTACCAGTCCGTGACCACGCGCGATCTGTTCGGCGGTGCCGCGCCTTTCGCACCGACCGAGATCGAGGAGCAGTATTTCCTGCCCTCCTTCACGGCGACCTGGAATTTCGCCGAGGACCAGCAGTTCCGCGTCGGGGCTTCGCAGACCATCGGCCGGCCCCAGTTCCGTGAACTGGCACCGCAATCCTATACGGACCCGGAAACCGATCGCGAGTTCACCGGCAACCCGTTCCTGGTCGACACCGAGATCCTGAACCTCGACGCCCGCTACGAGTGGTTCTTCGCCCGGCAGCAGTATCTGACGGCCGGCGTCTTCTTCAAGGATCTGGACAAGCCGGTCGAGGCGACCATCGTCACCTCGGGCAATGCGCGCCAGCAGTCGTATCTGAACTCGCCCCAGGCGACCGTCTACGGTGCCGAGATCGAAGCCAAGAAATACTTCGAATTCCCGGACAGCGGCTCGTCCTTCATCGCCGACAAACGCTGGCTGGTGCAGGCTAACTACACCTGGTCCGACTCCGACGTGAGCGTCGAGGCCGGCGACATCGTCCGGACCCCGGGCGGCGGCGGGGCCAATGAGGATGCGACCTTCTTCATCGAGGACGGCAGCCGCCTCCAGGGCCAGTCGGAGCACGTCGCCAACCTGCAGCTCGGTTGGGAAGACGACACCGCACGGTCCCAGGCGACCATCATCGTCAACTATGTCAGCGAGCGCGTCAGCGCCCGCGGCGCCGGCGGCGCGGGCAACCGCGAACCTGACTACATCCAGGACCCCGGCGTCTTCGTCGATTTCGTCTACCGCAAGGATTTCGAGGCCGGCGGCCGCGAGCTCGGCTTCGCCCTCGAACTCCGCAATCTGCTCAACACGGATTTCGACGAGTATCAGGAGCTGGGCAACAAGATCCTGATCAACAACTATGAGCTGGGATCCAGCGCTTCGGTCAGCCTGAGCGCACGCTTCTAGGCCGTCTGGGGAGGCGGTCGCCTGACCGCCTCCCCTTCCGGACGACAAGACAGATTTGCGGCGGTTCATCCGAACCCCCCGCAACCGTCACAGCAAGTTCGCCGCGCCGTCACGATCCGATGAAGCCCGGACACGGACGATCGGTCTAGGAAGGCCGCGGGCCGTCGGGGTCCGCTTGAGGCACGCCACAGTGATCGGCGCAGTTCACCGTTTCAGCACACAGGTCCGGGACGCGATGGCGACGCGGCCTGACCGCATGCGCCAGAGCGTCGAGGTCGTGCTTGCCCTCGCCCTGACGGCGCAGCTGGCCCAGCTCGGCTGGATTGCACTCGGGCCGGCGGCCGCGGCCGGGGCCGCGACCAACCCGACGCCCGCACCTTTCCAGCCCGCTGACCCGACGGTCTTCCAGCGTTTCGACGCGTTTTTCCGTACGGGTGGTCAGAGCAGTCTTGCGGAGGCGAGTGCGGCGGGGAACGGGCAGATGCGGTTGTATGGTCTGCGCTCGGACGGCGCGGGCGGGGGTTCGGCGATCATCGGGCTGGCGGATGGGCGTCAGGTTTCGGTGGGCGTGGGGGAAGAGGTTGAGCCGGGGCTGGTGCTGCGCGGGGTGGGCGCGGATCATGTGACGCTGGCGCGCGGCGGGTCGGTGAGCCGGCTGGTGTTTACGGATCTGCCGATGGGGGTGGCGCCGGTGCCGCCGCCGCCGCCGGGCCCGCAGACGGTGACGCCTGCGCCGGCGGTGTCGGGCGCGCCGGCGGGGGCTTCGATTGATCCGGCGCGGTTGCTGGGCCAGGCGGGGCTGCGGCCGCGGATGCGCGGGGCGCGGCTGGACGGGTTTACGGTGTCGGGCGCGGGCGATGCGGCGGTGCTGCGGGCGGCGGGGCTGCAGGCCGGGGATGTGATCCTGGCGGTGAACGGCCAGCCGCTGGACAGCCTTGAGCGGATCGCGGCCCTGCGCAGCCAGCTGGCCAACAGCGCGGGCGCCGAACTGCGCATCGAGCGCGACGGACAGGTACAGACCTCCACCCTGGGAAGCGGCCAATGAAGCGATCGAACCTGATCGGCGCCGTGATGGCCGCCGTCCTCGCCGTGCAGGGGCCGCTGGCCGCCGGGCCGGCGTGGGCCCAGTCGCAGACCCTGAACGTGCAGGGGGCGGACATCCGCGCCTTCATCCAGGACGTGGCGCGCTCGACGGGACGGACCTTCATCGTCGATCCGGGCGTGAGCGGCACGGTGACGGTGTCGAGCGACCGGCCGCTGAGCCGGACCCAGCTGTTCGAGGTCTTCCTGTCGACGCTGCGGGCCAACGGCCTGGTGGTGACCCCGACGGCCTCGGGGGCCTACCGGATCAGCCCGGCGCAAGGGGCCGCCCAAGGCCCCGCGACGGTGGGCTCGGAGCGGTTCTCGACCGAGGTGTTCCAGCTGAGGAATATCGATGCGGCGGCGGCGGCGGAGACGATCCGGCCGCTGGTGGGGGCGCAGGGCCAGGTGCTGGCCAACCCCGGCGCCAACAGCGTGGTGGTGGCCGACTTCGCCGACAACCTGGTCCGCATCCGCGCCCTGATCGGGCGGATCGACGTCGACCGGACCGGGTTCGAGGTGGTGACGCTTGAAAACTCCTCGGCGCGCGAGATCGCCGCCGTCCTGCAGACGGTGCTGGCCCCGCCCGGCGGGCAACCCGGCTCGGGTATGGTCAGCGTGACCCCGGTGGAGAGCTCCAACTCGATCGTGCTGCGCGGTGATCCGGCGGCGCTGGCGCGCATCCTGCCGCTGATCGGCGACCTGGACCGCCGGGCCGAGAGCGCCGACGACGTCAAGGTGGTGTTCCTGCAGCATGCCGACGCCGAGGCCCTGCTGCCGGTGCTGCAACAGGTGGTCGGCCAGCCGGTGACGGCGGCCAGTGCCGCTGCCCCGCTCAGCGGGCGAGGCGGCGCGGGCGAGACGGCCGCGGCGGTTGCGCCGGCGAGCGTGCCGGCGGCGCCGGTGGCGGGACAGAGGGCGGTGATCGCGCGCTTCCCGGGGGCCAATGCGCTGGTCATCTCGGCCTCGGCCGATACGCAGCGGATGCTGGCCGAGGTGATCCGCCAGCTGGACCAGCGCCGTCAGCAGGTGCTGATCGAGGCGATCGTGGTGGAGCTGTCGGACAATGCGGTGCGCGAGCTGGGGGTGCAGTGGCTGCTGGCGGGCGAGGACGGCAATCCCGTCGGCCTGACCAACTACTCCGACCGGGCCGCGCCGCTGGTGCCGCTCGCGGGCGGGGCCGGGGCGGGCCAGCTGGAGGCCGACGACCCCTTGCGCGACCAGCTGCAGACGCTGGCGCTGAACACCCTGCTGGGGGCCAATGGCTTCATCGGCGGGGGCGGCGGGCGGATCGGCGACGGCCTGTTCGGCTTCATCATCAATGCGGCCAAGACGGATGCGGGCTCCAACCTGCTGCAGACGCCGTCGCTGATGACGCTGGACAATGAGGAGGCGACCATACTGGTGGGTCAGGAGGTGCCGATCACGACCGGCGAGACCCTGCTGGACGGCAATGCCAATCCCTTCCGCACGACCCAGCGCCAGGACATCGGGGTCAAGCTGGTGGTGCGGCCGCAGATCAATGCAGGTGGCTCGATCACCCTGTTCCTGCGTCAGGAGGTGTCCAGCATCAACGGCGTGCTGACCGACAGCGCCAATGATCTGGTGCTGAACAAGCGCGAGCTGGAGACGACGCTGGTGGTCGACGACGGCGACATCGCGGTCGCCGGCGGCCTGCTGGACCAGAACGACCGGCTGTCGGTGGACGGGGTGCCGGGGCTGGCCAGCCTGCCTTACGTCGGCGGCCTGTTCCGCTCGACCAGCCGCCAGCGCGGGCGGACCAATCTGATGGTGTTCATCCGCCCGACCATCATCCGCAGCCCGGCCGATGCCCAGGCGCTGGCGGCGGACCGCTGGGGCTATATGCGCCAGCAGCAGCTCAGCAATGCGCCGGGGGTGGAGCCGTCGCTGGACGAGATGCTGCGCGACTATATGCGCACGCAGCCTCCAGCAGCGCCCGACGATACGATCACCGCCCCCGTGGGCGAGGTGACCGCCGCGCCGCTGGCTCCGGTCTCTTCAGGCCAGTGAGGCGGCGGTGATCACCCTGATCAATCCGACCCTGCCCTATGGCTTCGCCAAACGGCACGGGGTGATCCTGCTGGAGGCGGGCGAGGTCTGCGTGGTGGGCCTGCGCGAGGGGGCCGATCCCTCGGCCCTGATCGAGACGCGCCGGGCGCTGGGCCGGCCGCTGCGGGTCGAGCCGCTGGACCAGGCCAGCTTCGACCGGCGGCTGTCGCAGGTCTATGCGGGCGATCACCTGAGCGCGACGGACGGCGACGACCTGTCGATGCCCTCGGGGCTGGAGAGCCTGATCGACGACATCCCGGCCGCGGCCGACCTGCTGGACACGGCCGATGACGCGCCGGTGATCCGGCTGATCAACGGCATCATCGCCGAGGCCGTGCGGGCGGGGGCTTCGGACATCCATCTTGAGCCGTTCGAGACGGCGCTGACGGTGCGGATGCGCATCGACGGCGTGCTGCGCGAGACCCTGTCGCTGAACCCGCGGATCACGCCGCTGCTGGTGTCGCGGATCAAGGTGATGGCGCGGCTGGACATCGCCGAGAAGCGGGTGCCGCAGGACGGCCGTATCCCGCTGGCCCTGGGCGGCAAGACGCTGGATGTGCGCGTCTCCACCCTGCCGTCGCGGATGGGCGAGCGGGTGGTGCTGCGCATCCTGGACCGGGATCAGGCCGGGCTGACGCTGGACCGGCTGGGCATGGCCCCCGATGCGCTGGACGCCTTCCGCGCGGCGCTGAGGGAGCCCAACGGCATCATCCTGGTCACCGGCCCGACGGGCTCGGGCAAGACCACCTCCCTCTACGCCGGCCTGTCGCTGCTGAACGACGCCACGCGCAACATCCTGACGGTCGAGGACCCGGTGGAATATGCCATCGACGGCGTCGGCCAGACCCAGGTCAATCCCAAGGTCGGCATGACCTTCGCGGCGGGCCTGCGGGCGATCCTGCGTCAGGACCCGGACGTGGTCATGGTCGGCGAGATCCGGGACGTGGAGACGGCGCGGATCGCGGTGCAGGCGGCCCTGACCGGCCATCTGGTGCTGTCGACGGTGCACACCAATGATGCGGCCGGGGCTGTGACCCGGCTGAGGGACATGGGGGTGGAGCCCTTCCTGCTGGCCTCGACCCTGCGGCTGATCGTGGCCCAGCGGCTGGTGCGCCGGCTGTGTGGCGACTGCCGGCGGCCGGAAGGTGCGGACAAGGCCACCGCGAAACTGGCGGGGGTCAAGGTCGGCCAGACGGTGTGGCGGCCGCAGGGCTGCGGCCAGTGCGGCCAGACGGGCTATGTGGGACGGGTGGGCCTGTATGAGGTGATCCGGGTCGATGACCGGGTGCGCCGGCTGATCGCCGCCGAGGCCGGCGAGGAGGCGATCAACGCCGTGGCCTTTGCGGGTGCCGAAACCCTGACCCAGCGCGCGCGGACCCTGGTGCTGGAGGGCGTCACCTCGGTCGAGGAGGCGGTGCGGGTGACGCGTCAGGAGACCGCCGAGGCGCATGATGAGCCGGGGCTGGCTGTCGCGGTTCCCGCGGTTGCGACCGGGCGTGAGGATGCGGCCTGATGGCGGTGTTCGACTATGTGGCGGTGGACGCGGGCGGGCGCACGGTCAGCGGGACGCTGAGCGCCGATGACGACGCGGCCGCGCGGGCCCTGCTGGCGCGGCGCAGGCTGATGCCGCTGGAGGTCACGGCGTCGCGCGGGGCGGCCCCGGCGCGGGGGGCGGCCCCGTCGCGGGCCGCCGCTCCGGCACTCAAGGGCCCCGGCAAGCTGGATTCGCGCACCCTGGCGCTGGTCACGCGCCAGCTGGCCACCCTGGTGACCGTCTCGCCGGTCGAGGAGGCGCTGCGGGCCATTGCCATCCAGGCCGACCGGCCGGCGGTGCGCGCCGTGCTGGAGGGGGTGCATGGCGGGGTGATGGAGGGCCGGCGGCTGTCGGACGCCATGGCCCTGCAGGGTCAGGCCTTCCCGCCGCTGTACCGGGCCATGGTGTCGGCGGGCGAGACCTCGGGGGCGCTGGCCCCGATCCTGGAGCGGCTGGCCGAGGGGCTGGAGCGCGACCAGGAGGTGCGGGGCAAGGTGATCACGGCCCTGGTCTATCCGGCGGTGCTGGCGATCGTGGCCATCGGGGTGGTGATCGCCCTGATGACCTTCGTGGTGCCGCGGGTGGTGGACCAGTTCGACAGCATGAACCAGACCCTGCCGCTGCTGACGCGGCTGGTGATCGGCCTGTCGGACGCGATGCGCGACCAGGGCTGGCTGGTGGCGCTGCTGCTGGCGGCGGCGGCCGTCGGCGGCGTGTTCGCCCTGCGCAATCCGGCCGTGCGGCTGGCGGTCGACACCGTCCTTCTGCGCCTGCCGCTGATCGGGCGGCTGGCGCGCGACCTGCACGGGGCAAAGATGGCGCGGACCCTGTCGACGATGATCGCGGCGGGGCTGCCGGTGCTGGAGGGGCTGACGATCACGGCGCGGACGGTGTCCAACCGCCGCCTGCGGCTGGCCACGGAGCGGATGGCCGAGGCGGTGCGCGAGGGCGGCGGCCTGTCGGCGGCCATGCGCCGGGCCGACGTCTTCCCGCCCATTCTGGTGACCATGACCGCCTCGGGCGAGGCCGGCGGCCGGCTGGAGCCGATGCTGGAGCGCGCCGCGGAATACCTCGAGCGGGAGTTCTCCACCTTCACCGCGGTGATGCTGAGCCTGATCGAGCCGGCCATCATCGTGGTCATGGGCGGGGTGGTCGCCGTGATCATCCTGTCCATCCTGCTGCCCATCCTGCAGATCAACACCCTGGCCATGGGGTGAAGGGAATGATGATGAACACTTCTCTGGCTCCAGACCTCCGCCACGCAGCCGCACGCATTGTTGCCTGGGCCGCGGTCACAAGGCTCCGCCTTGTCGACCCGACGCGGCCTGGCGCTTCGCGCATCCCACGCGCTCAAGCAGCGAGCCGCCGCGCGGCGAGCGTTAGCGCCCCCCACAGGGCCGGCTTCACCCTGGTGGAGCTGATGGTGGTGATCGTGATCATCGGCCTGCTGGCCACTGTGGTGGCGATCAACGTCCTGCCCAGCCAGGACCGGGCCATGGTGACCAAGGCCAAGGCCGACATCGCCACCCTGGAACAGGCGATCGAGACCTATCGCCTCGACAACCTCGACTTCCCCGACGACCTGCAGGCGCTGGTCACCGCCCCGCCGACCCTGGCCAGTCCGGACCGCTACCGTCCGGGCGGCTATGTGCGCCGCCTGCCCGAGGACCCCTGGGGCGAGCCCTATCTCTACCGCCGCCCGAGCGCCCACGGCGGCCAGTTCGACGTCTACTCCCTGGGCGCCGACCGCAAGGAAGGGGGCGAGGGCAACGATGCCGACCTCGGAAACTGGGAGACCTAAGGGCGCTACCGCTCGCGACGCGGTCGCTCGCTGCTTGAGCGCGGGGCGGGGCGCCAACGCTCGCCGGGCGTGGCATGCGCGAAGCGCCAGGCCGCGTCGGGTCGACAAGGCGGAGCCTTGTGACCGCGGCCCCCACAAAGAAGGCTTTACGCTGGTGGAGCTGCTGATGGTGGTGGCCATCATGGGGCTGGCCGCCGGGGCCGTGGTCCTGTCCGTGCCCGATCCGCGGCCGTCGGTGGCCGCCGATGCCGAGCGGTTCGCCGCCCGGCTGAGCCGCGCCCGCGAGGAGGCCATCCTGACCAACCGTCCGGTCGCGGTCGAGGCGACCGCCGCCGGCTATGTCTTCACCGCGTTCGACGGCGCCGCCTGGTCGGCGCTGGACGAGGGCCCGTTCGGGCCGGAGACCTGGACGGCGGGCACGAGCGTCACCCCCTCAGCCCCGCCCGCCCGGATCGTGTTCGACCCCACGGGCGTCGCCGACCCCGCGGCCCTCACCCTGACCCGCGACCGCCACAGCCGCACCATCACCGTCGACGGCGCCGGAGAGGTCACCCTCAATGGCTGACTTGAAGGAAGGCGCTAACGCTCGCGACGCGGTCGCTCGCTGCTTGAGCGCGGGGCGTGCGCGAAGCGCCAGGCCGCCCACGGGTCCGACCTTCGGTCGGCCCGAGGACAGGCTCAGGGTCGACAGGGCGGAGCCCTGTGACCGCGGCCTCAACAAGGAGGGCTTTACTCTGATCGAGCTTCTCGTGGCGCTCGCCGTGTTCAGCCTCGCGGCCCTGGCCCTGCTGAACCTGTCGGCCGAGAACACCCGCTCGGCCGCCCGCGTCGAGACCCGCACCCTCGGCGGCATCGTCGCCGAGAACCTCGCCGTCGAGACCATGATCGCCCCCGCCGTCAGCGAAGGCACCACCACCGGCCAGACCCCGCTCGCCGGCCGCCCCTGGACCTGGACCCGCACCGTCGCACCCACCGAAGACCCCGACCTCCTGCGCATCCACATCACCGTCAAAACACCCGAAGGACAGGCCGCAGAACGCACAATCTTCCGCTCGAGAACCCGACCATGAAGCCGCGCGCGGGTTTCACCCTGGTTGAGGTCATGATCTCGCTGATGATCTTCGCCATGCTGGCCGCCGCCGGCGCGGCCGTGTTGAGCGGGGCGATCGACAACCGGTTCGCCATCAAGGCGGCCAGCGATCGCGTAGGCGACCTGCAGCGGATGCGCGGCCTGTTGCGCGCCGACCTCGGCCAGGCCGCGGCCCGGCGCTCGCGCGGCCCGACCGGGCGTCCGACGCCCCAGCCCATCATCGGCGCGACCGCGCCCGGCGAACCGATCCTGGTCCTGAACCGCACCGGCTGGAGCAACCCCGGCGAACAGGCGCGGCCGTCCCTGCAGCGGGTGGAGTACCGGCTCGTCGAGGACCGGCTGGAACGGCGCGCCTCCAGCCATCTGGACGGGGCCCGACCCGGCCCGCCCCAGGTGCTCTACCGCGGCGTGAGCGACGTCACAGTCGAGTTCGTCCGGGACGGAGAGGCGGCGCCCGCCTTCATCTCCAGCATCGACCGCCCCCTGCCCGACGCCGTCCGCATCGGCATGACGATCGAGGGCTATGGACGGGTCGATCAACTGTTCATCGTCGGGAGCGGCCGATGAAGCGGCGCGGGACCGAACGGGAAGGCATGGCACTGCTGACCGTGCTGCTGCTCGTCGCCGTCATGTCCGTGGTCGCCGTCGCGATCCTCGATGACGTGCGCTTCTCCGTTCGCCGCACCGCCAATGTCGAGTTCCAGAGCCAGGCCCAGTGGTATGCGGCCGGGGTCGAAAATCTGGCGCGCGGACAGATCGCACGGCTTGTCTCGGCCGGCCCCGCCCGCACGCCGCTGGAGCCGGTCTGGAACGGGCGGCCGATGGCCTTCCCGATCGACGGCGGGACCCTGACCGCCACGGTCACCGACGGCCAGGCCTGTTTCAACCTCAACAGCCTTGCCCTGGGGGTCGGCGAGGATCTCACGGCGCGCCCGCTCGGGGCGGCGCAGTTCCGGGCCCTCGGCCGGGCCGTCGGCGCGCCCGACAGCCGGATGCGCGCGATCGCAGACGCCCTGACCGACTGGCTGGACGCCGACACCACCCCCTCCCCGCTCGGTGCGGAGGACGGGGCCTATGCCGGTCTGGCCAGCCCCTACCGCACGGGCGGGGTGATGCTGGCCGAGGTCAGCGAGCTGCGCGCGGTCAAGGGTGTGGACGCCGCGACCTACCGCCGCCTGCGGCCCTATCTGTGCGCCCTGCCGACCACGCGTCTGTCGCCCCTGAATGTGAACACCCTGACGCCGGAGCAGGCACCGCTGCTGACCATGCTGACGAACGGCGCGGTCGGACCGGAGCAGGCGCGGGCGGTGATCGCTGCACGGCCCCGCGACGGCTGGGCGGACGCCGCCGCCTTCTGGGCGCAGCCGGCCCTCGCGACGGTCCAGGTGGACCTTGAGGCCCGCGAGCAGGTGACGGTCCTGACCCGCTTCTTCGACCTGCGCGTCGATGTCGAACTGGGCGGCTCCCGTGCCGTCCGCACCGCCTTGCTGGAAGCCGGATCAGACGGGCGTGTGCGCACCGTGATCCAACGCTGGACCCCCGAAGAATGAAACCGACCCGCCTGATCCTGATTCCCGCCCTCGGAAACGAACCGGCCCCCTTCCTCGTGATCGAGGACGGTGTGGTGCGCGACCGCGGTTTGCTTGAGCTGCATCCGGACGCGCCGCCCGAGCCGATGCGGACGGTCGCCATCGTGCCGGGCGCCGAGGTCACGATCCGCTGGCTCGCGCTGCCCGACGGCGGACTGGCCCAGCAGCGCGCCGCCGCCCTCTGGATGCTGAAGGACGAACTGGCGGTGTCGCCCGAACGCCTGGCCGTGGCCCTCGGCCCCCTTCCCCCTGCGGGCCGGCCACGCCTGGCCGCCCTCACCGGGCTTCCCCTGCTTGAGGCCTGGGTCGGCTATCTGGAGGCTCTGGGGGTCAGGCCGGACGTGCTCGTGCCCGACGCCCTGATCGTGCCCGAGCCCGACGCGGACGACCGACTGAACGCCGTGGCGTTCGGAAGCGCCACGGCCCTGCGGGGCCGGGGCTTCGCCGCCAGCGTCCAGCCCGATCTGGTCGAGCTGGTGGCCGGCGCGCGCGCCGTCGATCCCATCACCGACCCGTCCGGAGTCGAGCGCGCCCTGGTCGAGGCGGCCCTGGCACCGCCGGTCAATCTTCTGTCGTCCCGGGAGCGGGTGCGCGGCACCGCGCGCCGGGACTGGAGGCTGGCGTCCGCCCTGGCTGGACTGCTGGTCATGTCCCCCCTGGTCCTGATCGCGGCCGCGGCCGCCCGGGACGATGCCGACGCCCAGGCCGCGACGGTCAGCGCACGCGAAGAGGTCGAACGGGTGGCACCCGATCTGGCGGCCCTTCCGGATCCGGTCGAGGCCTTGCGCCGGCGCGTCCGCGCCGCGCCGCCGCCCGGAGGCGTCATCGGCGCGACCGCCGCCCTGTTCGCCGCCGTGGAAGGGGTGGAAGGCGCGGAGCTGGATCTGTTGATCATCGATCCGGCCGCCGGGATGAAGGCCAGCCTGACCCACGCGGGCTATGAGGACACGCAGACCATCGCCCGGGCGATGCGGGCCAACGGCTTGGAAGTCACGGAGACGGCAGCCCTCGACGACCGCGGCCGCATCGTCAGCGACATCACCATCGGGAGCGCCCGATGAACCGGCTGATCGGACAGGCCGAGGCCTGGTGGGCCGGCCGCACCCTGCGCGAGCGGCGGATGCTCATGGTGATGGCCGGCCTGCTGACGGCGTTCGCCCTCTGGATGGGTCTGGTGCAGCCGGTTCTGGTCTGGAGAGCCGATGCGGCGGAGCGGGCCGAAGCGGCCGCCGGTACACTGGCGGAAGTCCGCGCCGCGGCCGCCTCGTTCAGACCGTCCGGACCATCAGCAAGCCCGCCCCCTGAAGGACTCGAGCCTCTGATCCGGCGCACCGCCGAGGCCGCCGGACTGGAGGTGGTCACGGTGATGAGCGCCTCCGGTCAGCTCGGCTTCCAGCTGTCCAGCGTGGGGTCCGGGCCTCTGTTCGCATGGCTCGGAGCGCTTGAGACCGATCACCGGCTGACGATCTGCAGCCTCGGCGTGACCGAGAACGCCGACGCGACGCTGAACGTGGAGGGGGGACTGGCCTCCGGCCGATGCACCGCCTGATCTGAGCCCCTCAATCGTCCGCAGACGGGGCGAATGTAAAAATTTGGACGTCCAACCGTCGCATAACCTTTACATTAGCGGAAATCGGCGCATTATTTCTCCGGGTCCTGATTGTTTCAGGTGTTCGGGAGAGACTGGATGCGCGTTTTTAACCCCACGATGGCTCTGGTGGCCCTTGCCGCTGCGAGCATTCTGCCGGCCGGCCTGGCGAGCGCCGCCGACAACGGGCAGCCTTCAGCGCGGTCCAATGCCCGCGCGGTCATGATCTGCGGCACGGATGCGGCGACCCGCCGGGCGTTCGCGCGCGAGCATGGCGCTTCGCCGATCTTCGTCACGGCCCGCGAGGCCCTGTCGGTCCGCGCCTCGGATCCGGCCTGGAGCACGCCCCGTTGCATGACGGAGCGGGAGCACGCGCGCTACAGGGATGCCGCGACGACCTTCGCCGTGGTGCGCTGAACGGCCGCCCTGACGGCCGCTCTGCGGCCGCCTGCCCTCACTCCCACTCGATCGTCCCCGGCGGCTTGGACGTGACGTCATAGACGACGCGGTTCACGCCCCGGACCTCATTGACGATGCGGGTGGCGCAGCGGCCCAGGACGTCCCACGGGAATTCAAAGAAGTCGGCGGTCATGCCGTCGGTCGAGGTCACCGCGCGCAGGGCCAGCACCTTCTCATAGGTGCGGGCGTCGCCCATGACGCCGACCGTCTTGACCGGCAGCAGGACCGCAAAGGCCTGCCAGATGCTGTCGTAGAGGCCCGCCTTGCGGATCTCTTCGAGGTAGATGGCGTCGGCCTGCTGCAGGGTCTCGACCGCCTCCGGCGTGATCTCGCCGGGGATGCGGATGGCCAGGCCCGGCCCGGGGAACGGGTGGCGGCCGACGAAGGCGTCGGTCAGGCCGAGCTCGCGGCCGAGGGCGCGGACCTCATCCTTGAACAGTTCGCGCAGGGGCTCGACCAGCTTCAGCTTCATGAAGTCCGGCAGGCCGCCCACATTGTGATGGCTCTTGATGACGTGGGCCTTGCCGCTCGAGGACGAGACGCTCTCGATCACGTCGGGATAGAGGGTGCCCTGGGCGAGGAATTCGGCACCGTCGATCTTGCCGGCCTCGCGGTCGAAGATCTCGATGAAGACCCGGCCGATGGTCTTGCGCTTGGTCTCGGGGTCCGACTGGCCGGCCAGGGCGCCGAGGAATTCCTTCGACGCATCAACGTGGATCAGCGGGATGTTATAGTGCTCGCGGAACAGCGTCGTGACCTGGGTCGCCTCGTCCTTGCGCAGCAGGCCGGTGTCCACGAACACGCAGGTCAGCTGATCGCCGATCGCCTCATGGATCAGGACCGCGGCCACCGAACTGTCAACGCCGCCTGACAGACCGCAGACGACTTTCGCTGACCCCACCTGTTCGCGGATCTTCGCGATCTGCTCGTCGCGATAGGCGGCCATGGTCCAGTCGCCCTTCAGACCGGCGATGCCATGGGTGAAATTCTTCAGCATCGTTGCGCCGCGCGGGGTGTGCATCACCTCGGGGTGGAACTGGACGCCGTAGAAGTGGCGGGTCTCGTCGGCGATGACGGCATAGGGAGAGCCGGCCGAGCTGGCGACCACCTCGAACCCGGCCGGGATGGCGACGATCTTGTCGCCGTGGCTCATCCAGACGGTCTCGTCCTCGCCGACCGGGGCCAGACCGGCCAGCAGGGGCGAGGCCTTCTCGACGGTGATCTCGGCGCGGCCGAACTCGCGGGTGTGGCCGCCCTCGACCTTGCCGCCGAGTTGTTCGCACATGGTCATCTCGCCGTAGCAGATGCCCAGAACGGGGACGCCGGCCTCGAACACGCCCTGTGGCGCGCGCGGGCTGCCTTCCTCGTGCACGCTCTCAGGTCCGCCCGACAGGATGATCGCCTGCGGCTTCATCGACGCCAGCGCAGCTTCGGCCTTGGCGTAGGGATGGATCTCGCAATAGACGCTCGCCTCGCGCAGGCGCCGGGCGATCAACTGGGTGACCTGGCTGCCGAAGTCGACGATCAGGACCTTCTGGTGATCAGCGGGGGCGGTCATGCGGACTCCGTGAGAACAGGCGTGAAATGGTCATGCAACAGGTCGAGGGCCTCGGCCAGCCGGAGATCGATCTCGGCCAGGGCGTCGGTCCAGTGTTCGAGGCGGGACAGGTCGGTGCGGCCGTCCGAGACGCCGCGCAGGCCGATCACCGGCACGCCGAAGCGGGCGGCGGCGCGGACGACGGCGAAGGTCTCCATATCGACCATGTCGGCGTCGACGGCGTCATAGCCGGCACCGGAGACGACGCTCCCGCCGGTGGCCAGCCGGGCGGTCGGCAGGCCCGCGGGGCCATCCCACACGGGCAGGACGGCGGGCAGGCGCGGATAGGGTGTCTCGCCCTTCGGAAAACCGAGCACGCTGGCGTCCATGTCGCGGTAGCTGACCTCGGTCACCCGATAGACGCGGGCGTGATCGAGAGTGCGCGAGCCCGCCGAGCCGAGCGAAACGATCAGGTCCGGCAGGGCGTTCTCGGCCTGCAATGTCGCAAGCGCCGCAGCCACCCCGGCGGCGGCCTCGACGGGACCGACGCCGGTGATCAGCGGACGGATGCGGCTGCGCAGGGCCGGGCCGTATTCAGGCTCTGCGGCCATGACGCAGAGGACGGTCTTCGGACCGAAACGGGAAAGGATCCAGTCCCGGCTCACGCCCGCCGCTCGTAGAGGGCCACGAAGAAGCCGTCGGTCCCGGTCGAGGCGGGCGACAGCCGCAGCCGTCCGCCCGTCGCGGCCCCGGCAAGGCGGGTGCGCGCCGCGTCGGTGAGCGTCGGGGTCGCCAGAACGTCAGCGACCGGCAGAGGCTGGAAACCCTTGTGGGCCGCCTCGAAGGCGTCGGCGACGGCCTCGTTCTCACGCGCCAGCACCGAACAGGTGACATAGACCAGTCGCCCGCCCGGCTTCACCAGCGCGGCGGCCTGACCGAGGATGCGCAGCTGCAGGGCGTGCAGCCGCTCGATCTCGTCGGCCTTCAGCCGCCAGGCGTCCTCGGGACGACGGCGCCAGGCGCCGGAGCCGCTGCAGGGCGCGTCGACGAAGACCAGATCGGCCTTGCCGTTGAACTCCTCGACCCCGCCGCCGTTCTGGCCGATCAGCCGCAGGTCGGCCGCAACGCCCGCGCGGGCGAGGCGCGGCTTGATGTTGTCGAGCCGCTTCTGCACCACGTCGCAGGCGATCAGCCGCATGGGCGCAGCCGCCGGCGTGGACTTTGCCGCCGCCAGTTCGTCAGCACCGGTCGGCGACCAGCCGGCGGGGCTGGGCGCGGCGACCCGCGTCGGATCGGCGGCAGGCAGACCCTGCACCGCCAGCGCCAGCGTCTTGCCGCCGCCGCCCGCGCAATAGTCGACGACGATGCTGTCCGGCGTGAACGACAGGCCGGCCCCGGCCACCCAGGCCGTCAGCTGGCTGCCCTCGTCCTGGATCTCGATGCGGCCGGCGTTGAAGGCGTCCAGCGCCTGGACGTTCGGCGCGGGCTCGGACGGCAGACGCAGGCCGACGGCGGACCAGGGCGTCGGCTGGGGTGTGAGGCCCGTGGCCTTCAACTCGGCCCGGGCGGCCTCGACTGTGGTCTTGGCGGTGTTGACGCGCAGATCGACCGGGGCGCGCGCCATCAGGCCGGCCGCCTCCTCGCTCCAGCGGTCGCCGAAGGTCGCCTTCAGGTCCTCGATAACGAAGGCCGGCAGGTCCGTCGCGGTTTCGGGCAGGTCGCCCTCCCCCGCCGCGATCCGGGCGCGCTCCTGCTTTGACAGCGGCCGCGGGCCATAGCCCTCGCCCGAGTGCAGGGCCTCGATCTCTTCCAGCGACAGATTGTCGAGGAAGGCGAGCGCACCGACGACCAGCGCCCGGCCGTCTTCACGGCCGCCCATGGCGGCGACCAGACGGCCGCGCGCGCGCAGCACCTGATAGACGCGCTCGGCAACGGCGCGGCGGTCACCGGACCCCGCATAGCGGTTGGCGGCACCCCAGGCCTTGATCACCACCTCGGCGGGGGCGCGGCCCTGGGCGATGCTGTCCAGGACGGAGGCGGCGGCGGCGAGACGGGCGGCTGGGGTCAATGCGGGCTTTCAGACGAAAAGGGCGACCAGCACCATGATCAGCCCGGCCAAGGCGGCGAGCCAGGCCAGGGTGCGAACATAGGGCGTGCCGAGGGCGTAGAGCGGCAGATAGATCAGCCGCCCGAAAAGATAGAGATGCGTGCCCCAGAGCGTCAGGGGGCCGCCGTCCTTGCCTGCGACATGCGCCATAATCACGGCGGCGGCGAAGATCGGCAGGGTTTCGAACAGATTGGCCTGGGCGCGCATCAGCCGGCCGGCCAGTTTCCCGGGCGGCGGCGTATCACCGTCGCGGGCGCCGGCGTTCCATTTGATCCCGAGTTCGGCGGTCCGGGCGCTGGCGGCCCAGCCGATCTGGACGATGGCCAGGATCAGCACGAAGGCCAACACGATGAATTCAGGCGTCATATCCATGGCTTGAGCCTCCCCGCTCATCCCTGACGATAGTTGGGTGCCTCGCGCGTGATCATCACGTCGTGGACGTGACTCTCACGCAGCCCGGCACCGGTGATGCGCACGAAACGCGCGCGCTCCTGAAGATCGGCGATGGTCGCCGCGCCGACATAGCCCATGGCCGCCCGCAGGCCGCCGACCATCTGGTGCAGCACGGGGGCGATCGGCCCCTTGTACGGCGTCTGGCCCTCGATGCCCTCGGGCACCAGCTTCTGGGTGTCCTCGACTTCCTTCTGGAAATAGCGGTCAGCCGAACCGGCACCCATGGCCCCGACCGAACCCATACCGCGGTACGACTTGTAGGACCGGCCCTGGTACAGGAAGACCTCGCCCGGGCTCTCGTCGGTGCCGGCGAACATCGACCCCATCATGGCCACCGAGGCCCCGGCCGCGATGGCCTTGGCCAGATCGCCCGAATATTTGATGCCGCCGTCGGCGATGACCGGCGCGCCGGACGCCTTTGCCGCGCGCGCGGCCTCCATGATGGCCGTCAGCTGCGGCACGCCGACGCCCGCAACGATACGGGTGGTGCAGATGCTGCCCGGGCCGATACCGACCTTCACGGCGTCGGCACCCGCATCGATCAGGGCTCGCGCCGCATCATAGGTGGCGACATTGCCGGCGATGATCTGGATGCGGTTGGATTCGCGCTTGATGCGCTCGACGACGCGCGAGACCTGGATCGAATGGCCGTGGGCGGTGTCGATGACCACCACATCCACGCCCGCTTCCGCCAGCGCCATGGCCCGCTCATAGCCCGCGTCGCCGACGGTCGAGGCGGCACCGACCAGCAGCCGGCCCTGATCGTCCTTGGCGGCGTGGGGGTGGGCCTGGGCCTTCTCGATGTCCTTCATCGTGATCAGGCCGGTGGCGCGATAGTCCTCATCGACGACGATGACGCGTTCGATCTTGCGGTCCCGCAGCAGGGCCCGCGCCTCGTCGCGTCCCGCGCCCTCACGCACGGTGACCAGGTCGCCCGTGGTCATCAGTTCGATGGCCTTGCGATTCGGGTCGGTGTCGAACCGCATGTCGCGGTTGGTGAGGATGCCGACCAGCTTGCCGGTCACCGGATCCACGACCGGGAAGCCCGAGATCTTCCGCTTGGCCACGATGGCGCGGATTTCGCCGAGCGTGGTCTGCGGCGTGATGGTCACCGGGTTGATGACCATGCCGCTTTCGTAGCGTTTGACCTCGCGGACCATGTCCGCCTGTTCCTCGACCGTCATGTTGCGGTGAAGGATGCCCAGACCGCCGGCCTGGGCCATGGCGATGGCCAGCCGGCTTTCGGTGACCGTGTCCATGGCGGACGAGGTCAGCGGGATGTTCAGCCTGATGTCGCGGGTGAGCTTCGTCGAGACGTCCGCCTCGGCGGGCATGATCTCTGACGGGCCGGGTTCCAGCAAAACATCGTCGAAGGTGAGCCCTTCGCGTATCTCCATGAGGAGTCTCCGTTTTGCGGGCCGCGTATAGCGGTGTGCGGCATGGAACCGCAAGGGCCGCCCGCCCTTATCGTGACGATAAGAACAATTGGCTTGCCGGATGCGGCGCCCGCCCCACATCTGGATCTCTCATGGTTCGTATGTTCATCAGCACCGCCCGCCGCCTCGCGCTCAAGATCGCGAGCTATGGCGTGATGCACCTGGTGGTCGCCATCCTGGTGGCCTTTGCCATCACGCGCGACTGGCGGGTGGCCCTGGCGGTCGGCGTCGTCGAACCCTTCTTCCAGACCATCGCCTATTCCATCCACGACCGGGTCTGGCACCGGATCGAGCGGCGGCGGATGCTGTCAGGGCTGGAAGAGGCATCGGAAGCCTTTACCGCCCGACTGCAGATCATGGCCCCCGAGGAGCAGACCCGCGCCCACGGCCACGACGGCCACAGCCACGCCCTGCCCCGCTCGCTGAAGCAGATCGCCGCCAAGTCCGTCACCTATGGCGTGATGCATTTCGTGGTCGCCGTGACCGTCGCCTTCGCCCTGACGCGGGACTGGCGGGTGTCGCTGGCCATCGGCATCATCGAGCCGCTGGTCCAGACGGTCTTCTTCACCGTCCACGACCGCATCTGGAGCCGGATCGAGGCCCGCAAGGCGGCCCGGGCGGCGGAGATGGCCGCCGTCTGACCTTCAGGGACGGTAGCCGTAGTCCGAACAGCCGGGCCGCACGTCATCCAGCAGCCCACCGGCGTTCAGACACAGGGCGTCGGAGAGGCCGAGCCGTCCCGTCGCGCCGGGCCCCGCGCTCCAGATCACGCGCCGCTCGCGGACGCCGACCAGCGCCAGACGCGGCGAGCTCCCGCGACGGCCCAGTTTGATGGCGACGATGGCGTAGGCCGGATCGGCGCGATCCCGGAACACCCGCACCCCTCGCTGGCCGCGCGCCAGCGCTTCCGGCGTCTGCGGCAGCTCCGCGCCCGGGCGGAACTGCCGCAGCAGCGCTCCACCCTCGCGTTCGGCCCGCGCATCCTCGGCCGCCTCGGTGGGCCGCGTCGCGACGTAGATCGGCCACAGGGTGATCGCTCCGGCCAGGGCGAGGGCCCAGTCGCCGCTGTTCGACGACGTCGCAGACGGCTCTGACACCAGCCGGCAATCACTCCGCATGACGGCATCCGCGCCGACCACCGGGCCGAGGCGCGAGACCGCGCCAGCGTCATCGCTGACCGGAAGCCGGCCCGGCGAGACCGGCCAGGGCGTGCCCTGGGCCCGACTCCGGCTGAACGCCCGTCCTTCCCTCGCGTTGCGCGGCGAGGGTCGGCTGTCGCTGCGGGGCGGCGTGACATGCACGGAGCGGAGACGACCGTCGACGAACACGAACTGCCCCCGGCTCCCGGCGAGAGGCCAGGGAACGGCCCCCTCTGCAGGCTCGCCGGCCGACGAAACGACCCCGGACAGACAGATCTCCCGTTCGGGCCGAACGCCGAGATCGCCGTGTACGGCGGGTTCACGCCAGAATCGCTGGATCGGGTAGATCTCGACGACCTGTTCGCCGGCCACAATCCGCAACGCTTCGTCCCCGGCGGGATCAGGCCCGGCACCAAGCCGCGCCGCGACCTCCGACGGGGCCAGGCCGACAAGATCAACGACCGGCGTGGAGGTCACGTCGCCGGTCGTCTGCAAGGCGACGGCCAGGGCCAGCGCCGTCAGGCTCATCTGCGGTTCATCGCCACGAGAAACACCTCGGCGCTGTCCTTACGGCTCGATTCCGGTTTGACATATTTCACCGTCTCGAACTCGGCACGCAACCGCGCCAGCACGCCGCCGGCGTCGCCGCCCTGGAAATTCTTCGACACGAAATGCCCGCCCGGCTTGAGCGTGCGGATGGCGAAATCGGCCGCGATCTCGATCAGGGCGATGATCTTCAGGTGGTCGGTCTGGCGGTGGCCGACGGTGTTGTGGGCCATGTCGGAGAGGACCAGGTCGGGCGCGCCGCCCAGCAGGTCCATCATCTGCTGATCGACTCCCGGATGGGTGAAGTCCGCCTGGATCATGATCGCGCCCGGCACCGGTTCGACCGGCAAGAGGTCGACGCCCACCACCGCGACGGCCCCGCGCTTGACCGCTACCTGGGCCCAGCCGCCGGGCGCGGCACCCAGGTCGATGACCCGGCTGCCGTGTTTGATCAGGTGAAACCGGTCGTCGATCTCCAGCAGTTTGAAGGCCGCGCGGCTGCGCCAGCCCTCGGCGCGGGCGCGCTCGGACCATTTGTCGGACAGTTGCCGCTTGATCCACTGCTGGCTGGACATCGACTTGGTGTCCGCGGTCTTCATCTTGGTGCCCATGCCACGGCCGGCGGCGGTGCCGCCCGAGGGCGGGCGCACCATCCGTCTGCGCTCAGCGGGCTTTTCTTCGTCAGTCATCGCATCCACATAGCCGTCAGCGGGTTTGCGGGCTATGGACCCGCGACAATTCACAAGGAGCGCGCCGATGGCCGACCAGACCCTGACCTTCACCCTCGACACCGGCGACGTCGTGATCAAGCTTCGCCCTGACCTGGCCCCCGGCCACGTCGCCCGTATCACCGAGCTGGCCAGCGAAGGTTTCTATGACGGCGTGGTCTTCCACCGCGTCATCGCCGGCTTCATGGCCCAGGGCGGCGATCCGACCGGCACCGGCACCTCGGGCTCCAAGAAGCCGAACCTGAAGGCCGAGTTCTCGAAAGAGCGCCACGCCCGCGGCGTCTGCTCCATGGCCCGCACCTCGGATCCCAACAGCGCCAACAGCCAGTTCTTCATCTGCCTGGACGACGCCTCCTTCCTCGACGGCCAGTACACCGTCTGGGGCGAAGTCATCGAGGGCATGGACCACGTCGACGCCCTGCCCAAGGGCGAGCCGCCGCGTTCGCCGGGCAAGATCGTCAAGGCGACGGTGAACTGAGGCCATGATCTCCGGTGCGGTTCGCGATGAGCTGATCACGCGCTACAGCGAGCCGCACCGGCGCTATCACACCATGGTCCATATCGAGGACTGTCTGGCGCAGGTCGCCGCCTCGACGGACATGGACGAGAACCAACGGGCGTTGATGGACGCCGCGATCTGGTTTCACGACGCGATCTACGACGCGACCCGGAACGACAACGAAGCCGAGAGCGCGAAGCTGGCTGCCGACCGGCTCGCTGCCGAGGGTGCACCGCAGGCGTTCATCGACGAGGTCGTCCGGCTGATTCTGTTGACCTCTGGCCATTCGGTAGAGGCCGGCGACGTCATCGGCGCGCGCCTGGTGTCGATCGATCTTTCGATCCTCGGCGCAGAAGCGGACCGCTATGACGCCTACGCCGCCGCCATCCGCTTCGAGTATGGCCACGTCCCGGAGCCCCTGTACCGGGCCGGGCGCGCCGCCATTCTCGGTCGCTTTCTCGAAGGCGGCCGCCTGTTCGCCGACCCGGTCTGGGCCGAACGATTCGAATCGCAGGCCCGGGCGAACCTGGCCCGCGAGATCGCCGCCCTGACCGCGTGACCGGCTATTCGATCTCGACGACCTCGACGCGGGCGCCGTTCAGCACCAGGGCGATCTCGCCGCGTTTGAGCTTCAGCGCATCCTCGCCGAACAGCTGACGCCGCCAGCCCTTGAGGGCGTCGATGTCGGCGGCGTCGTCGAGGGCGATCTTTTCCAGATCAGCGACGTTGGCGATCAGCTTGGTCGCCACCCCGGCATTGTCGCTCTTCGCCTTCAGCAGCACCTTCAGCAGTTCCACCACCGACGGCGGGGCAGGCTGGTTGTGGGCCGGACGGTCCAGCTTGGGCGCATGGGCCTCCGGATCCGCCAGCACCCGCTTCAGCTCGGCCGACAGCTCCAGCCCGAGGCGCGAGGCGCCGAAGCCCTTGGGCACGGAGCGCAGGCGGTTGAAGGCATCCGGATCGGTCGGGGCCTGGGCCGCGATCTCGTCAATGGCCTCGTCCTTGAGGATTCGCCCGCGCGGCTGGTCGCGGTCCTGCGCCGTGCGCTCGCGCCAGACGGCGGTGGCGACGAAGGCGGCGAGGTATTTGGCCGACCATTTCTTGGGCTTCAGCCGCTTCCACGCCTTTTCCGGGTCGGTGTCGTAGAGGGCCGGATCGGTCAGATCCTCCATCTCGGCCATGACCCAGTCGAGCCGGCCTTCCTTCTGCAGCCGGTCGCGCAGCTTGGGATACAGGGCGGCCAGATGGGTCACATCGCCCAGCGCATAGACCAGCTGGGCCTCCGACAGGGGCCGGCGGGCCCAGTCGGTGAACCGGCTGCCCTTGTCGACTTCCTGGCGCAGCATCTGGCGGACCAGCGCCTCATAGGACACCTGGTCGCCGAAACCGGCGGCCATGGCGGCGACCTGGGTGTCGAACATCGGCTTGGGCATGGCGCCCAGCTTGACGAAGATTTCGGTGTCCTGACGCGCCGCATGGAAGACCTTGATGATCTTCGGGTCGCGCAGCAGGTCGAGGAAGGGCTCGAGGTCCAGTCCCTCGGCCATCGGGTCAATGATGGCGGCGTCCGTGGCCGACGCGGCCTGGATCAGGCACAGGCGCGGCCAATAGGTCGTCTCCCGCATGAACTCGGTGTCGACGGTGATGAAGGGCTGGTCGGCCAGGCGTTCGCAGAATGCGCGAAGCGCCTCGGTGGTGGTGATCGGCGTCATTCGGATGCTATAGCCCCGCGCGATGTGGTTGTGGCAAGAGCCGCCGCAGAAATCCGCCCACTGATTCAGGCCCGTGACCGATGAGCGACACCCCCGAGAGCCTGCGTAAAGGCCTGACCTATGCCGATGCCGGCGTGGATATCGACGCCGGCGAGATGCTGGTGGACGCGATCAAGCCGCTGGCGAAGTCGACCCGGCGGCCCGGCGCGGAGGCCTCGCTGGGAGGATTCGGGGCCCTGTTCGACCTCAAGGCGGCCGGATTCGAGGACCCGCTGATCGTCGCCACCACTGACGGCGTCGGCACCAAGCTGAAGATCGCCATCGAGACCGGCCGGCATGACGGGGTCGGAATCGATCTGGTCGCCATGTGCGTCAACGACCTGCTGGCCCAGGGTGCCGAGCCGCTGCTGTTCCTCGACTACTACGCCACCGGCAAGCTCGAGATCGATGCCGCCAAACGCGTCGTGGCCGGGATCGCCGAAGGCTGCCGTCAGGCCGGCTGCGCCCTCGTCGGCGGCGAGACGGCCGAGATGCCCGGCATGTATGCCGGCGGCGACTATGACCTGGCGGGCTTCTCGCTCGGCGCGGTCGAGCGTGGACACGCCCTGCCCTACCTCGACCGTCAGGCCGCAGGCGACATCATCATCGGCCTCGCCTCCTCGGGCCCGCACTCGAACGGCTATTCGCTGATCCGCAAGGTGGTGGAGAAGTCCGGTCTGGCGTGGGGCGACGACGCCCCCTTCGCCCGCGACCGCACCCTGGCCCAGGCGCTGATGGAGCCGACCCGAATCTATGTGAAGCCCGTCCTGCCCCTGATGAAGGCCGGCCTGATCAAGGGTGCGGCCCACATCACCGGCGGCGGCCTGATCGAGAATCCGCCCCGCTGCATCGCCGAGGGTCTTCAGGCGTCGTTCGACTGGAACGCCTGGCCGGTGCCGCATGTGTTCCAGTGGCTGGGCGAGGTCGGCGGAATTTCGGATCACGAACTGCGCCGCACCTTCAACTGCGGCATCGGCTTCATCCTGATCGTCTCGCCCGAAAACGCCGAGCCCGTGCTGGAAGGCCTGCTCAACGCCGGCGAAGCCGCCTTCGTCTGCGGCCAGCTGGAAGCCGCCTAGGAGCCTTCGGCGTCCAGGCTGCTGAACGTCACCCGGACAAGGGCCGCCGCGCCGGGGTTCTGCCGCAGCGAGACCGTGATCCCGGCCTTGGTCCAGATGGGACGGTTGGCCGGCAGCCCCGCCTCCGGTGCAAAGCCCTGGTCACGCATGACCGGCAGTATGGACGCCTTCGCGGCGTCGAAACCGCCGCGTCGCGCCTGGATCACGCAGACCCGGTTGAGATTGCCGTCGGCGACGCTGCCCTCGGTCGTCAGACGCAGCAGATGGGCCTGGTCCTCGCTCTGGAAGGTGCGGGTGTCGGCTTCCGGCGCGGGTGTCTCGACAAAGCCGAGGAACTCGAGCGCGGCGGTATCGCTGGTCTCACCGGTCACATAGGGCAGGCAGACGTCGGTCAGGATGCTGCGTGTCACGTCAGGGGGCGGCGCAGCGCTCGTGAACACTGCGGCGGCGAGAGCAAGGGCAAGCATGGGCGAACTCCGGAGCGGCGGCCGCACTGTTTCCGAGGCCGTCGCCAAGCGCAAGCATCCCCCGCGCCCGCGGCCGTTGACCCGGCCCGACCCGCCCGGCAAGGTCCGCGCCTTCCGTAGTTCGTGAGGTCGCCGATGCGTGCGCTGTCTATCGCCCTGGTCGGAGCGATCCTGGCTTCGGCCCCTGCCGCAGCCCAGACCGTCGAGGAACAGGCCCTTCTGCACCAGCTGACGGGAGAGATCAGACCCGAGCGGATGCGCGCCGATATCGAGGCCCTTGTCGGTTTCGGCACCCGTCACACCATGTCCGAGACCCTCTCCGACACCCGCGGCATCGGGGCCGCGCGGCGTTGGGCCCAGCGCGAGTTCGAGGCGATCAGCCGCGACTGCGGCGGCTGCCTGACGATCGTGACGCCGTCTGACACCGTCACCGCGGCCCGGGTGCCGACACCGACCGAGGTGGTGAACATCGTCGCCATCCAGCGGGGTACGGGCGACCCCAACCGGGTCATCATCATCTCCGGCCACATCGACAGCCGTGTCACCGACGTGATGAATTTCACCGCCGACGCCCCCGGCGCCAATGACGACGCCTCGGGTGTGGCCGCCGTGCTCGAGGCCGCGCGGGTCCTCTCGAAACACAGCTTTGACGCCACCCTCGTCTTCGCCGCCCTGTCCGGCGAGGAACAGGGCCTGCTCGGCGGCAAGATCCTGGCCGACTACGCCCAGGCCCAGGGCTGGCGGGTCGAGGCCAATCTGAACAACGACATCGTCGGCAATTCCGAAGGCCAGTCGGGCGTCCGGGACACCACCCGCGTCCGCGTCTTTTCGGAAGGCACCAAGACCGTCGAGACCGAGGCCCAGGAAGAGCGCCGGCGCTACAACGGCGGCGAGGTCGATTCCTCGTACCGCAACCTGGCCCGGTTCGTGGACGGACTGGCCGACCGCTATCTGGCCAATTTCGACGTCGAGATGATCTATCGCACCGACCGTTACGGCCGCGGCGGCGATCAGGTCGAGATGCTGCGCCACGGCTTCCCCGCTGTCCGCATCTCCGAAGGTGCCGAGAACTACGACCGCCAGCATCAGGACCTGCGCACCGAGAACGGCGTGGAATACGGCGACACCATCGAGGGCGTGGACTTCGACTATCTGGGCCAGGTCGCGCGGCTGAACATCGTCGCCATGGCCGCCCTCGCCAACGCGCCCGCCAGCCCGCTGGGCGTGACCATCGAGGGCGCGGTCAAGCCCGACACCACCGTGAAATGGCGGGCCGTGCCCGGTGCCGCCGGCTATCGCGTCTGGTGGCGCTCGACCACCGCGCCGCAATGGACCCACAGCCGCTGGGCGGGATCGGCGACCGAGCTGGTGCTGCCGGGGATCGTCATCGACGACTACTTCTTCGGGGTCTCGGCCGTGTCGGACGACGGCTATGAGAGCCCGGTCGTCTTCCCCGGACCGGCAGGATCCTTCGTCTCGGTCGGCGACCCGGCCCCTCGCCCGGCGCAATGAGCGCCCGCCGACGGGTCGCCGTCCTGATTTCCGGTGCCGGCTCGAACATGGCCGCCCTGATCGACGCGGCCGGGCCGTCCGATGCGCCGTTCGAGGTGGTCCTTGTCCTGTCGAACAAGGCGGACGCCGGCGGCCTGGCTGTCGCGCAGGCCAGGGGCGTGGCCACGGCAGTGGTCGACCACGCCGCCTTCGGCAAGGACCGTGCAGCGCACGAACAGGCGATCCAGACCGTGCTGGAAGCCCACGGCGTCGAGGTCGTGGCGCTCGCCGGCTATATGCGGCTGCTGACGCCCTTCCTCGTCGGGCGCTGGGCCGGCCGGATGCTGAACATTCATCCCAGCCTGCTGCCGAAATACCCGGGACTGGACACCCACGCGCGCGCCATCGCCGCCGGCGACGCCGAGGCCGGCTGCACCGTGCATCTGGTCACCGAGGGCGTCGACGAGGGCCCGGTACTGGGGCAGGCCGCCGTGCCCGTACTCGCAGACGATACACCCGCCTCGCTGGCGCAGCGCGTGCTGGCCGCCGAGCACACCCTCTATCCGCAGGCCCTCAGCGCCTTCTGCCGGGTGCCAGATTAGAAGTTCGTAATCTCACGCAATTTCCGGCGACAGCCGCGGAAGCCTGAGGCAGCGTGCCGCCGAAATTCAAACGGGGGCATCCATGCTCAAATCCAAACTCCTGGCCTGCGCCGCCGGCGTCGCCCTCCTGTTCGCCGCCGGCGCAGTCACGGCCCAGACGGCGCCGCCGATCGTGGAAATTCCGGCGACCGACCAGGCCCGGATCGGCGCCTTCGGCCTCGACACCGATGGCATGGACACCTCGATCCGACCGGGTGCCGACTTCAACCGCTATGCGAGCGGCGTCTATCTGGCCAACACCCCGATCCCCGCCGACAAGGCGTCGTTCGGCGTGTTCGACATGCTCTACGAGGGGTCGCAGGACAATCTGAAGATCCTGATCGAGGAGAGCGCCGCCAATCCGGGGGCCAGCCCCGACGCGGCCCGGATCGGTGCCTTCTACGGCAGCTTCATGGACGAGGCGACGGTCGAGCGCCTCGGCGCCGGCCCGCTTGAGGCCGATCTGGCCGAGGTCCGCGCCGCCGACACCCGCGAGGAAATCGCCGCCCTGATGGGTCGTACCCAGGGTGGCTTCGGCTCCAGCCTGTTCGGCGTCTATATCGCCGAGGACCTGAAGCAGCCGGATCTGCACAGCGCCTATATCGTCCAGGGCGGCCTCGGCCTGCCGGACCGCGACTACTATCTGGAAGAGGCCTTCTCCGGCCAGCGGGAGGCCTACCGCGTCTATGTGGTCAAGGCGCTGCAACTGGCCGGCTGGCCCGCGCCTGAACAGGCCGCCGCCGACATCATCGCCTTCGAGACGCGGATCGCCGGACAGCATTGGACCCAGGTCCAGAACCGCGACATCGAGGCCGGCTACAAACCGACCACCGTCGCAGACCTGGGCACCCAGGCCCCCGGTTTTGACTGGGTGGCCTGGTCCGGGGCTGCGGGCATCGCTGGCGCGAACCGCCTCGTCAGCTCCAACGACACCGCCTTCCCGGGCATGGCGCGGGTCTTCTCCGAGACCCCGGTCGAGACCCTTCAATCCTGGCAGGCCTTCCACATCATCGACCAGGCCTCGCCCTATCTGTCGCAGGCCTTCGTCGACGCGCGCTTCGACTTCTATGGCAAGGCGCTGAACGGCCAGCCGGAGAACCGGCCCCGCTGGAAACGCGGTGTCTCGCTGGTCGACGGCTCGCTGGGCGAGGTGCTCGGTCGTGAATACGTCGCGCGCCACTTCCCCGCCGAGTCCAAGGCCCAGATGGAGGCCCTCGTCGCCAACCTGCGCCGCGCCATGACCGCGCGCATCGAGGCGCTCGACTGGATGAGCCCGGAAACGCGCCAGCAGGCGCTCTACAAGATGAGCCGCTTCGGGGTGAAGATCGGCTATCCCGATCAGTGGCGCAGCTACGACGGCCTGCGGCTGGTCGAAGGCGACCTCTACGGCAATGTCGAGCGCTCGTCGGCCTTCGAATGGGCTTACAGCGTCGCCAAGGTCAACGAGCCGGTCGATCCGCTGGAGTGGGCCATGACGCCACAGACCGTGAACGCCTACTACAACCCGCCGCGCAACGAGATCGTCTTCCCGGCGGCCATCCTGCAGGCACCCTTCTTCGATCCCAATGCCGATCCGGCCATCAACTACGGCGGCATCGGCGCGGTCATCGGCCACGAGATCACCCACGGCTTCGACGACCAGGGCCGCAAGGTCGACGGCGACGGCGTGCTGCGCGACTGGTGGACCGCCGAGGACGCGGCCAAGTTCGAGGAACGCGCCCGCGTGCTGGGGGCCCAGTACTCGGCCCTCAGCCCGTTCGAAGGGACCAACGTCAACGGCGACCTGACCATGGGCGAGAACATCGCCGACCTGGGCGGCCTGCTGCTGGCGCTGGACGCCTACCACCTGTCGCTGAACGGGGCCGAGGCCCCGGTGATCAACGGCCTGACCGGCGATCAGCGCGTCTTCCTCGGCTGGGCCCAGGTCTGGCGTGAGAACTCGCGTGACGAGGCCCTGCGCCAACAGGTCACCGTCGATCCGCACGCGCCGGCCCAGTACCGGGCCGCGGTGCCGCCGCGCAATATCGACGCCTGGTACGCCGCCTTCGGCGTCCAGCCCGGCGACGAACAATACCTCGCCCCCGAGGCCCGCGCCCGTATCTGGTAGGCGAAGCCCTGCACAAACGACGACGGCCCCGGCGAGCGATCGCCGGGGCCGTTTTCGTTCAGGGACGCCGGGCCCTCGCTTCCGCCCCGGCCACCAGCAGGGCGAGGACCGACACGACCCCGAAGGCCGGCCACAACGCCAGGACGTCAAAGCGCAGGAAACTGACCGCCCCGATCGCCCCGCCGGTCGCCAGCCCCAGCCACAGCATCAGGAACGGGACCCAGTCCCAGCGCGCGCCGCCATGCAGGGCGGTGGCGATCCGCTGGCCCATCCGGACCAGGGTGCCGGTCATATAGGTCAGGCCGACCCCGACATCGCCCTGGCGCTGGAACACGGCGTTCTCCACGCCCATGGCCATGACCACGGCCACCATGCCCAGCTCGCGCCAGCCGGCGGTGCACAGGCCCGCGCCGGTCAGCAGCAGGACCGCCTCAACCGCCAGCACAGCCGACCGCCGTTCCTCGCCGAAGCGCCGCGCAACGGTCGCACCCGCGACCACCCCGACCACGAACAGGGCGATCAGCCCGAAGGCGATCGCCGCCTGGTCCCATTCCCCCAGCGCCAGGCCGACGCCCAGCCGGGTAGAGTTGCCGCTCATGAAGGAGACGAAGAAGCCGCCCAGGGTCATGAACCCCACGGCGTCGACATAGCCGGCGAGGGCCGACAGGGTCGCGGCCAGCATCACGCCCTTGCGGCTGTAGTCCTTCACGGCGATTCCCCGTTGAAGTCCCAGCCTGACACGAAAACGGCCGGATCGTCACCGATCCGGCCGCCGTCAGTCGATTTGGCCAGAGGCCTTAGCCGACGATCTGGTCGTCCGTGAAGAACTGGGCGATCTCGATGCCGGCGTTCTCGAGGCTGTCCGAGCCGTGGACCGAGTTTTCACCGATCGACAGGGCGAACAGCTTGCGGATCGTGCCGTCAGCCGCGTCCTTCGGGTTGGTGGCGCCCATGACTTCGCGATAAGCAGCGACGGCGTTCGGGCCTTCCAAGACCTGAACGACGACCGGCTCGGCGGTCATCTGGCCGACCAGCTCGCCGTAGAACGGGCGCTCGGCGTGGACTTCGTAGAATTTCTTGGCTTGCGCGTCGGTCAGATGCACGCGGCGCTGGGCCACGATGCGCAGGCCGGCGCCCTCGATCACGGCGTTGATCGCGCCGGTCAGGTTGCGGCGCGTGGCGTCGGGCTTGATGATCGAGAAGGTGCGTTCGGTCATGGGAGTGACTTCTTGTTGGGAGATTGAAGGTCGCGGGCTTATAGCGGCGCCCTCCCCGGTTTCCAACCGCCACACAATTTTGCCTCTTTCGCGCGCCGCAAGGCGGTTCGATGCGTCAGCGGCCGCCCGAGATTACGACCGACCATGCTCCAGATCACCGACCTGACCTTCAACGCCTGGGGCCGCAAATTCCTCGAGGACGCCTCCGTCTCCCTGCCGCCCGGCGCCAAGGCCGGTCTGGTGGGCCGCAACGGCATTGGCAAATCGACCCTGTTCAAGCTGATCCTCGGCGAACTGGCCGCCGGCGGCGACGAGATCAGCCTGCCCAAGACGGCCCGCATCGGCTCGGTCGACCAGGAACACCCGGCCACCTCGGTCAGCGTTCTCGAGACCATTCTCGAGGCCGATGAGGAGCGCCACAGCCTGCTGGGCCGGCTCGAGACCGCCGAGCCGGAGGAGATGGGCGAGATCTGGACCCGCCTGATCGAGATCGACGCCGACGCCGCCCCCGCGCGCGCAGCCGAAATCCTCGTCGGCCTCGGCTTCGACCATGACAACCAGCAGCGGCCCATGTCGGAATTTTCCGGCGGCTGGCGGATGCGCGTGGCCCTGGCGGCGGCCCTGTTCGCCGAGCCGGACATGCTGCTGCTCGACGAACCGACCAACTACCTCGATCTGGAAGGCGCCCTGTGGCTCGAGGCGCGGCTGAAGAAATACCCGCACACCGCCCTGATCATCTCCCACGACCGCGAGATGCTGAACGAGGTCTGCACCCACATCCTGCACCTCGCGAACCGCAATCTGACCCTCTACACGGGCAACTACGACCAGTTCGAAAAGGCCCGCGCCGAAAAGGCCCGCCTGCAGCTGTCGGCCAAGGCCAAGCAGGACGCCGAGCGCGCCCACCTGCAGGCCTTCGTCGACCGCTTCAAGGCCAAGGCCTCCAAGGCCGCCCAGGCCCAGTCGCGCATGAAGCGGCTGGCCAAGATGCAGCCCGTGGCCACCACCATCGAGGAGCGCGTCGCCCCCTTCATCCTGCCGTCGCCGCCCCGTCCGCTGGCACCGCCGCTGATCCGGCTGGAGCGCGCCAATGTCGGCTATGAGACCGGCAGGCCGATCCTGCGGAACCTGAACCTGCGCATGGACCTCGACGACCGCATCGGCCTGCTGGGCGTCAACGGCGCCGGCAAGTCGACCTTCGCCAAGATGATCGCCGGGGCCCTGAGCGTCTCGGACGGCGAACTGCACCGCGACCGCAAGATGCGGGTGGGCTGGTTCCACCAGCACCAGATCGAGGCCATGGACCCGACGGACACGCCGCTGGAGATCATCCGCCGCGCCATGCCCGAGGCCTCCGAGAGCAGCCGCCGCTCGAAACTGGCCCAATGGGGCCTGGGCTATGAGAAGCAGGAAACCACGGTCGCCAGCCTCTCCGGCGGCGAGCGCGCCCGCCTGCTGCTCAACCAGGTGGCCATGGACGCGCCCCACGTCCTGATCCTCGACGAACCGACCAACCACCTCGATATCGACAGCCGCCGCGCCCTGCTCGACGCCCTCAACGAATATTCGGGGGCCGTCATCCTGATCACCCACGACCGCTCGCTGATGGAGATGGTCGCCGACCGCCTGTGGCTGGCCGCCGACGGGACGGTGAAGCCCTTCGAGGGCGACATGGACGACTACGCCAAATTCGTCCTCGACCGCGCCAAGGCGGCCGCGGTCAAGCCGAGCCAGATCAAGGACGAGGCGGTTGCCACCGCCGCGCCCGCATCGAACAACAAGGGCAAGAAGAACGAAAAGAAGTCAGGCCCTTCGCCCTCGACCCTGCGCCATGCGGTCAAGAAGGCCGAAGAACGTATGGCCCAGCTGACCGCCGAGATCGCCCGCATCGACGACGACATGGCCAATGCCTCAGTCAGCAACCCCAAGGCCCTGGAAGGCCTGACGCGTGCCCGCGCCAAGACCCAGTCCGACCTCGACGCAGCAGAAACGGCCTGGGTGGCGGCGGAGGAAGCCCTGGCGGAGGTCAGCTGAGATGAAGCCGATCCAGTTCAGCCGCGAGGAGACCGCTGACATCACCGCGAAGCTGCGGGGGTATTTCCGCGACGAGCTGGAAATGGACCTCGCCGCCCTGCCTGCGGAGCTGCTGCTCGATTTTCTGGGCCGGGAGATCGGCCCGTTCTTCTACAACCGCGCCGTCTATGACGCCCAGGCGGTGGTGGCGAAGAAGGCCGAAGACATCAACGAAGCCCTCGCGGGTCTGGAGCGCAGCTAGGCCTGCATCACAGTTCGCTACTTCCGGATGCCGGAAAGCGGCATACTTGCGAATCCATGCCCATCCGCCGCCTCCCCCCTGAAACCGTCAACCGCATCGCCGCCGGCGAGGTGGTCGAACGCCCGGCCAGCGCCATCAAGGAGCTGGTCGAGAACGCGCTCGACGCCGGGGCGACCCGGATCGAGGTCCAGGCTGACGGCGGCGGGCTGACGCGCATCCTGATCGCCGACGACGGGCACGGCATGGCGGCTGACCAGCTGGCCCTCGCCGTCGAACGCCACGCCACCTCCAAACTGGAGGCCGACGACGCCGGCGACGTCGACCTGCTGCGCATCTCGACCCTCGGCTTCCGCGGCGAGGCCCTGCCCTCGATCGGCTCGGTGGCGCGGCTGACCATCACCAGCCGACCCAAAAACGAGACAGGGGGCGAGGGCGGCGACGCCCACCAGATCACCGTCGAGGGCGGCGACCAGCGCCCGGTGGCCCCCGCCGGCTTCCCCGGTCCCCACGGAGCCCGGGTCGAGGTCCGCGACCTGTTCTACGCCACCCCCGCCCGGCTGAAATTCATGAAGTCCGAGCGGTCCGAGGCCATGGCCATCTCGGAAGAGATCAAACGCCAGGCCATGGCCCACGAGGGCGTTGCCTTCACCCTCGACCTCGACGGCAAGACCACCCTGCGGCTGCCCGCTGAGCATCCGGGCGACGCCGGACGTCTGAAGCGGCTGGCTGCCCTGCTGGGCCGCGATTTCGAGGCCAACGCCCTGCTGATCGACCAGGCCCGGGACAATGTCCGCCTGACCGGCTACGCGGGCCTGCCGACCTACAGCCGCGGCAACGCCGGCCACCAGTATCTGTTCGTCAACGGCCGTCCGGTGAAGGACCGGCTGCTGCAAGGGGCGCTGCGCGGGGCTTATGCCGACTTCCTCGCCCGCGACCGTCATCCGGCGGCGGTGCTCTTCCTCGAGATCGACCCGCTCTACGTCGATGTGAACGTCCATCCGGCCAAGGCCGAGGTGCGGTTCCGCGACCCGGCTCTGGTGCGCGGCCTGATCGTCGGTGCCCTGCGCCACGCCCTCGCCGCGGCCGGGCACAGGGCCTCGACGACCGTGGCGGCGGACGCGCTGGCGGGGTTCACACCGCATACAGGAGTTGCTTCCGGCCCTGCCTGGAGCCCCTCGTCGCCCTCCGCCCAGGGCTGGAGCGGCTGGCAGGGCTGGGCGGCGCCGGCAAGCGCCCACGCCCAGGTCATCCCGGGTCTGAGCGAACGCTCCGCGCGTGTCGAACCCGGCTACGCACCCGGCCCGAATGCCGGCTGGCCCGCCGACGCCGCCCCGGCTGCCGCCGATCTGATCGACTATCCCCTCGGTGCCGCCCGGGCCCAGCTGCACGGCACCTATATCGTCGCCCAGACCCGCGACGGCCTCGTCGTCGTCGACCAGCACGCCGCCCATGAACGCCTCGTCTATGAGCGGATGAAGGTGCAGATGGCGCGCGGTTCGGTGACCCGTCAGGCCCTGCTGACCCCCGAAGTGGTCGAACTGGACCCGGCCGAGGCGGAGCGGGTTTCGGCCCGCGCCGAAGAACTGGCGGAGCTGGGGCTGATCGTCGAAGCCTTCGGCGTCGGCGCCGTGCTGGTCCGCGAGACCCCGGCCCTGCTCGGCGACACGGACGTCCAGGGCCTGATCCGCGACATCGCCGACGACCTCGCCGAACACGGCGCGGCCCTGGCCCTGTCAGAGCGGCTGGGCGAGGTGTGCGGCACCATGGCCTGTCACGGCAGCGTCCGGGCCGGCCGCGTCCTCTCGGCTCCCGAGATGAACGCCCTGCTCCGCGAAATGGAGGCCACGCCCCACTCGGGCCAGTGCAACCACGGCCGCCCGACCTATGTCGAGCTGAAGCTCAACGATCTGGAAAAGCTCTTCGGGCGGCGGTGACCTAGCCGGCGGCGGGCAGGCACATCTCGATCACCTGACCGACGATCCGGGACTGGCGTAGCGGTCCCAGGACGGGATCCTGCTCCGGCGGAACCACCAGCAAGAGAAAGAGCACCGCGGACTGGGCAAGGACGACCAGGGCGAGGACGCCGATCAGCGTGGGTGACAAACCGGGCCGGCGCGCCTTCATGGAATTCCCCCCATCGCTGATACCGACGGTATGTCGCCCCGTGGGGCGCTTGCAAGTCCGCCCGGCCTGACCTGATCTGACCCTTGCGATCAGGGGACCCGCGCTTCGACCGCCCCTCCGGCGGCGGCAAGTCAGGCGCCTAGCCCACCCCTGCCGCTTGGCCCCGGACGCCGTTTCACGCTATAGGGCGACGTCCAAACCCCGGGGTCATCCCGACAGGAAGCCTATGTCCGAGATTGCGCGAAAGGCCTGAGGCCTCTCACTGCGCTGAGAAGAGCCTCTGATCCACCCGTCGGCGTGACTGCGCCGGCGAGCGTCATCACGCCTTTCGGATATCTCACAATGAACATCTCCCGAGCGGAGCAGCGCACGCTGCACGCCCTGGCACA
This sequence comes from Aquidulcibacter paucihalophilus, assembly GCA_030285985.1. Taxonomy (NCBI): domain Bacteria; kingdom Pseudomonadati; phylum Pseudomonadota; class Alphaproteobacteria; order Caulobacterales; family Caulobacteraceae; genus Aquidulcibacter; species Aquidulcibacter paucihalophilus. The sequence continues at coordinate 2,007,226 of CP127384.1, forward strand.
GGGCGGCGCGATCGTCCTCGAACGCGACGTCGACGGCCGCATCCTGCGCGCCGACTGTTTCACCCGCGACGGCTTCCTGCTGACCGACTGCAATCTGTCGGTCTGGAAGAAGTTGAAGACCAAGGGGCTGATCGCCTCGATCGGCGGAGGGCCCTACCGGGTCAACCGCGACGGCCTGGCGCGCATGCGCAGCCAGCTCGACAATCGTGTCTCAGCCCGCCGCTGGTAGAACCCTGAGGAAAAGGACGCGCGCGGCGCCATAGTCGCGCGCGTCCAGCCGCTCATAGCCGGGCGTGTCGATTTCCGGCTCGTCCGAGCCGCGCTCGAACACCACGATGGCGCCGGGCTTCAGCCAGTTGCCTTCCAGCAGCCGCAGCAGCGTCTGTTCGCCAAGTCCCTTGCGATAGGGCGGATCGAGGAAGGCCATGTCGAAGGCCTCGCCGTCCGAACCGGGACGCGGCCCCAGGTCCGTGGCGCTGCGCCGGTGCACCCGCGTCCGGCCCATGACGTGATAGGCGTCGGCATTCTCGCGGATGGCCCCACGGGCCTCCTCATCCGTCTCGACGAACAGGGCGAAGGCGGCACCCCGGCTGATCGCCTCGAACCCGAGGGCGCCCGAGCCGGCGTACAGGTCCATGATCCGCATGCCGTCCAGCGGCTCGGCCCAGGCGGCATGCTCCAGCACATTGAACACGGCCTGACGCGCGCGGTCGGATGTCGGGCGTGTGCCCTGCCCCTCCGGCGCGACGATGGTCCGGCCCTTCAGGCTTCCGGCGACGATCCGCACGGATCAGCCCTTGGAGCGGGGACCGCGCGGCGAACCGCGCCCGCCGGCCGGGCCGGCGCCGGGACGCGGGCTGCCCGGCTTCGAGAAGCCTCCCGGACGATCGCCGGTCTTGCCCGCGAACGGCGGCTTGCCGCCGGGCTTCCGGTCGAACGGGCGCTTGTCGCCCGGCCGGTCATCGGAGCGCGCCGCGGGCCGGGCGCCGGTGCGGGCGTCGCCGCGCGGACGGTCGATGAACTGGTCCTCGCGCGGCTTGAACACGCGCTTGGGCCGCTCACCCGTCGCCTCAGCGCCTTCCGGCCGGGCGCGCGGGGTGAAATTCTTCTTCGGATGCTCGAATTTCGGCGCGGCCTTGGCCCAGCCCGCCTTCTTCTGCGGACGGGCGGCGCGGTCGGCGGCGGCGTCAGCGGCGGCTCCGGCAGCACGGACCCGGCTGGGCTTGCGCGACGGATCGGAAATGGCCGAGCCAGAAGTGCCCTTCCTGATCGGGGCCGAGGTCCGGCGACCGGGGATGGGCGCGGGCGTCGAAACGCTGTTCCCGGTCGGCAGGTTCTCGGGCCGGATATGGTCCGCCAGCATTTCGCGGATCACCCGCGGGCCGACTTCCTCGACCGAACCGACCGGCAGGGTGCCCAGCTGGAATGGACCATAGGCGAGGCGGATCAGCCGGTTCACGGTCAGGCCGAGATGCTCCAGCACCTTGCGGACCTCGCGGTTCTTGCCCTCGGTGATCGAGACGCTGATCCACAGGTTGGCGGGGGCATTGCCCTCGCTGTCCTTGGCCTTGTCCAGCGTCGCCTCGATCGGGCCGTAGTGGATGCCGTCGACCGTGACGCCGTCCTTGAGCGAATCGAGCTGCAGCTGGCTGACCCGGCCACGGGCGCGGGCACGGTACTGGCGCACCAGTTCGGTCGAGGGCAGCTCCAGCGCCCGGCTCAGCTCGCCGTCATTGGTCAGCAGCAGCAGCCCCTCGGTGTTGAGGTCGAGCCGGCCCACTGACAAGACCCGCGGCAGGCCGCTGGGAAGGGCGTCGAAGACGGTCGGCCGTCCGGCCGGATCGGTGTGCGAGGTCAGCAGGCCGGCGGGCTTGTGGTAGCGCCAGACCCGGGTCGCCTCGGCCGAGCCGATCGGCTTGCCGTCGACGGTGATGACGTCGTCGCGCGTCACCAGAACGGCGGGCGTGTCGAGGATCTTGCCGTTCACGGCGACCTTGCCGAGGCCGATCAGCCGTTCGACCTCGCGGCGCGAGGCGATGCCGGCCCGGGCCATGACCTTGGCAATGCGCTCGCTGCGTTTCGGACCTTCGTCGGCCTTGGGACCGGGCTTGCCGTCCTTGGAGAACGGCTTTCCTCCGGGCTTCCCGCCCGGTTTGCCGAAGGGCTTGCCGCCCCTGGGCGGGCCGCGATCATCGCTGCTCTCGACGCGCTTGACGTAGGGTTTGCGGGGACCGTCGCGGCTGTCGTCTTGACGCGGGCGCGGCTTCTTGTCGTTGTCTCGGGGATGGCTGGCCATGATGAGCGGTTCATGCACATGGCCTTGGCGTGTGCGCAAGCGGCGGCGGACTCGGGAGAGACTCCCGTGGGCTGTGTGATCGTCGACGAATCGACCGGCGAGGTCGTCTCGGAGGGCATGAACGGCCCCATCGGCGCCCATGACCCCACCGCCCACGCCGAGATCGTCGCCCTGCGCGCCGCCGCCGCGAAACTCGGAAACTACCGTCTCACCGGCCTGACCCTCTATGTGACGCTCGAGCCCTGCGCCATGTGCGCCGGGGCCATCAGCCACGCCCGTATCGGCCGGGTGGTCTGGGGCGCGGACGATCCCAAGGGCGGCGCGGTCGCCCACGGTCCCCGATTTTTCGACCAGCCGACCTGCCACTGGAAGCCCGCCTTCGAAGGCGGGGTCCTGGCCGCAGAGGGCGGAGACATCCTGCGCGCCTTCTTCCGCGCCCGGCGCAAGGGAACAGCGGCACCCGACGCACGTTAGTCCGCCGGGCCTTACGGCACCGCTTGTTCGAGAGTCCGCATGAAGCGCCTGACCGCCACCGTCATTGTCGTCCTGACCGGTCTCGCGACCGCCGCCTGCGGCCAGGAGCCGGCACAGGCGCCGACGGACGGTGATTCGGTGCGCCAACGGGCCCAGGAAGCCCAGACCGCACGGCGCCGCACCGGGGCGGAAGCCCAGGACCGCGCCCTGAACCGCGTCATCCGCACCGTCTATCTGTGCAACAACAGCGAACGCCTGTCGGTGGATTTCGACAACCCGCGCCAGATGGCGACCGTCCGCAACTCCAGCGGCGAGGCCGTGGACCTGTACCAGGAACGCGCCGCCGACGGCATCTGGTACAAGGCCTCGGGCTATGAGCTGCGCGGCAAGGGCGTGATGGCCACCTGGACTTCGGACGGCCGCCCGCCGACCGACTGCCGGGCCGTCGACTAGCCGAACGCCGCCAGTCGCGCCTCCAGCCGCGCACGGACCTCGGGCCAGTCGTCGTCGAGGACCGCGAACTGGGCGGTATCCCGGATCCGGCCCTTGAAGGTGATCTTGTGCTTGCGCAGCACGCCCTCGTCGCGGGCCCCGAGCTTGCGGATCGCGGCCTGGCTACCGGGGTTGATCGCGTCGGTGAGAATCTCGACCCGCACCGCACCGCCTTCGAACGCATGGCCCAGCAGCAGCCGCTTGCACGACGGATTGACCGCTCCGCCACGCGCCTCGGGCCGGTAGAAGGTCGAGCCGATCTCGCAGCGACGATACTCCGGCTTGATCTCATAGAGGCTGGTCGTCCCGACGATGGCACCGTCACTCAACCGACGAACCGCCCAGGCGATGCGGGTCCCCTGCTCCATCGCCTTGAGCGCCGAGCGCCACCAGCCCTCGAAATGCGGACCGTAGCCGGCGGCGACCATGACGTCCCAGGACGCCGCGTCGCAATCGAGGGCGCCGCGCATCTCGTCTTCCAGCGCGGCCGTCAGAGGCTCAAGCCGGACAAAGCGGTTCTCGAGTGGGACGGTGTCCAGACGCATCTTCACGTCGCGCCTTCCGTCACCAGGAAGTCCGCGAGGACCCCGGGGTCGACGGCCTTGTCGACGAAGGCGTCGCCGATCGACCGGGCGAGGATCAGGGTCAGACGCCCACCCTCCGCCTTCTTGTCGCCCGCCATACGCTTGACCAGCGCCTCGGCGGAGAAGGCTCCGACATCCGCCAGCCGGGCCGGCAGACCGGCGGCGGCGGTGACCTGTTCCACCCGGTCGGCCACGCTTCCCTCGCAGAGGCCGGTGGCCGCGGAAAAGCGGAAGGCCATGGCGCATCCCAGCGCCACCGCCTCGCCGTGGGTGATCCTGGTCTCGTCGAAGCCCAGCTCGGCCTCGATAGCGTGGCCGAAGGTGTGGCCGAGGTTCAGCAGGGCGCGCCGCCCGGCCTCCTTCTCGTCCTCGCCGACGATGGCGCTCTTGATCTCGACCGATCGTTCGACCGCACGAGTCAGGGCGGCCTGGTCGCCGGTCGCGCCCACGGCCCCCTCGCCTGCCAGCCAGTCGAAGAAGCCCGCGTCGCAGATCAGGCCGTGCTTCAGCACCTCGGCCCAGCCGGACCGCAGCTGGCGGGACGGCAGGGTCGCCAGCAGGTCGATGTCGGCAATCACCAGCCGGGGCTGGTGGAAGGCCCCGACCAGATTCTTGCCGCGGGGCGTATCGATCGCCGTCTTGCCGCCGACCGAGGAATCGACCTGGGCCAGCAAGGTCGTGGGCACCTGCACGAAATCGATCCCACGCATGAACAGGGCCGCGGCCAGACCCGCCAGGTCACCGACCACGCCGCCGCCGAGTGCCACGATCAGGTCGCGCCGGTCGAGACCGAAGGCCAGCAGCCGATCGATCACCCGCTCCAGCTCGGCGAAGGATTTCGAGGCCTCACCCGGCGGCACGGTCAGCAGCCGGGCGCGGACCCCCGCGGCCTCCAGCGCCGCCAGGACCGCCGGTCCGTGCAGGGCGGCGACGGTCTCGTCCGTAACGACCACCGTCCGATGTTTGGCGAGGCCGGCGATCCGTCGGCCCAGATCGGGCAGCAGACCGCGGCCGATAACGACGTCATAAGGCTGAAAGCCGTCGCCCGAGACCGGAATGACTGTGTTCATACCGCCGCCTCGGTCCAGTAGGCTTCCAGCGCCCGCACAATGCCCTCAACGGCCTCGCCATGGGCCCCGCTGGCCACGTCCACCACGACGTCGGCACAGGCGTAGAAGGGATAGCGAACCTCCGCCATGGCCTTCAGCGCCTCGAGTGGATCGCGGCCCCGCAGCAAGGGCCGGGTGTCGCGACGCTGCACCCGGCTTGCCACCGTTTCGAGATCGGCCCGCATCCAGACGGTTACGGCGCGCGCCTTCAGCTCGGCCCGGGTTTCGGGATTGAGCACCGCGCCGCCGCCCGTCGCCAGGACCATCCGCGGGGCGTGCAGCAGCCGCTTCAGGACCCGCGCCTCGCCGGCCCGGAATTCCGACTCGCCGAGCTGGGCAAAGATTTCGGACACGGTCATGGCCGCCGCCGACTCGATTTCGATGTCGCCGTCCGCGAAGGGCAGACCCAGTCGTTTGGCCAGCCGGCGCCCCACCGTCGATTTGCCCACGCCCATCAGCCCGACCAGGGCTATGGTGCGCTCATGAACGGGAATCGGTGCGTCATCGATCGCCACGGGGCTCATGACCGGCCTCGCGGGAGGCGGCTGGACGGCGACAGAGCGGGCGGCGGCAGGCACGGCATGACCCCACCACCCTCTACACCAAGCGCCGACTTCGCAAAGCGCCGACGCGCATGAGTACGCCCCAGGTCGAGGCCTTTCTGGAAATGATGGCGGTGGAGCGCGACGCCTCGCCCCATACGCTTTCCGCCTATGGCCGTGATCTGGCCGACGCCGAGGCAGGAATCGCGGGCGGCCTGATGACGGGCGACGAGGCCGGCGTCGAGGCCTGGTACGCCGATCTGGGCCGTCGCGGCCTGTCGCCGGCCACCCAGGCGCGGCGGCGATCGGCGGTGCGACAATTCTATCGTTTCGCGCTCGGCGAGGGCTGGCGCGCCGACGACCCCTCCCGGCGGCTGGACGCCCCGAAGCAAGGCCGCAGCCTTCCCCGGACGCTCAGCGGCGACGAGGTGGAGCGGCTGCTGGCCGCCGCCGCGACCCACGACGGAGCCGCCGGCCTGCGGATGGTGGCGCTGGTAGAGCTCGCCTACGCCTCGGGCCTGCGGGTATCCGAACTGCTGGGGCTGAAGGTCGAGGCCGTGCGGCGCGACCCCGCCTTCCTGATCGTCCGCGGCAAGGGCGGCAAGGAACGACTGGCCCCGCTGAACGCCTCGGCCCGCGAGGCGGTGAAGGTCTGGCTGATCGCCCGGGACGCCGCCCGCCCGGAAAAGGCCCCCGACAGCCCGTGGCTGTTCCCCTCCGCCTCGGCCAGGGGTCACCTGACCCCACGCCGCTTCGCCCAGTTGCTGGATCAGGCCGCTCTCGACGCCGGCATCGACCCGGCCCGGGTCAGCCCCCACGTCCTGCGCCACGCTTTCGCCACCCATCTGCTGGAAGGCGGTGCCGATCTTCGGGTGGTCCAGACCCTGCTGGGCCACGCCGACATCGCCACCACCCAGATCTACACCCACGTCGCCACCGACCGTCTGGCGCAGGTCGTGCGTGACAAGCACCCGCTGGCGAGGGATGAATGAACCCGCGCTTGCTCCCCGGCGTTGACCTGACTAGGTTCCGCCGCCTTCCGATGCGCCACGCGGCGCGCCTGTTCCGGACGCCTTATGGCCGTGCACTACCTCGAGTTTGAAAAGCCGATCGCCGATCTGGAGGCGAAGATCGAGGAGCTGAACCTGCTCTCCGCGACCTCCGGCTCGTTCGACGCCGAGGTCGAGCAACTGCGCAAGAAGGCCGAGCAGCTCAGGAAGAAGACCTACGCCAGCCTCGACCCGTGGATGAAGACCCAGGTCGCGCGCCACCCGCAGCGGCCGCATTTCGTCGACTATGTCGAGGCCCTGTTCACCGATTTCGTCGAGCTGAAGGGCGACCGGCAGTTCGGCGACGACCAGGCCATCATCGGCGGCCTCGCGCGGTTCCGCGGTGCCCCCGTGGTGCTCATGGGCCATGAGAAGGGCCACGACACCCAGACCCGCGTCGTACACAATTTCGGCATGGCCCGGCCCGAGGGCTACCGCAAGGCCGTCCGCCTGATGGATCTCGCGGAACGCTACGGCCTGCCGGTCCTGACCTTCGTCGATACCGCCGGCGCCTATCCCGGCCTCGGCGCTGAAGAGCGCGGCCAGGCCGAGGCCATCGCCCGCTCGACCGAACGCTGCCTGACCCTGGGCGTCCCCTCCATCGCCACCATCACCGGCGAGGGCGGCTCCGGCGGCGCTATCGCCATCGCGGCGGCGGGCCGGGTGCTGATGCTGGAGCATTCGATCTATTCGGTGATCTCGCCCGAGGGTGCCGCTGGCATCCTCTGGCGCGACGGCGCGCGTGCCCGCGACGCCGCCATGGCCATGAAGATCACCGCCCCCGACCTGGTCGAGCTCAAGATCGTCGACCGGATCATTCCGGAGCCCATCGGGGGTGCCCATGCCGATCGTGAAGCCGCCATCGCAACAGTGGGCAATGTGCTCGCCGAGGAACTGGCGGCCCTGTCCGGCCTGAGCCCGGATCAACTGCGCAAGGCCCGGGCGGACCGCTTCTACGCCATCGGCCGCGCCGGCTGAGCGAGCCGGACGTCGCGTTAATCACTCATCTACCGGAAGCTGCGACCGTCGCGTAATGTACGCTTTCCGGTCTCCCTCCATGCGTTGGCGTCTGCAATGAGCGCCATCGGCGAGGCGCTACGCAAGAGCGCGGTGATCAACCTCAGTGGTGCGGTCACCATGGTGGTGGACGATTCGCCCTTCGCTATCGAATTGACCAGCCAGGCCCTGATGGGGTTCGGCATCCGCCCCAAACACACCTGCTTGGGCGCCGCGGAGGCCATGGATATCCTCAAGGAGCAGACCATCGATCTGCTTGTGGTCGACTGCGAAATGCCGGGCATCAACGGCTTTGAACTGGTTCGCTGGTTGCGCCGTTCAGGCCTGGACCCGAACGCCTTCGTCCCCGTGATCATGACCGCGGCCCACATCCGCCGCCCGCGCGTGTCCGACGCCCGGGATTGCGGGGCCAGCTTCATCATCACCAAACCGTTCAGCGCGGCCACCCTGCTGGAGCGGATCGTCTGGGTGGCCCGGGACGGTCGCCCCTTCCTCGAGGTCGGCGACTATTTCGGACCGGACCGCCGCTTCCGCAACACCCCCACGCCGCCTGTCGAGCGGCGCGCGGACATGATCCGGAAGAAGGAATTCGAGGACAGCCAGGCCGGCTCTTCGGCCGCGGGAGAAGCCCCTTGACCGTCATTACCCATCCGCGTCGCAAGAACAGGCTCGCCGGCATGATCGACTCGCCCGGCGGGATCAGCGTCGGTGTGGCGCTCGAACAGGCCCGCGCCAATATCGAGGTGTTGCGCGGCCAGGCCATGACCGTGGTCGACGCCGGCATTGCAGCCCTTGAGGCCCTGCCGGCCCCGTCCAGTCTTGCCGAAACGCCGGGGAGACTCGACCAGGCCTATCGCGCCTCAACCAGCCTGCTCGATGCGGCCGGCCCCTTCGAACTGTTCGACCTGTGCCGCGCCGCCGCCGGCCTCTGCGACCTGATCGGCGCGATCGACCCGGAGCAGCCCTTTGACTGGCGCATCGTCACCGTGCACGCCCGGTCGCTGAGGCTGTTGCAGTCCCTGCCGCCGGAAGCCGTGCAGGAGCGCGCGCGCATCCTCGAAAGTCTCAACGAGGTTATCGAGCGCAAGCTCAATCAGCCCGGCTGAGGCTCCGTGCGGGCGCCGCGCGTCTGTTTGCGCCACAGGGCCGCATACTCGCCACCCAGACGCGCCACCAGCTCATGGTGAGCGCCGCGCTCGACGATCCGCCCGGCCTTGAGCACCAGGATCTGGTCGGCGTCGGCAATCGTCGACAGGCGGTGGGCCACCACCAGGGTCGTGCGGCCGGCCCGCGCCTTGCGCAGCGTCTTCTGGATCGCCGCCTCGGTGCGGCTGTCGAGTGCGCTGGTGGCTTCGTCGAGGATCAGGATGCAGGGATCGGCCAGCAGGGCGCGGGCGATGCCGACGCGCTGGCGTTCACCGCCTGACAGCTTCAGGCCCCGCTCGCCGACACGGGTCTCCATGCCTTCGGGCAGTTCGCGGATGAAGCTCGCCAGTTCCGCCGCCTCGGCCGCCGCCCAGATGTCCGCCTCACCGGCGTCGGGCCGGGCGAAGCCGATGTTGGCGCGGATGCTGTCGTTGAACAGGGCCACGTCCTGCGGCACCAGGGCGACCGCGGCGCGCAGCGAGGCCTGGGTCACCTGCCGCGCGTCCAGCCCGTCGATCAGCACCCGCCCCTCCTGCGGGTCCAGCAAGCGCAGGGCCAGCTTCACGATGGTCGACTTGCCGGAGCCTGAGGGGCCCACCAGGGCGGTGGTGGTCCCGGGCGGGGCGATAAAGCTGACGTCCTCAAGGCCGTTGGCGCGGGAGTCATGGCGGAAGCCGACGTGCTCAAAGGCCAGGGCCGCGCCGCGCGCATCCGCGGGCCGCGGCAGCGGGACAGCATCCGGCGCATCGGCGACCTGCGGCGTCTGGCGGGTCACCTTCAGCATCTCCTCCATGTCGATGAAGGACTGCCGGATTTCCCTGTAGGCGAAGCCGAGGATGTTCAGCGGGGCATAGAGGGAGATCATGATCAGCACCGCCGCCATGACGTCGCCCGGCCCCATCCGGCCCGCTGCGGCCTCGAACCCGGCCATCACCGCCATGACGGCGAGGCCGATGTTCATGATCACCGCCTGGATGATATTCAGCATGGCCAGCGAGCTGTTGGCCTTCAGGGCGGCCCGCGTGTAGTCGCCCAGCGCCCGGTCATAGGCGCCGGCGGCCCGCGCCTCGGCACCGAAGGATTTGACGGTTTCGTAGTTCAGCAGGGCGTCGACCGAGACGCCCGCGGCCTCGGTGTCGGCGGCGTTCATCTCGCGCCGGTGTTCCAGCCGCCAATTGGCCAAGGCGAAGGTCGAGGCGGCGTAGACCGCCACGACAGCGACCGCCACAGCCCCGAACCGCCAGTCATAGCGCCCGCCCAGCACACCGGCCGCCAGCACCAGCTCGACCCCGGTCGGGACCAGGTTGAAGGCGAGGATGCGCAACAGGAAGTCCACGGCCCGCGAGCCACGATCCATGGTCCGCGACAGGGAGCCGGACCGCTTGGTCTGGTGAAAGTCCAGTGACAGGCTCAGCGCATGGCCGAAGGTCTCGGTCGCCGCGCGCCGCTGGGCCGCCGATCGCACCGGGGCAAAGACGACGTCGGAGGCATTGGGCGCTATGGCCGACAACAGGCGAACGAAGGCCCAGCCCACGGCGAAACCGGCGAAGCCCATGCCGACGGCCACCGCCGCCCCCTGCCCCGCCGCCAGATGGTTGACCGCCGCACCGAGGACCAGAGGTGCCAGCACCCCCAGCCCCTTGCCACCGAGCGTCATGCCGATGGCCCCGATCAGGCGCAGGCGGAGCTGGGGTGCATTGGACCGGCCGACGAGCCGGATCAGGTCGCCGAGCGCCCGCCAGGCCGGAGGGCCATCCGCAACCGGTGCCGGTGCTCCCGCCTGTGCTGCCTTGGCGACTGAGTCCCCCCGCCGTCCTGCCCGTTCGCCTCGCATCGCCATGCGCGGAGATATGGACCGCGCCGCCGGTTGCGCAAAGGGCGCGCCGGAGATTGGTCTACGTCAGTTTCGGACGCAGGCCCGCGAACGCCCCCTGCCCCGCGGCGCGCGACTCCTGTAAGCCGGTCCCATGGCTCGTGACGGCGCAATCTATGTCTGCCAGGCCTGCGGGGCCGTCCATGGCAAATGGTCGGGCCAGTGCGGGGCCTGCAACCAGTGGAACTCCATCGTCGAGGAGAGCCGCTCGGCTCCGCCGGGTGCGATGAAGCCCGCCACCGGTGCTGCGGCGCGCGGCCGGGGCGTGCAGTTCGAGACCCTTCAGTCCGACACGCCCGAGCCGCCGCGCATCATCACCGGCGTGGCCGAGTTCGACCGGGTCTGCGGCGGCGGCGTCGTGCCCGGCTCCGCCATTCTGCTCAGCGGCGACCCCGGCGTCGGCAAGTCGACCCTGCTGCTGGACGTCGCCGGCCGCGCAGCCCTGTCCGGGCGGCGCGTGGCCTACATCTCCGGCGAGGAGGCGGTCGAACAGATCCGCGCCCGCGCCAAACGGATGGGGCTGGAGAAGGCCCCCGTCGAACTGGCCTCTGCCACCGCCCTGCGCGAAATCCTCGCCACGCTGAAGCGCGAGAACTTCGACATCGTCATCGTCGATTCCATCCAGACCCTGTGGTCCGACGCCCATGAGGCCGGCCCCGGCTCCGTCACCCAGGTTCGCGCCTGCGCCGGGGAAATGGTCCGCCTGGCCAAGTCGCAGGGCGTGGCCGTGGTCCTCGTCGGCCACGTCACCAAGGACGGCCAGGTCGCCGGGCCGCGCGTGGTCGAACACATGGTCGACGCCGTACTCAGCTTCGAGGGCGAGCGCGGCTATCCGTTCCGTATCCTGCGCGCCGGCAAGAACCGTTTCGGCGCCACCGACGAGATCGGCGTGTTCGAAATGGGCGACGCCGGCCTGCGCGAGGTCGCCAATCCCTCCGCCCTCTTCCTCGGCGAGAGCAAGGACCGGGCACCGGGCGCGGCGGTCTTCGCCGGGATCGAGGGCTCGCGGCCGGTGCTGGTCGAGATGCAGGCCCTGGTGTCGAAATCAGCCTATGGCACGCCCCGCCGGGCCGTCGTGGGCTGGGATACGGGCCGGCTGGCCATGGTGCTGGCGGTTCTGGAAGCGCGCTGCGGCTTCGGTTTCGGGGATCAGGACGTCTATCTGAACGTCGCCGGCGGCCTGCGCATCAACGAGCCGGCCGCGGATCTCGCGGCGGCCGCCGCCCTGATCAGTTCCGCGACCGACACCCCCCTGCCCCAGGGCTGTGTGGTGTTCGGGGAAATCAGCCTGTCGGGCGAGATCCGCGCCGTCGGACGGGCCGAGGCGCGGCTGCGGGAGGCGCAGAAACTGGGCTTCGACCGGGCCCTGACCCCACCCCTGACGGTCAAGCACAAGGGCGTCGGGGTCACATCGGTGACGCGGCTTGCGGAAGCGGTCGAACGAATCTCGCAAAACCGCTATTGAGACCGGACTGATCTCAGTTCGGGCGCGCATGACCGGTTTCGACGTTATCGCCATTCTGGTCATCCTCGCCTCGGCCGTGGCCGGCTGGGTGCGCGGAGGCACGCGCGAGATCATCACCCTCCTGAGCTTCGTGCTGGCTGCCTTCATCGCCCTCGTGGCCCTGCCCCTGACGGCCCCGCTCGGGCGGGCGCTGGTCAATCCGGACTGGGCGGGCACCATTGCGGCGGCTGTCGCCTCCTTCCTGCTGATCTATTTCGGCATCCGCATCTTCGGCTCGGTGCTGTCGAAACAGGCCCAGGCCCATCCGCAGCTGGGCGGGATCGACCGCTTCCTCGGCGTCTTCGTCGGCGCGGCGCGGTCGCTGGTCCTTCTGGGGGCCATCCATCTGGTCGTCGTCGCCGCCATGCCGGGCGAGCGCACGCCGCGCTGGCTCAGTGAGGCGACCCTCAGGCCGGTCACCGCCGGTGCCGCGCGGCTCATCCAGATCGTGCTGCCGGGCATCGGCCGGGGCGCTGACGCCCTGGCACCGGTCGTGACTTCGTCCGTGAACGAGGGCTTTTCCGGCGAAGAAGCCTTGCCCTCGCCCCAAACAAACAATACTCCGCCCGCGTCCGCCGCCGACTAGCGTTCCCCGCATCATCGGAGCCCCACGATGAGCAGTCCCGTGCATTCCATCGCTGACCCGGTTGTCCACCGGGCGCATCATCGCGACCCCGACGACGATCGGCCGCGGCTGGAGTGCGGCGTCTGCGGCGTGTGGGGGGCCGACAAGAACGCGGCCTCCGCCATCGTCGCGCTCGGCCTGCACGCCCTGCAGCATCGCGGCCAGGAAGCCTGCGGCATCGCCAGCGTCCACGACACCCGCTTCCACACCGAACGCCACATGGGCCTCGTCGGCGAGGCGTTCGGCGGATCGGACCTGCCGGAGCGCCTGCCCGGCTCGGCGGCGGTCGGCCACACCCGCTATTCCACCGCCGGCGGCAGCTTCCTGCGCAACATCCAGCCGATGTTCGCCGATCTGGACCAGGGCGGAATCGCCGTCGCCCACAACGGCAACCTGACCAACCACCTCTATCTGCGGAACCAGCTGGTCGGCGAAGGCGCGATCTTCCAGTCGACCTCGGATTCGGAAGTCATCCTTCACCTGATCGCCCGCAGCCGTAAGGCCAAGATCGTCGATCGCTTCATCGACGCCATCGGCCGCATCGAGGGCGGCTACGCCCTGGTTTGCGCCACCCGGTCGAAGCTGATCGGCGCCCGCGATCCTCTGGGCATCCGCCCCCTGGTCCTGGGCAAGCTCGGCGAGGCCTGGGTGCTGGCGTCCGAGACCTGCGCGCTGGACACTATCGGCGCGACCTTTGAACGCGATGTGGAGCACGGCGAGGTCGTGGTCATCGACCACGAGGGTCTGAAGTCGCTCAAGCCCTTCCCGACCCGCGGGGCCCGGCCCTGCCTGTTCGAATACGTCTATTTCGCCCGCCCCGACAGCGTGGTGAACGGCCGCTCCGTCTATGGGGTGCGCAAGCGTATGGGCATGAAGCTGGCCCGCGAACATGCCATCGAAGCCGATGTGATCGTGCCTGTGCCCGACTCCGGCGTGCCCGCGGCCCTCGGCTATGCCCAGGAGAGCGGCATTCCCTATGAGATGGGGATCATCCGCAGCCACTATCTGGGCCGCACCTTCATCCAGCCGAACCAGGGGGCCCGCCAGAAGGGCGTGCGCATGAAGCACAGCCCCAACCGCTCGGTGCTGGAAGGCAAGCGCGTGGTCCTGATCGACGACTCCATCGTGCGCGGCACGACCTCGGTCAAACTGGTCCGCGCCGTCCGCGCCGCGGGCGCGACCGAGGTGCACCTGCGCTCGGCCTCGCCGCCGATCCTGTGGCCGGACTTCTACGGCATCGACATGCCCGAGCGGGACCAGTTGATCGCCGCCAACAAGACCCTGGAAGAGATGCGGGCCCACCTTGAGGTCGACTCCCTCGGCTTCCTGTCGGTCGAAGGCCTCTATGACGCCATGGAGGCCGGGCCGCGCGATCCGCACAATCCGCAGTTCACCGACCACTATTTCACCGGCGAATACCCCACCCGCCTGCTCGACCGCGAGATCGAGGAAGGTGGCCGCGAGGTCGCCGCACGGCAACTTTCGCTGTTGGTGAGCGCTTAAGAGCGAAATCGGACCGGACGCGCAAAGCGTCCGGGCCCGGATCTTCGCGCGGCAGGAGGCCTTATGGTCCAGCTCGGCTATTTCACCGTCGACACGCCCGACATCGACAAGGCGCGCGCCTTCTTCAGCGCCCTGTTCGGCTGGACCTTCGACGAAGACGCCTCCGGCCCGACCTACGCCCACGTCACCGACAGCGATCCGCCCTTCGGCTTCACCAAGTCAGAGCGGCCCAGCCAGTTGCCGCATCTGTATTTCCGGGTCGAGGACGTCGACGCCCTGTGCAAGCGCGTGACCGAACTGGGCGGCCGGACCGCCGTTCCGTCCGACAGCGCCACCGGCCGTTCGGTCGTGGTCAGCGACGACCAGGGCGGCAGTTTCAGCCTGTGGCAACCGGCACCGGGGTTCTGACTTCCTCCGGACCGACGGGCGCGCTATCAGGCCCGCCATGACCGACCTCCCCCTCAAGGACCGTATCGCCCTCGTCGTCGGGGCCTCGCGCGGCATCGGCTACGAGAGCGCCCTCGCCCTGGCGAAAGCCGGCGCGCATGTGATCGCCACCGCACGCACCGTCGGCGGTCTGGAAGAGCTGGACGACGCCATCTATGCCGCCACCGGCAAGCACGCGACGCTGATCCCCTTCGACCTCGTGGACGGCGGTGCCATCGACCGTCTGGGCGGGGCCATATTCGAGCGGTTCGGGCGGCTGGACATCTGGGTGCAGGCGGCGGCGACCATGGGGGCCTCGGGCCTCACGCCGGTCAGCCATGCCGATCCGCGCATCTGGGCCAAGGTCGAGAAGACCAATTTCACCGCCGTCTACCGCCTGATCCGCTCGCTCGAGCCGCTGCTGAAGGCCTCCGACGCCGGTCGGGTTGTCCATCTGACCACCAGCGTCGCCGCCGCGCCCAGGGCCTTCTGGGGCATGTATGCCGCGACCAAGGCGGGGGCCGAAGCGCTGCTCAAATGCTGGGCCGACGAGATAGAGTCCATGCCGATCCGGGTCTCGATCGTCGATCCGGGCCGGATGCGCACGGCGATGCGGGCCCAGGCCTTCCCGGGTGAGGACCCGCAGGACGTCGTCCATCCCTCGGCCATCGGCCCTCTGATCGTCGAACTGTCGCGCGGCGATCTGGAGCCACCGCTGCAGGTCAGCTTCAAGGACTGGAGCCACGGGCCTGGCGTGGCGGCCCTGATCTGAGGGCTCAGCCCTCGATCAGTACCGACGGCATGACCACGCGCTGTTCGCATTGCGCATAGGCGGCGGCCTCCTCGACATAGACCGCCAGCTTCCGGGTATAGGCGTTCAATTCCGCCACGTGCGCGGTGAACGCCTGGCCGTACTGCTCCATCTCGGCATTGTAGGCGTTGATGATCCGCCGGCTGCAGTTGTGCCGGCTGCGCGCTTCATCCACACAACCTGGCGTCGCAGGACGGGTCGGCTTCACCGGCCGTTCGACAGCGGGCACCACCGGCGCGACGCAGGCCCCGTCCTGCACAACCCCTCCCGCGGCCAGAAGCACTGTTGCCGCGACCAGCCCTGTCGAAAACGCCACGATTCTTCCTCCACCTTTACGGGAGGATGGGCGAGCCGGGACAGGCCCGTCAATGGGACGTTACTTCTTCGGCGCGTGCTTCTGGCCCGTCCGGACGCGCCCCGAGCGCGACACCTGCCGGGCCCCGCCACGGGCGCCCTTCTGGACGGCCACCGAGGAACCCGCCTTCTTGTTGGCGCTGGCCTTCAGCCCCGCCAGCGGCTTCAGCTTGGTCTTGCCGGCCTTCTTCTGTTCCAGCGCCTTGCCGGGCAGGTTGGACAGCATCTCGGCGCGCTCGGCCTTCTTGATGACCTTGCGCGGCGCGGTCTTGGCGTCGCCCTTGTAGCGTTCGGGGCCCGATTTGGAGCCGCCCGGCGCATAGGGGTTCTCGCTGCCGGACTTGACCAGCAGACGGATCGGCGTGCCCGGCAGGTCGAAGGACTCGCGCAGATTGTTGACCAGATAGCGCTTGTACTGCTCCGGCATGGACTCGGCGCGGCTGGCCATCAGCACGAAGGTCGGCGGACGGGCCTTGGTCTGGGCCATGTATTTGGGCTTGATCCGCTTGCCGTCGACGGCGGGGGGCGGATGCCTCTGGGTGGCCATGGACAGCCAGGTGTTCAGGTCCTTGGTCTTGACCTTGACCGACCAGGTCGCGTGGGCCTGAAGCACGGCCGGCATCAGACGCTCGACGCCGCGGCCGCTGTGCGACGACAGGGCCACGAAGGGCGAGCCCTTCAGCTGGGGCAGTTTGTCCTCGGCCATCTGGGTCAGTTTGGCGAGCTTGGCCTGCGGGCTCTCCTCGAGGTCCCATTTGGCGGCGACATAGACCAGCGCCCGGCCCTCACGCTCGACCAGATCGGCCAGCTGCAGGTCCTGGGTGTCGAAGGCGTCGTCCTTGTCCATGACCAGAACGACCACTTCGGCGAAGGTGATGGCGCGGATGGTGTCGGCGACCGACAGCTTCTCCAGCTTCTCCTGCACCCGGGCCTTGCGGCGCATGCCGGCGGTGTCGACCAGCCGGATATTCTGGCCTTCGTATTCCCAGTCGACCGAGATGGAGTCGCGGGTGATGCCGGCCTCGGGGCCGGTCAGCATGCGGTCCTCGCCGATCAGGCGGTTGATCAGGGTCGACTTGCCGGCGTTGGGACGGCCGATGATGGCGATACGGATCGGCTTGTCGGGCTCATCGACCTCTTCGACGAAGATGTCGGCGCTGGCGGCGACCACGGCCGCATAGAGGTCGGCCATGCCCTCGCCGTGCTCGGCGGAGATGGCAACCGGCTCGCCAAAGCCCAGGGAATAGGCCTCGCCAATGCCGCCGCCGCTCTCGCGGCTCTCGGACTTGTTGGCCAGCAGGATGACGGGCTTGTGCTGCCGGCGCAGCCGTTCGGCGAAGATCTGGTCCAGTGAGGTCACGCCCTCACGGGCGTCCATCATGAACAGGATCAGGTCGCCATCTTCCAGCGCCGCCTCGGTCTGCTCGCGCATCCGGGATTCGAGGCTATCGTCGGTGACATCCTCATAGCCGGCGGTGTCGATCAGGGTCAGGTCCATGTCGCCGATGTTGCCATCTGCGTACCGGCGGTCGCGGGTCACGCCCGGCCGGTCATCGACCAGCGCAAGGCGCTTGCCGACGAGGCGATTGAATAGTGTCGACTTGCCCACGTTCGGGCGGCCAACGATGGCGACTTTGAGAGCCATGTCGGCCTTCTAACGCAGTTCGGGGGCTAAAGGTCAGCGAATGCTGACGAGATCGCCCTTGTCGGTGAGAACATAGAGGGCGCCGTTGTAGGCGGCCGGGGCGATATAGACGGGTCCGCCCAGGCGGATCGAGGCGGTCTGGGCACCGGTCTTGGGATCGAAGGCGACCAGTTCGCCGTCCGAATTGGTCAGCACCAGCCGGTTGGAGGCCATCAGCGGGCCCGACCAGACCGGACGCACCGTGCGATCGAAGAAGCCGAACATGCCGCCCTCCTGACGCACGCGGCCTTCGTTCAGGTCGCGGGTCCAGTAGATCTGGCCGCTCTCGCGGTTGATGACGGTCAGCTCGCCTTCCTTGGACACAACATAGATCACGTCGCCGACCGGCAGGGGCGCATTGACGCCCGCGATCGGCAGCGGTGCCCATTTCGGCTGGCCCGAGCGGATGTCCATGGCGGACAGCACGCCCGAGTGGCTCACGGCGTAGACGACGCCGCGGCTGATCACCGGGCGGCCGGCGATGTCGCGGATTTCCGAGAGCGCGCTGGTGCGGCTGGTGCGCGACAGGACCTGCTGCCACAGCGACTGGCCGGTCGAGGCGCGCAGGGCGACGACTTCGCCGGACGAGAAGGGTGCGATCACCGTATCGCCGGTCACGGCCGGGCTGGAGGCGCGCAGAAGGCGGGCCGGCTCCGGAATGCCGCGATAGGACCAGTCCTGGGCACCGGTCGTGGTGTCGAAGGCCTGGATCTGGTTTTCGACGTCGACGACGAAGACCCGGCCGCCCGAGACGGTGGGCGCACCGTGGATCGGCACATCGACCGGGGTGGTCCAGATGACCGCGCCGGACGCCTGGTCGATGGCGGTGACGGTGCGGTAGCCCGAGGCCACGAAGACCTTGCCGCCGCCGACGGCGACGCCGCCGCCGAAGCCGCCGCCATCCGAACGGCCGCCCATGCCGAGGAAACCGGTCCGGCGGGAATCTTCGGCCGGCTTGATATTGACCCGCCAGGCCTGGGCACCCGTTCCGGCGTCGAGGGCCGAGACGGTGGATTCGCCGTCCAGGACGAAGACGCGGCCGTTGTCAGCCACGACCGGGGCCATGACCTGACGCGTGCGCGACGAGCCGGCGCCGACGCCGCGACGCCAGGCGACCGTGAACTCGGCCCCCGCGATCACGTGTTCGACCGCGTTCTCGGCGTTGCCGCCCGGCTGGGTCCAGGCGATCGCCGCCTGGGGGCCCGGGATGAAGAAGTCACGGCCGGACAGGGCGGCCGAAGGCACCAGCGCCTGTTCGAACTCGAGCACCGAAATCCGCTGGCCCTCAGTGGCCGTGGCCTGCGGCTCGTTGTTCTGGCCGAGGCCGAACGGCAGCATCCCCTGCACCGTGCTGCACGAGGCGAGGGTGACGGCGAGCCCGCTCAGCAGGGCGACTTTAAGCACGCGATTCATGGGGTACGTCCTGAAAGCGGTGATCACGGGCGAGCCGGAGCAGCGGCGGGCGCCGCGGGGGCGGCCGGCGCGGGCGGGGCGACAGGGATGGCGGCCTGGGCGCGAACGATGTCGGCAAGACCGGCGGCGGCACCCGCATCGATCGCCGCGATGGCGAGGTCGGCGCGCTGGGTGACGATCTCGGGCGTGTCCAGACCGTTCTTGAGCAGGACCAGTGCCTCACGGGCCGGCGCGACCTGACCATGCTGCAGGCGGGCCATGGCGAGGGCTTCCACGGCGAAGGCGCTGAACGGACGGCCTTCCTTGGCCAGCGGCTCCAGACGGGCCTGGACCTGTTCCAGGGTCTCGCTGTCCATGGCCAGCCAGGCGGCCTTGAGCGCGGCGGGATCGGACATGAGAGGATCGCTGGAGGCCTTGGCGGCCTCG
The DNA here is from genome assembly GCA_030285985.1 of Aquidulcibacter paucihalophilus. NCBI lineage: Bacteria > Pseudomonadati > Pseudomonadota > Alphaproteobacteria > Caulobacterales > Caulobacteraceae > Aquidulcibacter > Aquidulcibacter paucihalophilus. Next base: position 2,026,554 of record CP127384.1, read on the forward strand.
TCAAGCAGGGCAATGGCGTCGGGAACGCGGTTGGCGGCGAGGGCGATGGCCGCGCGCTGGCTCAGGGCCAGGACCTTGTAGGCCCCGTTGCCTTCCTTGGCCGCCTGGACGAAGGCCGCGTCGGCCCCGATCGGATTGTTGGCCTCAAGCGATTCCATGCCGCGGTCATAGGCGACGGAGGCCTTGTCGGCCTTCGAGGTCTGCCAGCTGTCCCAGCCCCAGAAAGCGAGGGCCGCGACCAGTGCGACAAGAAGCACGCCGCCCGCGACGGGCAGCCAGGTGCGGGCCAGCCGCTTGTAGCGGTCGGAGCGAAGCTCCTCCTCGACCTGCTCGAAGACATCAACCACGGATACGTCGCCCCCAGAAAACGGCTGCAAGGCCGCTGAATTTCAGTCCGGCCGGACCCTAGAGGGTCCCCTGCCCCGCCGCAACGCACGGCTTAGGGCGTGGCGGGCTTTTTCGAGAAGTAGGTCTCGACTTCGGCAGGAAAACGGCGGGCTTTGACATCAGCGGCATAGGCGGCGACCGCCTTGTCGATGTCGCCACGCATATCGGCGTAGCGGCGCACGAATTTCGGGGTCCAGTCGAACAGGCCCAGCATGTCGGGCGTCACGAGGATCTGGCCGTCACAGGCGGACGAGGCGCCGATGCCGATGGTGGGCTTGTCGATGGCCAGAGTGATGTCGCGCGCCAGCCCCTCGGCCACGCCCTCGATGACAACGGCAAAGGCGCCGGCGTCGGCGGTGGCCTCGGCCTCGCTCATCACCCGCAGCCGTTCCTCATCCGTCTTGCCCTTGGCCTTGAAGGCTCCGTCGGTCAGGACGGCCTGGGGCCGCAGGCCGACATGGCCCATGACCGGAATACCGCGCTGGACCAGATAGGCGATGGTTTCCGCCACCGTGGGCCCGCTTTCGACCTTCACCCCCTGGGCACCGGTCTCCTTCATCACGCGGGCGCAGTTCTGGTAGGCCTGCTCCTTGCCGCCCTCATAGCTTCCGAAGGGCATGTCGATGACCACCATGGCCCGACGCGAGCCGCGCATGACGGCCTGGCCGTGCAGGATCATCATCTCGAGGGTGACGCCGACGGTATTGGGCATCCCGTGGACCACCATGCCGACGCTGTCGCCGACCAGCAGCAGGTCGCAGTGATCGTCCAGCAGGGCGGCCGTCGGGGCGTCATAGGCGGTCAGGCAGACGATCGGCTCGCCGCCCTTGCGGGCCCGGATGTCCGGTGCCGCGATGCGTTTGACGGCTTCCTGCTTCTGGCTGGACATGGGGAGGTCCTCCTGTTCGGACCTCTTGATAGTCCCGCGGGGCCGCCCCGTCATCCCTTGGGAAGACGGGGCGTCGGATCAGATGTCCTGCGACAGCTTCATCACCCCGGCGGCGGCCACGGCGATCAGGGCCCCGGCGACGATCCAGAACAGGTGCATTCCGCCCATGGAGCCCAGCTCCAGATTGGCCAGACCCAGTTGGTCGAGGCCGGTCTGCACCGCGCCCTGGGTGTTGAGAGAGGCGGTGCGGATGCCCTGACCGAGCGCATTGCCGGCCACGACGCCGTCTCCGGACCCGAGGTTGACGGTCATGGTTTCACGAATAGCCACGACGCCGCCGACAAGGCCGGCGAGACCCAGCGTGAGGAAACGGACGTTGGAACCCTTCTGCAGCCGCTGCTCGATCTGGGCCGTGAACAGGGCGGCGTCGGGCATCTGGGGCGCGCGCGCGAACAGGCGCTCGATGTCAGGATCGAACTCGTCAGCCGACATGCTGCGCGCTCCCCAGGGGCTGTCCGGCCGGCTGGAGCCGCGCACGGAGTTTATCCAGACCACGTTTGACATGAGACTTCACCGTGCCGAGTGGCAAATTGAGGGCCGCGGCGATCTCTGGATGCGCCATGCCGGCCCCGTGACAAAGGGAGACACACAGTCGTTCGGCCTCGCTGAGGCCCTTCAGGGCCTCGTCGAGATCCACCAGACCCGCATGATCGGTCGCGGGCGCGGCGTCTTCATTCTCGACCTCGGCGACGTAGCGGGCTTCCTTGGCCACCCGCTTGATGTACAGCCGGGCCGCGATCCGCTTGACCCAGGCGGCGAAAGTGCCCTCGCCGCGGAACTCAGCGCACCGCTCGAACGCCTGGATGAAGGCGTCCTGGGCGATGTCGTCGGCAAGCGAGGGCTGGGCCCCCATTCGCCGCAGCAGGCCGCGCACCGCCGAACCGTGGCGACGCACCAGTTCTCCGAACTCCCGCCGTCCGCCCGCCGCCGCAAGGGCGGCGAGCTCGACGTCGTGCCGGTCGACCAGGGATTGGGTCATGATGGTTCCCCCTGCCCGCCCCGACTCAGCCCTTGTTCTTGTTGAAGGCGCTCAGAATGATGAAGGCCAGGCCGATGAAGCCCGGGATGGCGGCGAAGGCCCCGAAGCCCCAGGCCTCGGACTCACCGAACTTGAAGCCGATGAAGGAGAAGGTCGCAGCGATGCCCAGCGACAGTGCGAGCAGGATCACGCCGATGCGCAGGTCCCGGCCGGCGGTCGCAGGCGGTTTGACGGTCTGGCGGGTCAGGGCATCAATGACCTCGGGCGGCAGCGCCTGCCCCTTGTCGATCGACGCCCGCAGCGTCGCCTGCATCTCACGCCGTTCCCTGCTCTTCAGCCAGGTCGGCACGATCACGATGGCGGCGATCATCGCGAACATCGTGATCGGGATCATGACCTCATTCATCTCGCAAATCCTCTGGTTTTGTGTTCGACTGGAGCGTGATGCTTCGGCCTTCTGACGACAAGAGGCGGCGGGGAGGCCGTACGGATGCGAACCGGCAGGTGAAACTTTCGTAAGGCAGGCGAATTCGCCAGAAATGCCGCAACTCCGGGGAAGCACCATGATCGACCGCCGCATCCTGCTGGCCGGACTGGGCGCCGCCCCGCTGGCCGGCTGTGCCTCAATGCCTGCCGGTCACGCCGGGACCGACCTGAAGCTGGTCACCTTCAACATCTGGCATAACCAGGGGGACTGGGCCGCGCGCCTGCCGCTGCTGGTCGCCGCCATCCGGGCCGGGGACGCCGACGTTGTCGGCCTGCAGGAGGTGCTCGAGGACGCCGCTGTCGATCTGCCCAACCAGGCGCGGACGATCGCCGATGCCCTGGGCGGCTATTCGGTGCACTTCGTCTCGACAGACCCTGAAGGGGTGCCGCGGCGTTACGGCAACGCCATTCTCAGCCGCTTGCCCGTTACCGACGTCGAGTCGCGCAAACTCCAGCCGCTCGACGACTACCGCACCGCCCTGAGGGTCCGCGTCACCTTGGGCGGACAGTCCGTGGACGTCGTCAACACCCATCTGGCCTGGCAGGAGGACGCGGCCGCCGTCCGGGCGCGCCAGATCGCCGACCTGATCTCCATGCTGCCGCAGGACGGAACGCCCCTGATCGTCATGGGGGACTTCAATGCCATGCAGGCGGACGCCGGCCTCGCCGCCCTCACCGGACCCCGCTTCTTCAGCGCCCTGCCCCGCGGCGCGGCGCAGACGACACTCAACCCTGCCAGGGGACATCCGGAGCGCGTGATCGACCACATCTTTGCGGAGACGGCCCGCTTCGCCCCGGCGCGTGCCGCGGTGATCGGCTCAGAGCCGGTGAACGGCGAATATCCGTCCGACCATTTCGGCGTGGCCGCAACGGTCAGCGTGCGCTGAACGGGACCCGGAAACCTCTTCCGAAGCGGCGCGACAGCCACAGGGCGGCGGCGGCGGTGACCGCCGCTCCGGCGAGCATGGCGGCGGCGGGCTGGAGCGCGGCACCCAGACTGTCGCTCATCGGCCCGACCACCGGGATCAGCGCCCACAAAACGGCCACGGCGGCCACGGCCCAGGGCACGAGGGCGGCCACGGTCATCCACGCCCGGCGCAGGGCGATCGCCTGCGCCATCCGGGCCTGGAAGGCGTAGTCGCGCGCGGGCGGTGCCTCGGCGGCGAACAGGGCGGCCAGTTTCTGTTCAGGCGTCATCCGGACCTCCCAGCGCCTTGAGCAAACGCGCCCGTCCGCGGGCAACATGCGACTTCACCGTGCCGAGAGGCAAGCCCAGAGCCATCGACGCCTCGCCGTGCGACCAGCCGTCGCCCAGACACAGGGCCACGCAGGCGCGCACATCGGACGGCAGCTCGGACATGGCGGCCTCGACGGACATCCGCTCCTCCGGGGACACGCCAACCGGCGTCACCACGGTCTCCAGCCAGAGATTGTCCCGGGCCGCGCCGCGCCGTGCGGACCGGATCCGGTCCTGCGCCTTGCGCCAGGCGATGCCGCACAGCCAGGCGCGGACTCCGGCGGGCTCCTTGAGCGACCGAAGCGAACGCCAGGCCGCGAGGAAGGCCTCCTGCGCCACATCGTCCGCCTCGGCCCAGCCGCCGCCCAGCATCCGCCGCAGAAAGCCGCGCACCGCCGCCTGGTGCCGCTCGATCAGCCGCGAAAAGGCGGCGTCCGAGCCGGCGAGCGCGCGGCCCACCAGCTCGGCGTCGGTCTGCAATCCTCCCATGGCGCGCGCCCCCGGCCGGCATCAGGTCCGCGGACCGCGCCCGCCGCTGCGCAGGGCCGAGACCAGCGAGGCCAGACACAGGGCACCCAGCACGAAGCTGACAATCAGGAAGGCGTCGCCTGCGCCATACATGTCGGACCAGCTGGCGTAGCCAAAGCCCGCCGACATCACCCCGAACAGCACCACCGAGAACCACGAGCCGTCGCCGGGGCGGCCGCCCTGGTTGCGGGTCTGCCAGGAGTCATCATCCGCATCGATCGGGCGGTCCAGCACCTTGAGCAGGGCGGCCGGCGGCTCCTGGCCCTTCTCGGCATAGGTCTGGATCAGCTTCAGCGTATCCTTCTGCCGGCGGTAGTTGAGCAGGCTCGAAAAGCCGGACGCCACGAACCAGCCGAGCGGAAAGATCAGCCACCAGTATGAACGGAACAGGTCTTCCATCGTCTTCACCCCTCACCGCGCCGGGCCCTTCGCCCGCGCTTTCATAGGGTAGTCGGCGCCGGCCTTGCCAGTGGATGCGGGGGCTTCAATTTTTTTGGAGCCGGCGGGATCGAGCCTTCCCTGCAACGCCCCTGCCCGCCCCGCGTTGAACTGGCATCGTCCACCCAACCCGAGCCGGAGCCTCGCCCCATGGTCCAGATCACCTATCGCATCGTCGAACACGACGGCGGCTGGGCCTATCAGCTGGGCGGCACATATTCGGAGACCTACCCGGACCATGACACGGCCCGCGCCGCCGCCATCGCCGTTGCGCGCGAGCAGAAGGTGCCCGACGAGAACACGCTGATCGAATATGCCGACCCGTCCGGCAACTGGATCACCGAACGCGCCGACGGCCATGACCGGCCCGAGGTCGACGTCGAAGGCTAGATCAGGACGGCGGCGTACCGCTCCGGCTTGAACCCGACCAGGGTCCGGCCACCCAGATCCAGCACCGGCCTTTTGATCATCGACGGCTGCGCCAGCATCAGATCGACGGCCTTGCCCGCATCCAGATCGGCCTTGTCGGCGTCCGGCAGAGCCCGGAACGTCGTACCGGCGCGGTTGAGCACCGTCTCCCAGCCATGCTCGGACACCCAGGCCTCCAGCCGCGGCCGGTCGATCCCGACCTTCTTGTAGTCATGGAAGGCGAAGGGGACGCCGTGCTGCTCGAGCCAGACACGGGCCTTCTTGACGGTGTCGCAGTTGGGGATGCCGTAGAGGGTGTGGGTCATGCGCGCCTTTTGCCCGGACGGTCCGGCGGCGGCAAGGCGGAGCGGGTCTAGTCGTCGTCCGCTTCCCGGCTGCCGGCGACGATCGGCGTCGGACCGCCTGCGAGCGCCGTGTTCAAGGCCTCGCGATCCAGTCCGTTCTCCCACCTTGCCACCACGATCGTGGCCACGGCATTGCCGATGAAATTGGTCAGGGCCCGGCACTCGCTCATGAACCGGTCGACGCCGAGGATCAGCGCCATGCCCGCCACCGGCACGCTCGGCACCACCGCCAGGGTCGCGGCCAGGGTAATGAAGCCCGCCCCGGTCACGCCCGCCGCGCCCTTGGAGCTGAGCATGGCCACCGCCAGCAGCAGCAGCTGGTCGCCCAGCGACAGCTCGACCCCGCAGGCCTGGGCGATGAACAGGGCCGCCAGCGTCATATAGATGTTGGTGCCGTCCAGATTGAACGAATAGCCCGTCGGCACGACCAGCCCGACCACCGACCGGTCGCAGCCGGCGCGGCCCATCTTCTCGATCAGACTGGGCAGGGCCGCCTCGGACGACGAGGTCCCCAGCACCAGCAGCAGCTCCTCCTTGAGGTAGCGCATCAGTTTAAAGATCGAGAAGCCGTTGAACCGCGCGACCAGCCCCAGCACCACAACCACGAACAGGGCCGAGGTCAGGTAGAATGTGGCCACGAGTGCGGCGAGGTTGATCACCGACTCGATGCCGTAGCGCCCGATGGTGAAGGCGAAGGCCCCGAACGCTCCGATCGGGGCCGCCTTCATCAGGATGGCCACCAGTTTGAAGAAGGCCTCCGATACGCTCTCCAGCACGGTCATCACGGGCTGGGCCCGGTCGCCGATGATCGCCAGCGAGATGCCGAACAGGATGGCGAAGAACAGGACCTGCAGGATCTCGCCGCCGGCGAAGGCCCCGACCACGGTCTCGGGGATGATGTTCATCAGGAAGGCCACGATGTCGGTGTCGTGGGCCTTGGCGACATAGGTCTCGACCGCCGCCGGATCGAGCGTCGCCGGATCGACGTTCATGCCCGCACCGGGTTTCACCACATTGGCGACGACCAGGCCGATGATCAGGGCCAAGGTCGAGAAGGTCAGGAAATAGGCGAAGGCCTTGCCCACCACCTGGCCCAGCTTTCCGAGGTCGCGCAGGTGGGCGATCCCCGTCGCCACGGTCAGGAAGATCACCGGGGCGATGATCATCTTTACCAGCCGGATGAAGGCGTCGCCCAGCGGCTTCAGGCTCTCGCCGAAGACCGGCCAGAAATGCCCGATCAGGGCACCGAGGCTGATGGCGACCAGCACCTGGAAATACAGATGGCTCCAGATCAGCTTGCGAACCGGCGGCGGCAGGGGCGCGGCCGGTTCCGGCACGGCGACGCCCGGCGCGACCCGCTTCACAGCCGAGGCGCGCTGGCCTGCGCCGGCGGATGTCGTGGGCTTGCGCGCCATGGCCGTCCCCTCCTGTCCCGGCTCATCCGCCGCGACTCGCGGGTTCAGCCTAGAGCGACTGAAGTGCCGATCACAGCCATGCGTTCCCGGCTCAGGCCGCCGCCACCCGCGCCAGGTCGGCCGTGATCCGCTCGGCCACCTTCAGCCGGTCCGCCGCCGTGTCCCACTCGCCCTTGACGACGATCTTCTGGTCCGGCCGGATCTTCCAGAAGGCGTGGTTCTTCTGGATCAGCCCGACCAGCCCCATCGGATTGGGGAAGGCGTTGTTGCGCAGGGTCAGCACCGCCCCCTTGGGCCCGATATCGATCCGCTCGATACAGGCCGTCTTGCAGTTGGCCTTGATGCCGACGATGCGCAGCAGCTGTTTCGCCTCGTCCGGCAGAGGGCCGAACCGGTCGATGAGTTCTGCCGCCAGCGCCTCGCGCGTCTCCGAATTCTCGGCGTCCGACAGGCGGCGATACAGGCTCAGTCGAACATTCAGGTCCGGGACGTAATCCTCTGGAATTAATACCGCTGCACCGACATTGATCGCCGGCGACCAGCCGCGATCGACCAGCCCGCCGCCCTCACCCGCCTGGCGGAGCTCCGCCACGGCATCCTCGAGCATCTGCTGGTACAGCTCGACCCCGACCTCGCGGATATGGCCCGACTGTTCATCGCCCAGCAGGTTGCCGCCGCCGCGCTGGTCCAGATCGTGGCTGGCCAGCTGGAAGCCGGCACCGAGGTTGTCCAGCGACTGCAGCACCTGCAGCCGCCGCTCGGACGACAGGCTCATCGGCTTGTTCGGCGGCGTGGTCAGATAGGCGAAGGCGCGCGCCTTGGCCCGGCCGATGCGGCCGCGGATCTGGTGCAGCTGGGCCAGGCCGAACATGTCGGCCTTGTGCACGATCAGGGTGTTGGCCGTGGGCACATCCAGCCCGCTCTCGACGATCGTGGTCGACAGCAGCAGGTCGTAGCTGCCGTCGTAGAAGGCGCTCATCACGTCTTCCAGCTGGGTCGGCGACATCTGGCCGTGACCGACCACGAATTTGATCTCCGGCACCTTCTCGCGAAGGAACTGTTCGATGTCCGGCAGGTCCGACAGGCGCGGCACGACATAATAGGCCTGACCGCCGCGGTATTTCTCGCGCAGCAGGGCCTCGCGGACCAGCACCGGGTCCCACGGCGTGACATAGGTCCGCACCGCCAGTCGATCGACCGGCGGGGTGGCGATGATCGACATCTCGCGGATGCCCGACAGCGCCATCTGCAGCGTCCGGGGGATCGGCGTGGCCGTCAGGGTCAGCAGGTGAACGTCGGCGCGGAGGCCCTTCAGCTTCTCCTTGTGCTTGACGCCGAAATGCTGCTCTTCATCAACAATAACAAGGCCCAGATCCTTGAACCCGACCTGATCACTGAGCACCGCATGGGTGCCGACGACAATCTCGAACGAGCCGTCCTTGAGCCCCGCGCGCGTCTCGGCCGCGTCCTTGGCCGTGACCATCCGCGACAGGTGCCGCACCTTGACCGGCCAGCCGGCGAACCGCTCGCTGAAGGTCTTGAAATGCTGCCGCGCCAGCAGGGTCGTCGGGCAGACGATGGCCACCTGCTGCCCCGTCATGGCCACCACGAAGGCGGCGCGCAGCGCCACCTCGGTCTTGCCGAAGCCGACGTCGCCGCAGATCAGCCGGTCCATCGGCGTGCCCTTGCCGAGGTCCTCCAGCACATCGCCGATGGCGTTCAGCTGGTCGTCCGTCTCCTCGTACGGGAAGCGGGCGCAGAACTCGTCGAACAGGCCGTGCGGCGGCGTGATCGGGTCGGACGACCGCAGCGACCGCTTGGCCGCGAGCGCGATCAGCCCCTCGGCCATGTCGCGCAGACGGGCCTTGGCCTTGGCCTTGCGCGCCTGCCAGCCCGCCCCGCCCAGCCGGTCCAGTTGCGCCCCGTCGGTCTCCGAACCGTAGCGGGTCAGCAGGTCGATGTTCTCGACCGGCAGGTACAGCTTGCTGTCGCCGGCGTAGAGCAGTTCCAGACAGTCGTGCGGCGCCTGCTGGATCTCCAGCGTCTTCAGCCCCTCATAGCGGCCGATGCCGTGGTCGAGGTGGACCACCAGATCGCCGGTCGTCAGGGCGGAGGCCTCGGCGAGGAAGTTCGACGCCCGCCGCTTCTTCTTCGGCCGCGCCAGCCGGTCGCCCAGCATGTCGGTCTCGGAGATGACGGCGATCGCGTCCGTCTCGAAGCCATGTTCGACCGGCAGGACGCCGCGCAGATAGATGTCCTTCGGCGCCGTCTGGACATCGGCCCAGTTGCGCACCGCCACGACGTGTTCCAGCCCGTGGTCTGCCAGCATGGCCGCCAGCCGCTCGGACGATCCCTCGGTCCAGGACGCGAACAGAACCCGCTTGCCGGCCGCCTTCAGCGCCTCGGCATGCCGCGCCACGGCCTCGAACAGATTGACGCTGTCCTGCGCCCGCTCGGCCGAGAAGCTGCGCCCCAGCCGCCCGCCGGCATCGTCGCCCGGGCCCTGGAAGGGCGACAGACGCCGCACCCATCGGCCCGCCAGGGCGCTGTGCCAGTCGCTCTCGCCCAGATACAGCCGCTCGGGCGGCAGGGCGCGATAGGCGGCCCCGCCCTTGCCCATCGCCGCATCACGACGCGCCTCATAGGCGTCGCGGGTCAGGGTCCAGCGCTCGCCCCGCGCCGCCTCGACCTGATTGTCGAGGAACAGCCGCGCGTCGTCGGGCAGATAGTCGAACAGGGTCTCGAGCCGGTCGTAGAGCAGCGGCAGCCAGTGCTCCATGCCCTGCCGCCGCGCGCCCTCGCTGATGGCGGCGTAGAGCGGATCGTCTCCCGCCGCGCCGAACAGACCGAGGTAGCCGGTGCGGAAGCGGGAGATACTGTCGGGGTCGAGCAGGGCCTCGGACACGGGTGCCAGGTGCACCTCGCGCAACTGGCCGGTCGACCGCTGGGTGGCCGGGTCGAAGGTCCGGATCGACTCCAGCTCCGAGCCGAACATGTCCAGCCGCACCGGCTCCTCAAAGCCCGGCGGATAGACGTCAATCACCCCGCCGCGCACGGCGAACTCGCCCTTCTCCGACACGGTCGAGGCGCGCATGTAGCCGTTGGCCGCGAAATACCGCTCCAGCGCCGCGGTCTCGAGGTCGAGCCCGACCGTGGTCTGGAACCCGGCGCCGTTGGTGACTTCCCGCGGCGGCGTCCGCTGCATGGCCGCGCCGACCGTGGTGACGACCAGCACCGGCTTGCGGTCGCCGGGCGCGCGCTGCGCCAGCCGCGTCAGGGCCGCCATCCGCTCGGCCGAGGCCGACGAGGTCGGGCTCAACCGGTCGTAGGGCAAACAATCCCAGGCCGGGAACTCCACGATCTCGATATCGTCGGCGAAGAAGCCGAAGGCCTGCACGAACTCGCCCATCCGGGCGTAGTCCCGCGCGACGAACAGACCCACACCGCCGTCGGCCTTCAGCCGTTCGGCGACGACCAGGGCATCCAGCCCCTCCGGCGCGCCGCCCAGATCCTGATCACTGCGTTTGGGAAGCGCGCCGTCCATCAGCCGGCCCCCTCGGCCACAGCCGCGGCGACATGGTCGCGCATGAAGATCCGCAGCTTGATCATCACGGGCGTGTCGTGGACCGGCGGCGTGGGCTCCGTCCCGGTGATCCAGGCGTAGATGCGGTGATCGTCGTCCTCGGCCAGCAGGGCTTCGAGCGAATCCAGCTCGCTCTCGTCCAGCGATGGACCGACCTGGTCGACAAAGGGGCCCAGCACCAGGTCGGCCTCGCGGAACCCGCGCCGCCATGCCCGGAAAGTGATCCGGCCGAGTCGTTGCTTCAGACGTGCGTCAATATCGGCCACAAGGTTCCTTGCCCGGTCGGTGAGGTTCAATCGCGCTGCGGAGATAGCGTTCCAGACGCGCTTTCGCCAGCTATGCTGTCGTCGCATGCGGCCCCAGATTCTCTTTCCCCTGTTCGCGGAGGTTTCCAGCCTGAAGGGCGTGGGGCCGAAGATCCTGCCGCTCGTCCAGAAACTGGCCGGGCCGCTGGTCCGCGACGTGGCCTTCCTGTCGCCCTCGGGCCTGATCGTTCGCCAGCCGATGACGGCGGTGAATGCGGTCGAGGGGCAGGTCGGAATCTTCGAGGTCGTCATCGACCGGCTGTTCGTGCCCGGCAAACCCGGTGCCCCGATCAAGGTCCGGGCCTCTGACGACACCGGCTTTGTCCACATGATCTGGTTCGGCGGTTCGGCCCAGCACATCGATCGCCTCCTGCCCAAGGGTCAGAAGCGGCTGGTCTCAGGCAAGGTCGAACGCTTCAACGCCGAGGTCCAGATCGTCCATCCGGACATCTTCACGCCCGAACAGGCCGGCGAGATCGCCGCCATCGAGCCGGTCTATCCGGCGACCGCCGGCCTCTCCTCACGCGTGGTCCGCAAACTGGTTCAGGCCGCCCTCACCCACGCGCCCGAACTGCCGGAGTGGCAGGACCCGGCGTGGCTGGCGAAGACCCGCTGGCCCGGCTGGCGCGCAGCGCTCGAGTCCCTGCACGCCCCCGCCTCCGAACCCGAGCTGGAGCCCGACGCCCCGGCCCGGCAGCGGCTTGCCTACGACGAATTGCTGGCGCACCAGCTGGCCCTCGCGCGCCGTCGCCGCGCGCGCCAGATCACGCCAGGACCGCGCATCGCGCCGGGCGAGGCCTCCGCTCAGCTGCAGGCCGCTCTGGGCTTCGACCTGACGGGTGCCCAGCAACAGGCCGTCGCCGAGATCCGCCGCGACCTCGCCTCGGGCGAACAGATGGGCCGGCTGCTGCAGGGCGACGTCGGCTCGGGCAAGACGGCGGTCGCCGCCCTGGCCCTGGCGGATGCCGCCGCGTCCGGCTTCCAGGCCGCCCTGATGGCACCCACCGAAATCCTCGCCCGCCAGCACTGGCAGCGTCTGGCACCGCTTCTGGAAGCGGCCGGGGTATCGACCATTCTCCTGACTGGCCGCGACACCCCCGCCGAGCGCCGCGTCCGACTGGCGGCCCTCGCTTCGGGCGAGGCCCAAATCGCCATCGGCACCCACGCCCTGTTCCAGGACGCCGTCCGCTTCGACCGGCTGGCGCTCGCCGTCATCGACGAACAGCACCGCTTCGGCGTCAATGAGCGCCAGCGGCTGCAGGCCAAGGGCGACCCGCGCACCGGTGGCGTCCATCTGCTGACCATGTCGGCCACCCCCATCCCACGCACCCTGGAACTGACCCAGTACGGCGAGCTCGAGGTCTCCCGCCTGAACGAAAAACCGCCGGGCCGAACGCCGATCACCACCGCCGTCCTGCCGCTGGCCCGCATCAGCGAGGTGGCCAAACGGCTCAAGGCGGCGATCGACAGCGGTGCCCAGGCCTACTGGATCTGCCCTCTGGTGGCCGAGAGCGAGGCCATTGACCTCGCCGCCGCCGAGGCCCGCGCCGCCGACCTGCGCCGCATCCTCAAGATCGAGGTCGGCCTGGCCCACGGCCAGATGCCGGGCGCCGAGCGCGAGGCCGTGATGGCCGATTTCGCCGACGGACGTATCCCGCTGCTGGTGGCCACCACCGTGGTCGAGGTCGGGGTCGATGTGCCCAACGCCACCATCATGGTCATCGAACACGCCGACCGCTTCGGCCTGGCCCAGTTGCACCAGCTGCGGGGCCGCGTGGGGCGCGGAGCCAAGGCCAGCGCCTGCATCCTGCTGTACGGCGGCGGGGACGACGGGCTCGGCGAGACGGCGCGGCTGCGGCTCGAAACCCTGCGGCGCACCGAGGACGGCTTCGAGATCGCCGAGGAAGACTTCCGCCTGCGCGGCGGCGGCGATCCTTTAGGTCTCAAACAGAGCGGCTTCCCGGCCTACCGTTTCGCCGACCCGATCCGGCACCGGTCGCTGCTGCTGACGGCGGCCGACGATGCCCGTCTGGTACTCGGCCGCGACCCGGACCTGACCAGCCCGCGCGGTGAGGCGGTCAAGGTGCTCGAGGCCCTGTTCGACTGGCGCAACGACCGGCCTGGGATCGACTAGGCCGGCTTGCGCGCCTGCCAGACCGCGAGCCGCGCCTGAACATCGGCTTCAATATCGCCATAGAACAGATTGTAAGGCCGTGACTTTCTCCGATCGGCCCAGCCGCCGGTCTCGCGGAATGACTCCGTTCGCGGCTCGGTGTGGCGCAGCAGGCCGCCCCGGCACTGGGTAGCGATCTCGCGGGCCATCAGGGCCGGTCGCACGCCCCATTCGAGCCCCGTCGCATTGGTCGCGCCCTGGTGCAGCCGGGCCTCGACCGGGGCCGTGTCGGTCGAACCGGTCACCGGGTTGACGCACAGGGCCGCCCGCCCCCCGAGGTCGACCAGCCGCCCCCGCCCGTCCCAGACCAGCGCCCGCCGCAACCGCCGGCGTCCGGCGCCGTCGTTGTCCTCGCTGACCGGCGACCAGGCCACGATGCAACCGACCTGGTCGCGGCTGACGCAGGCCGGAACCTGCGGCGACAGGCCGTCGGCCGCCACCACGACATCCATCAGATAGGCCGCCACCAGCCGGCCGCGCAGGGTGGGGTCATCCGCCACCCGCTCGCGCACCAGCCGCTCGACCAGATCACCACCCTGCTCCACCCCGGCCAGAACGATGGGGCCGTCCGGGTGTCGCGCGATCCAGGCCGTAAAGGCCGCGTCGATGTCGCGCCAGGCGAAGGCCCGCGCCTCGCGGGCGTCGTCGCGCAGGGTCAGCCGGGTGTAGAGACTGCCCTGTCGATAGCGCGGCGCGCTGATCCCCCCGGCCCGCGCGAACGGTCCCGCATAGTTGGGCAGGACGACCCGCTTCAGCCAGGCGTCGGCCGCAGGATCGCCGATCGGCCCGTTCCACTCGCGACCACCGTCATAGGTGGTCGAATGCACGAAGAAGACGGCCGCAGGCCCTGACTCCGGTCCGGTCGCGTCGCGCAGCGCCCAGGCACCCGGGTCGCCATAGTCGGGGGCCGGCGGCGGCGTATAGGTCTGGAACGGCACCTGCGGATCCAGACTGGCCCTCAGGATGTCACCGCGCCACACCGCCACCGCCGTGACCAGAACGAGCACAAAGGTCAGGCCGATCCAGCCGGCCCATTGGCGCAGGCTCATCCGGCCGGGCGTCATCGATACGGGTCCGCCGTCGCCAGGAAGGACTGGACGTAGCGACGCACCCCCTCCTCCAGCGGGGTCGACTGCCCTTGGAAGCCCGCCGCCCGCACCCGATCCATCCGGGCCTCGGTGAAATACTGGTATTTGTCCCGGATGCTCTCGGGGGTGTCGACGTATTCGACCCGGGGCGTCTTGCCCGCCGCCGCGAAGGTGGCGTTGGCCAGGTCCAGGAAGGAGCGCGCCTGCCCCGAGCCGGCGTTGAACACGCCTGAGACGCCGGGCGTGTCGAGCAGCCACTCGATGATGTCGACCACGTCGTCGACGAAGACGAAGTCGCGCATCTGGCCGCCATCGGCGTAGGCCGGGTTGTGCGAGCGGAACAGGGTGACCGGCTCATCGGCCTGCACCTTCGGCCAGATCTGGGCCACGACCGACTTCATCCCGCCCTTGTGACCCTCGTTCGGGCCATAGACGTTGAAGAATTTCAGCCCCGCCCACTGGCCCGGCGACTGACCCCGGTCCGACTGGCGCGCCGCATACTGATCGAACAGCATTTTTGAATAGCCATAGGCGTTTAGCGGCTTGAGCGAAGCCAATGCCTCAAGGCTGTCATCATCCTCGAACCCCGCCTCACCATCGCCATAGGTGGCCGCGGACGAGGCGTAGATCATCCGCGCGTCGCGCAGGGCGCACCAGTCCCAAATGTCGCGCGACAGGCTGAAATTGGTGCGCAGGATCAGGTCGGCATCCGGCTCCGTGGTCGAGGAGATGGCCCCCATATGCACCACGGCCTCGACCGACTCGGCATGCCGCTCCAGCTGTTCGAACAGCTCCTCAGGCTGCCAGAAGTCGGCGATGGGGTGTTTGGCGATATTCTTCCACTTGCCCAGGGCGGCGTCTTCCAGACGGTCGCAGACGACCACGTCGCGCCGGTCCTCGGCGCACAGTCGCGCAACGATATTGGAGCCGATGAAGCCCGCGCCGCCCGTGACCACGATCATGCGCCGGCTCATGCTTCGTCCTTCATCTTCTCGATCGTCTTCGTGGTGGAATAGCCATCCTCGAAGGTCGCGAGTCTGACTTCCCCGCCCCAGCTCTCGACCAGATCGCCGCCGACCACGCCCTCCCGCGTATAGTCCGCGCCCTTGATCAGCACATCGGGCCGCAGCCGTGCGATCAGGGCCAGGGGTGTCGGATCATCAAAGGCCGTGACGCGGTCCACGGACTGCAGCCCGCCGATCACCACGGCCCGGCTGTCCAGATCATTGATCGGCCGGCCCTCGCCCTTCAGACGCCGCACCGAGGCATCGGTGTTCAGCGCCACCACCAGCCGGTCGCACCAGCCCCGCGCCTGGGCCAGATAGGCGACGTGGCCGCGGTGTAGGATATCGAAACAGCCGTTGGTGAAGCCGACCTTCAGCCCCTGCCGCTTCCAGCCCTCGACCACATGCGCCAGGTCCTCCAGCGGCATGACCTTGGCGTGGGCCCCCGCGGCGTGCTGGCTCATCTCGGCGTCGATCAGTTCGGCCGGCGTAACCACCGCCGTGCCGGCCTTTCCGACCACCACGCCCGAGGCGAGGATGGCGAACTCGACCGCCGTCTCCAGCGACGCGCCCGCGCCCAGCGCCAGTCCCAGGGCCGCCAGTCCGGTGTCGCCGGCGCCCGAGACGTCGAAGACTTCCCGCGCCCGTCCGGGGAAATGCCGTACCGGTTCGCCGCGCCGCATCAGGCTCATGCCCTTGCCCGCACGGGTGACCACCACGGCCTTCGCTGTCGTCTCGTGCAGCAGCGCCTTGAGCGCCGCCTCGACCTCGGCGTCGGTCTCGACCGGCAGGCCGGTGGCCCCGGCCAGTTCGCTGGCGTTGGGCTTGATCAGATCGACCGCGCCATAGCGGGCGAAGTCGCGCCCCTTGGGGTCGACCACCACCGGCGCGCCCGACTCCTCGGCCGCCGCCAGCGCCTGGGCGATCACCAGATCGCTGACCACACCCTTCGCGTAATCCGAAAGAAGATATACGGAAGCGCCCGTAAATGCGTCGCTTTCATCACCCATCAAGGCCGCCGCTTCTTCATCCAGCCGCAGCAGTTGCTGGCCGGCGGCGACAAAGCGGGTCTTGACGATGGTCGCCACCGCCGCGCGCCGTTCGAGGGCGTCCTCGATGCCCGGTTCGGCCGCGATCAGGGCCGCCAGCTCATCCCCGGCCGCATCCTTGCCGGCGACGGCGCCGAGGCGCGCGATGCCGCCCAGCGCCGCGACATTGCGCGCCACATTGCCGACCCCGCCCGGCATGGCCGTGGTCCGGCGCATGCGCAGCACGGGGATCGGCGCCTCGGGCGAGATCCGGCTGACCTCCCCGTAGACATAGCGGTCCAGCATCAGGTCGCCGACGCAGGCGACCTTCAGTCCGCGCACCCGCTCCAGCAGCGCCTGCAGTTGTCCGAGATCGAGCGTCCGTTCAGCCATCCCCTTGGCCTATCGGATTCAGGCAGCTTTCGCCATCCGCGCCTTGGTCAGGTCGTCATAGGCGATCAGATCGGCGGCCAGCGCCTCGAACTGGTCCAGCGGCACCATGTTCGGCCCGTCCGACGGCGCATTGTCGGGGTCCTGATGGGTTTCCATGAAGACCGCGTCCACGCCCACGGCCACGGCCGCGCGCGCCAGCACCGGCACGAATTCGCGCTGTCCGCCCGAGGACGTCCCCTGCCCGCCCGGCTGCTGCACCGAGTGAGTCGCATCGAACACGACCGGGCAGCCGATCTCGCGCAGGATCGGCAGGGCCCGCATGTCGCTGACCAGGGTGTTGTAGCCGAAGCTGGCACCGCGCTCGCAGGCCATGACGTTGGGATTTCCGGCGCCGACCACCTTGGCGATCACGTTCTTCATGTCCCAGGGCGCGAGGAACTGGCCCTTCTTGATGTTGATCGCCTTGCCCGTCGCCGCGGCGGCCAG
Source organism: Aquidulcibacter paucihalophilus (assembly GCA_030285985.1). Lineage (NCBI taxonomy): Bacteria > Pseudomonadati > Pseudomonadota > Alphaproteobacteria > Caulobacterales > Caulobacteraceae > Aquidulcibacter > Aquidulcibacter paucihalophilus. The sequence continues at coordinate 2,043,806 of CP127384.1, forward strand.
CAGCAGGTCGGTCTGGCGACTCAGGAAGGCCGGGATCTGGAGCACATCGACCACCTCGGCGGCGATTCGGCAGTGTTCCTCGGTGTGCACGTCGGTCAGCACCGGCAGGCCGGTGACCTCGCGAATCTCGGCGAAGATCGGCAGCGAGCCTTCGAGGCCGAAACCGCGCGCGGCGGTCGCCGAGGTCCGGTTCGCCTTGTCGAAACTGGTTTTGTAGATGATGCCGACGTTCAGGCGCTCGCCGATCTCCTTCAGCGCATGGGCCATCTCCAGCGCGTGCTGGCGGCTCTCCAGCTGGCACGGGCCGGCGATGAAGACGATCCGCTGTCCGCCGCCGATGGAAACGGGGCGCTTCAGCCCATCCTTGATGTCGATAATGGCGTTTGGCTTGGACAAGGCGGATTTCCCGGATTTGCGGCTTGGCGACGCGCGGCTGATGCCGCACTCATGCGGCGATCAGGTGGCGTCGGACAGTGAGGTTCGCAAGCTATCACGGAGCCCACACGCATGACCACCGAGGCCGAGGCACAACCCGTCATCCTGTGGTTCCGTCAGGATCTGCGTCTGGCGGACAATCCGGCCCTCACCCATGCCGTCGGGACCGGCCGTCCGATCATGCCCGTCTACATCCTCGACCAGGGCCCCGCGACGCGGCAGACCGGTGCCGCCTCCCTGTGGTGGCTCGACAAATCCCTGCGCGCCCTCGACGACTCGCTGCGGTCGCGCGGCTCCCGCCTGATCCTGCGTCGCGGCGACAGCGAGGCCGAGCTCCGTCGCCTGATCGACGAGACCGGCGCCGACGCCGTGTTCCTGAACCGCCGGTTCGAGCCCGACGCCTTCGCCCGCGACGCGGACATCGCCCACGCGCTCCAGGCCGACGGCGTGGCCTGCAAGGGCTGGAATGGAACCCTGCTGGCCCGCCCCGGATCCGTGCTCAACGGCTCCGGCCAGCCCTACAAGGTCTTCACGCCCTTCCACCGCGCCCTCCTGGCCGCCGCGGTCGCCCCGACGCCCGCCCCGGCACCCGCCGGGATTCGCACGCCGCCCGGGCCGGCCTCGGACGATATCGACGCCTGGGGCCTGCACCCCACCCGCCCGGACTGGTCGCGTGGTTTCGACTGGACGCCCGGCGAGGCGGGCGCAGAGACCGCCTTGGCCGCCTTCCTGTCACGCGGTCTCAAATCCTACGGCAATGGCCGGGACATCCCCGCCGAGCCGGCCACCAGCCGCCTGTCGCCGCATCTGCATTTCGGCGAGATCAGCCCCTGGCGCGCGGTCGAGGCCGCCCGTTCGGCCGCCGCCGACGGCCGGGTGCCTGCCGCCGAGGCCGACAAATTCGTGGCCGAGATCGGCTGGCGCGAATTCTCTGCCCATCTGCTGCACGCCTTCCCGCAGATCACCGACACGGCCTTCCGGCCCGAATATGACGCCATGCCGTGGCGCAACGACCTCGCCGGCCTCGAGGCCTGGAAGCGCGGTCTGACCGGCTATCCCGTCGTGGACGCGGGCATGCGCGAGCTCTGGACGACCGGCTTCATGCACAACCGGGTGCGCATGATCGTGGCCTCCTTCCTGATCAAACACCTGCTGATCGACTGGCGGGAGGGCGAGGCCTGGTTCCGCGACACCCTCGTCGACGCCGATATCGCAGCGAATGTGCAGAATTGGCAGTGGGTCGCTGGATCCGGAGCGGATGCTTCTCCGTACTTCCGCATCTTCAACCCGATCACCCAGGGACAGAAATTCGATGCAGACGGCCGATATGTCCGCCGGTGGGTCCCGGAGCTCCGCGGAGTTCCCGACCGCTGGCTGCACGCGCCCTGGACCGCGCCCCCGGAAATCCTCCGGGGCGCCCGCGTGCGTCTGGGCGCGGAATACCCCCGCCCGCTCGTCGATCATGACATCGCCCGCAAGCGTGCGCTCGACGCGCTCGGGACCGTCGTGGCGAGCCGCGCCGCCGAAGGGGATTGACGGGCGGGCGGCCCATACCCACCCTTTCCAGCCATGACGTCGGTCACTGCAGAACCCATCCAGACCGCCGCCCGCACGCCGCGTGGGTTTACGCTGCTGCTGCGCCTGCTGGCCGCCAACTGGACCTTCGGCCGCCTGACCGTCATCCTGCCCAACGGCGAGACGCACCAGCTGGACGGCCCCCAGCCGGGGCCCGCCGCCATCTTCGACATCAAGGACTATCGCTTCGCCCGGCGCGTGTTGGCATCCGGCGATATCGGATTCGCCGAAGGCTATATGGCCGGCGAGTGGGAAAGCCCCCAGCTGGCGGCCCTGCTGGAGTCCTTCGCCCACAACTATGACCACATCCGGCGTCTGGCCGACGGCAATCCGGTGATGCAGGCGATCAACTGGCTGTCGCACAAGCGCAAGCGGAACAGCCGCGCCGGGTCGAAGAAGAACATCCACGCCCACTACGACCTGGGCAACGCCTTCTATGCGTCCTGGCTGGACGGGACGATGACCTATTCCTCGGCCCGGTTCACCCGTGCCGGCATGGCGCTCGACGCGGCGCAGCAAGAGAAATACGCCGCCCTCGCCCGGCTGATGGCGCTTCAGTCGGGACAGTCCGTTCTCGAGATCGGCTGCGGCTGGGGCGGGTTCGCCGAGTTCGCGGCGCGGGAGGTCGGCGCGAAGGTCACCGCTGTCACCATCTCCCGGGAGCAGTTCGACTTCGCCCGCCAGCGCATGTTCAACGCGGGTCTGGCCGAGCGGGCCGATATCCAGCTGATCGACTATCGCGACGTTGAGGGCCGGTTCGACCGCGTCGCCTCGATCGAGATGTTCGAGGCCGTGGGGCAGGAATACTGGCCCGCCTATTTCGGCAAGATCCGCGACGTGCTGGAGCCGGGCGGCCGCGTCGGCCTGCAGATCATCACCATCGATGACGCCCTGTTCGACGACTACAATCGGAAGACTGATTTCATCCAGAAATACATCTTCCCGGGCGGGATGCTGCCGTCCGAGGAGCGACTGAAGCCGGTCATCGACCGCGCCGGCCTCGGCTGGAGCCAGGTGGAACGGTTCGGCCAGGACTATGCCGACACGCTCAAGCTCTGGGATGAACGCTTCCAGGCCGCCTGGGACGATATCCGGCGCATGGGCAGTTTCGACGAGCGCTTCCGTCGGCTCTGGCGGTTCTACCTCGCCTATTGCGAGGCGGGGTTCCGGTCGGCGCGCACGGATGTGATCCAGCTCGCGCTTACGCGGGCCTGACCGCGCCCAGCGCCGTGCGACAGGCCTCGGCCTCCGCGACCACCGCCTGCCGCCGCGCCACGTCCCAGCCGTCGAGGGTCCGGTAGGGCATGGCGAGGCGCGGGTTGCCGGCCAGGCGGCCCCGGTTCCGCTCAAGGAAGCCCCAGTAGAGCCGGTTGAACGGACAGGCCGCTTCGCCGGTCTTGAGCTTCACATCGTACCGGCAGCCGGCGCAGTAGTTGCTCATCCGGTTGATGTAGGCCCCGGACGCCGCATAGGGCTTGGTGCCCATGATGCCGCCGTCGGCGAAAGTGGCCATGCCGCGCGTGTTCGGCATCTCGACCCATTCATAAGCGTCGGCGTAGACGACCATATACCAGTCATCGACCGCGTCGGGATGGACGCCCAGCAGCATGGCGAGGTTGCCGGTGACCATCAGCCGCTGGATGTGATGCGCATAGGCGTGATCGCGGGTCGACCGCACCGCATCGGCCACGCAGGCCATGTCCGTTTCGCCGGACCAGTAGAACCACGGCAGGCTCCGGTCCGCGTCGAGCGCGTTCCGCGCCCCGTACTCGGGCATTTTCGACCAGTAGAGGCCGCGCACGAACTCGCGCCATCCGAGGATCTGGCGGATGAACCCCTCCACGGCGTTCAACGGTGCCCGGCCGGCGCGATACTCCGCCTCCGCGCGACGGCAAACGTCCAGCGGATCGAGCAGGCCCAGGTTGAGCGACGTCGACACCATCCCGTGCCACATCCACGGCTGCCCCGCCGCCATGGCATCCTGCCAGGCCCCGAACGACGGCAGGACATCGGACAGGAAGACGGCGAGCACCGCCTCCGCCTCGCCCACGCTCGTCGGCCAGCCGAAGCCTTCCAGTTCGCCGAAATGGTCGCCGAACAGCCGTTCAACATCCATCATCGCCCCGCGCGTCACCGCATCGGGGGTCGTCCGCAATCGCGGCGGCGGCATCACGCCCCGGGGAAGCCCGGCGCGATTGTCCTTGTCAAAATTCCACTGTCCGCCGACCGGATCCTTGCCGTCCATCAGCAGACCGGTCTCCCGCCGCATCTCGCGATAGAAGAACTCCATGGTCAGCGTCTTCTTGTCGGCGGCCCAGCGGTTGAAGCGTGCCAGCGAACAGATGAACCGGTCATCCTCGCGGATTTCCACCGGGACTTTGGTCGATTTGGCGAAGGCCGCGAGGGCCTCGGCCAACCGCCATTCGCCGCACGCCGTCATCACCACGCCGCCGAACGGCCGCCCGGCGAGGACACGGTCCAGCTCTCCCGCGATCGAGCCCGTGTTGGCCGGATCGTCGATCCGGACATGGCGGACCGTCACACCGCGCTCTTCCAGCCGCGCCGCAAACTTGCGCATGGCGGCGAACACGAGGGCGATCTTCTGCTTGTGGTGCTTCACATAGGTCGCCTCGTCGCGCACCTCCGCCATCAGCACGACATCGACCGAGGCATCGAGGCCGCGCAGCGCGGACAGTCCGTCGGACAGCTGGTCGCCCAGCACCAGTCTCAGGGTTCCGCCCGTCGGCGTGCTAGAAAGACCCATGACCGACGCCGTCCCCTTGATCTCGACCCAGGATCTCGCCGCCCGATTGAGCGATCCGTCCCTCAAACTCATCGACGCCAGCTGGCATCTGGATGGCCGCGACGCGCGACCGGATTTCGAGACCGCGCGCCTGCCCGGCGCGGTCTTCTTCGACCTCGAAGCGTCTTCGGAGCAAGAGAGCGACTTGCCGCACATGCTCCCCCATCCCGATTTTTTCGCGGCGCGGATGGGGGCGCTCGGCATCACCGCTGATCACAGCATCGTCGTCTATGACACCGTCGGCATCCGCTCGTCGCCGCGCGTGTGGTGGATGCTCCGGGCCATGGGGGCGCGGGACGTCCGCGTCCTCGACGGCGGCCTGCCGAAATGGCTGGCCGAAGGGCGGCCCGTCGAAACAGGGCCGGCGTCTCCGCCCCGGGCCGCGATCTTCAGCCCCTCCGTCCAGGCCGATCGGGTCGCCGATCTCGACGCGGTCCGCGCAGCCCTGGAGGCGGGAGATCAGGTGCTGGACGCCCGCGCCGCCGACCGGTTCGCCGGCCGCGCACCCGAGCCGAGGTCGGGTCTCCGGTCCGGCCATATGCCGGGAGCCCTCAACCTGCCCTTCCCTGCCGTCCTGAACCCCGACGGTACGATGAAGCAGGGCGAGGCGCTGGCGCAGGTCTATCGCACGGCCGGGATCGACCTGGACCGCCCGGTCATGACCACCTGCGGCTCCGGCGTTACCGCTGCCATCCTCAGCCTGGGTCTCGCGGTCCTGGGCCGGCCGTCGCGTCTGTACGACGGCAGCTGGGCCGAATGGGGCGGACGGGCGGACACCGACGTCGTGTCGGTGCCGCCCGCCTGAGCCTCAGTGCGCCGGCGCCACGTCCGGCAGTTTCAGATCATCGGGAACGATCGAATCGCTCTCACCGCGCGACACCACCGTCGCCGCCACCAGATCGCCGGTGACGTTCAGGGTGGTGCGGCACATGTCGAGGAAGCGGTCGACGCCGAGGATCAGGCCGATTCCCTCGGCCGGCACCCCGACCATGGTCAGGATCAGGGCGATGACCGGCAGGGAACCCGCGGGAACCCCGGCGGTGCCGATGCCGCCGAGAATGCAGACCAGCATCACCACCAGCTGCTGCTGCAGGTTCAGGTCGACGCCGAAGAACTGGGCAAGGAACAGAACCGTGACGCCCTCGAACAGGGCGGTGCCGTTCTGGTTGGCCGTGGCGCCGACGGTGAGCACGAAGCGCGAGATGCGGCGCGGCAGTTTCAGCTTCTCTTCCGCCGCCTTGATGGCGATCGGCAGGGTGGCGTTGGACGAGGCGGTGGAGAAGGCCACCACGAAGGGCTCGCGGACGCCGTTGGCGAATTTCAGCGGGTTCATGCCGCCGAAGATCCAGACCAGCAGCGGATAGACGATGAACATGTGGATCGCCATCGCGCCCACGGCCACGCCCGCATAGGCCCCCAGCCGGACCAGCAGGTCCCAGCCGAACACCGCCGACAGATTGAACATCAGCGCCGCGATCGCGATCGGGGCCAGTTTGATGACCAGGTTGATGAGCTTCATCATCACCTCGAACAGCCCCTGCAGCGTCTGCTGCAGCGCGTCCGTGGCGGGCGACTTGGCCATGACCATGCCGATGCCGAAGATCAGGGCGAAGATCATCACCGGCAGGATCTGGTTCTCGGCCGCCGCCGTGAAGACGTTGGACGGGATCATGTCGAGGAAGAACTGGCCGGCCTCGATGCTCTTGGGCGCATTGCCGACGATGGCCGAGGCCCCCTCGGCACCCTGGGCCAGCAGCTGCTGGGCCAGCACCGGGTCGACCCCGTCTCCGGGACGGAAATAGTTGACCATGCCGAGACCGATGCCGACGGCGATCGCCGAGACGATGACCGTGAACACCAGCGTCTTGAAGCCGACCCGGCCCAGCGACTTCAGGTCGCCCATCTCGGCGACCCCCACGGCCAGGGCGGCGAACAGCAGCGGCAGGACCAGCATGAACAGCAGGCGCAGGAAGATCTGGCCGACGGACTTGATGATGTCCATGACCCAGGGAAGGACCTCAAGGCCCATCAGGTTGACATAGAGCCCTCCGCCCATGCCGACGGCAAAGCCCAGCAGCATCCAGAGATAGAGCGGAATCCCGCCACGTTTCGTCGTTTCCATTTTTCCCCCTGGCACCTGTCCCGGCGTCCTAGCGAATCGGCAGGGCGTAGATCAGCCCGGCCGGTCTTCCGTTCCATTGTGCGTTAAGCCCACGGGCCAGGTCGAGCGAGGAATCTGTCCCGACGTTCCGCGAGAAGATTTCGCCGTAGTTGCCCTCGGCCTTGATGGCCGCCTTCGCCCAGTCCTTGCGCAGCCCCAGCATTGGTCCGACGTCGCCCTCGACGCCGAGCAGGCGGCGAACGGCGGGGCTTGGCGACTCCTCGGCCATCTCATCGGCGTTGTCGCTGGTCACGCCCAGCTCCTCGGCTAGGATCAGGGCATTCAGCGTCCAGCGCACGATCGAGGTCCAGGCCTCGTCGCCCCGCTTCACCGCCGGCCCCAGCGGCTCCTTCGAGATCACATCCGGCAGGATGGCGTGTTGCTCAGGGTTCGACATCGTCGTCCGCGCCGCCGCCAGGGCGGAAATATCGGCGCTCAGGGCGTCGCAATCCTCCCGCGCATAGGCCGCCCGGGCCGCTTCCTCGTTTGCGGCCACCACCGGCGTGTATTCCAGCGAGCGCGCGCGGAACCAGTCGGCGACATTCAATTCCGTGGTCGAGCCGCGCTGTACGCAAACCCGCGCGCCGTTCAACTCGGCCGCCGTGGCCAGGTCCAGCGACCGGCGCACCAGAAAGCCCTGACCGTCATAATAGTTGACCCCGGCGAACCGCACCCCTTCCCGCGCTTCCCGCGACAGGGTCCAGGAGGTCGAACGCCACAGCACATCGATGCGGCCGCTGCGCAGGCCCTCGAACCGCTGCGGGCTCGTCAGGGGCACGAACCGGACGGCGTTGGCATTGCCGAGCACCGCCGCCGCGAGGGCGCGGCAGAAGTCGACGTCAAAACCGCGCCATTCGCCGCGATTGTCCGTATAGGCAAAACCGACCAGCCCCTCGTGAACGCCGCAGTTCAGACGTCCCCGCCGTTTGATCGCCGCAAGGGTGGGGCTGGCAAAATCCGGGGCGGCGATCTGGTTCTGGGCCGCGGGGTCAGCCCCCTCTACGGGGTCGACGGGCGTGTCACCGCGTCCGCAACCCGCAAGGGCCAGGGCCAGCACGATCGCCAGGGCGGACGCAGCGCCGCCCCCCGTCTTTCGCCCCGTCGATAGTGCCCGCATCCGCGCCTCGTCGATTTCGTCAGACCTTGCGCCCCGCCTGCTTTAGAGGCCTTTGGAGGCTGAACCGCAACCCTCAGTTCCGGCGCGCATGACCGATCGAACCGACCGCACCCGCCTGATCGCCGCCGCCACCCGCCGCGGCCGGGGCCGCCGTCCGGTCGCCCCGCCGATCGAGCGGGCGTCGACCCTGCTCAACGACACGCCCGGTGCCATGCGCGACGAAAGCCGGGGTCCAGTCTATGGCATCGAGGATCTTTCGGCAGCGCGCGAACTCCGCGACCTCCTGTGCGATCTCGAAGGCGCGAAGGAAGCCTGGCTGGTCCCGTCGGGCCTCGCCGCCGTCACCGTGCCCCTGACCGCCCTGCTCCGGCCCGGCGATGAGGTCCTGACCACCGACGCCCTCTACGGACCCAGCCGGCGCTTCCTGAAGCGTCATATGGGCCCGCGCGGGGTGACCACCGCCTTCCACGACGCCGGTGCCTCGACGGGCGACATCCTCGCCGCCCTTGGCGACCGCACGCGCGTCCTGCTGATCGAGTCGCCCGCCTCCCTGACATTCGAGATGCTGGACGTCCCCGCCCTCGCCGCCGGCTGCCGCGCACGCGGCGTGCTGACGGTGATGGACAATACCTGGGGCGCGGGCCTCGCCTTCCGCCCGCTGGCGCACGGCGTCGACGTCAGCGTCCAGGCGGTGACCAAATATGTCTCGGGCCACTCGGACCTGCTCATGGGCTCCATCGCCGTCGCCGACCCCGCCGTCGGCCGGCCGATCGCCGAGACACTGGAGGACCTCGGCTGGCGCGTCTCGCCCGACGACGCGTGGCTGGCCCTGCGCGGGCTGCGCACAATGCCCCTGCGCTACAAGGAACAGGCACGGTCCGCCCTCGTCGTCGCGCACTGGCTGCAAGCCCGGCCCGAGGTCGCCGAAATCCTCTATCCCGCCCTGCCCGGCGCTGCGGGCAACGCCCTCTGGGCGCGTGACTACACCGGGGCTGCCTCCCTGTTCGGTATGGTGATGAAGGGCGGTGACGAAGCCGCCGCCCACGCCCTCATGTCAGCCCTCGACCTGTTCGGCCTCGGCTTTTCCTGGGGTGGGTTCGAAAGCCTGATCACCCATGAGACAGGCCAGCTGTCGGGCCGAAGGTCGCCGCCCGGCGTGGCGGGGCAGTTGCTCCGCCTCCACGTCGGGCTCGAGGACCCGGCCGACCTGATCGCTGATCTTGAAGGCGGACTCGCCGCCTGGCGCACCGCCCTCGGCTGACCGACCGTGGCGCGCCCAGCAGGACTCGAACCTGCAACCGTCCGCTTAGAAGGCGGGTGCTCTATCCGGTTGAGCTATGGGCGCCCGAGGGACGAAATGAAGTTCCCGCGGCTCAAGTAGCGCGAAGCGCGGTAGCCGCAACGACTAATGCGTCCAGGGCTGTTTGCGGCCGGTGGCGAAATTGTCGGCATAGGCCTTGAGGATAACCGGCGCTTCCTGCGGCTCGTGCAGGCGGAACGGGATGCCGTGCCGCTCCGCATAGGCCACCGCCTCCTCCGCCGAATCGAAGCTCAGCCGCACCTGGCCGTTCATATCGGTCGAGCTGGTCCAGCCCATCAACGGATCGATGGTACGCGCCGACGCCGGCTCGAACTCCAGCCGCCAGCCTCTCGACGAGGCCTTGCCGGACTGCATGGCGGTCTTGGCGGGGCGATAGATGCGGGCGAGCATGGACGGTCCTCGTAACGACGGCGGGCGAACCCGCGCGGCCCAGATACCGCGCGGCCGACGCCGGGTCCAGCACCCGACTTGGCCTCGCTGCCCACCCGGCCTATGGAGATTGTAACAAACAGGACACCTGTATGACCCGACACCGCAGCCGCACCCTCGGAGACCGCACGCTCGCGCCCGAGACCCTGATGATGGGCTACGGCTACGATCCCACCCTGTCGGAAGGCTCCATCAAGGCCCCGATCTTCCAGACCTCGACCTTCGTTTTCAAATCGGCCGAGGACGGCAAACGCTTCTTCGAGGTCGCCTACGGCCTGCGCCAGAAGGAGCCCGAAGAAGCCCTCGGCTTGATCTATTCGCGCATCAACAATCCGAACCTCGAGATCCTCGAGGACCGACTGGCGGTCTGGGACGCCGCCGACAAGGCGCTGGTCTTCTCCAGCGGCATGGCCGCCATCTCGACCACGATGATGGCTCTCAGCCGACCCGGGGATATCGTCGTCTATACCGCGCCGGCCTACGGCGGCACCGAATACCTCTTCGACCGCATCCTTCCCCGCATGGGGGTTCAGACGATCAGCGTCGCCGACTGCGATGGCGGCGAAGCCCTGGCCGCCGCAGTCCGCTCGGCGTCCGAGGCCGCCGCGTCGACGGGAGGCCGACTGGCGGCGGTTTACGTAGAGACCCCCGCCAATCCGACCAACCAGTTGATCGACCTGGAAGCCGCCGCCGCCGCCATCCGCGACCTCGCGCTCACCGAGCCGCCCCTTCTGGTGGTGGACAACACCTTCCTTGGCCCGCTCTGGCAGAAGCCGCTGCGGCACGGTGCCGATCTGGTGCTCTATTCGCTGACGAAATATGTCGGCGGCCACTCGGACCTGATCGCCGGTGCCTGCCTCGGTCGGGCAGATCTGATGGCCCGCGTGGGCGAGATGCGGACCATCTGCGGAACCATCACGGATCCCCATACCGCCTGGTTGCTGATGCGCAGCCTCGAAACCCTGCACATCCGCATGGAGCGCTCCCAGGCCAACGCCATGGCGCTTGTCGCCCGGCTGCGTGGCCACCCGAAGATCGAATCCGTCCTCGATGCCGGCGGTGCCGAGTCCTCTCCGAGCCAGCAGGCCCTGTTCGCGCGCCAGTGCAGCGGCGCAGGCTCGACCTTCTCGCTGCGCCTCAAAGGCGGCGAGGCCGAAGCCTTCCGTATGCTCAACGCCCTTCAGCTGTTCAAACTGGCTGTCAGCCTGGGCGGAACGGAAAGCCTCGTCTCCCACCCCTCCAGCACCACCCACTCCGACTACAGCGCCGAGGCCAAGGCCCGGTGCGGTATCGGCGACAACCTGGTCCGCCTCTCCGTCGGGATCGAGAACGCCGACGACCTGTACGCCGACCTCGAACAGGCGTTGGCGGCGATTTGACGCCGCGCGAATTGCTTTGACGCAAGGGCAGATGGGCGGATCAGCTGCATCCTTCGAACGATTCCTCCGGAAGGGGCTCAGATGACCGCCGACCTGTCCACGTCCAGCGGGCCCTACAGCCGGCTCTCTATCGCCCTGCACTGGCTGATGCTGGTCCTGCTGGCTGCCGTCTTCGCCTGCATCGAATTGCGGACGAACTACCCGCGGGGCAGCGACATTCGCGAGGGACTTAAGACCTGGCATTTCATGCTGGGTCTTTCGGTGTTCGTCCTGGTCTGGGTTCGACTGCTTGCGCGGCGCAGGATGCCCTGGCTCGCCGCCGAGGGTGGCTGGACTCGATGGCCGGCCTTGGCGGTGCACGTCGCGCTTTACGGCGGCATGATCGCCCTGCCGCTGCTCGGCTGGCTGACCCTGAGTGCCGAGGGCGACACCATACCCTTCTTCGGCCTGTCCCTGCCGCCGCTGATCGGGCAGGACAAGGATCTCGCCCATCAGCTGGAAGACCTGCACAAGACCATCGGCGAAGCAGGCTACTGGTTGATCGGCCTGCACGCCCTGGCCGCCGTTTTCCACCATTACGTCCTCAAGGACGGGACGCTGCGCCGAATGCTGCCCGGCCGGCGCTGATCGGGACCACCGCCCATGAGCCGCCTCGAACGTCACCCCGAGCGCCATCTGGTCGCTCGCATCGGCTGGCTGCGCGCCGCCGTGCTGGGGGCCAATGACGGCCTGGTGTCCACGGCCAGTCTGGTGGTCGGGGTGGCCGCGGCCGAGGCCACGCGCAGCGGCGTGCTGATCGCCGGCGTCGCCGGGCTGGTGGCGGGTGCGATGTCGATGGCGGCCGGGGAATACGTCTCGGTCAGTTCCCAGTCGGACACCGAGAAAGCCGACCTCGCCCGGGAAACCGCCGAGCTGGCGGCCGACCCCGAAGCCGAGATCACGGAGCTGGCCGCCATCTATGCCGCCCGGGGCGTCGAGCCGACGCTTTCCCGGCAGGTCGCCGAACAGCTGATGGCGAAGGACGCCCTCGGTGCCCATGCACGCGATGAACTGGGCATTTCAGAATTCACGACGGCGCGCCCGATCCAGGCCGCCCTGACCTCGGCGGCGACCTTCGCGCTCGGGGCCGCGCCGCCCCTGGTCGTGGCTCTGCTGGCACCGCTGGACGGTCTGGTGATCTGGGTCAGCGCCGTCGCCCTCGCCGGCCTGATGGGGCTCGGCGCGCTCGGCGCTGCGGCGGGCGGTGCCAGTCTGCCGCGCTCTGTGCTCAGGGTGGCCTTCTGGGGCGTCGTCGCCCTCGCCGCCACCGCCGGCATCGGCCGCCTGTTCGGAACGGTCATCTAGAAGGCGAATTGGTCGGAGTGAGAGGATTCGAACCTCCGACCCTCTGGTCCCAAACCAGATGCGCTACCAGGCTGCGCTACACTCCGGCGGCGGGATTTGGCACACTCGACGCTGCGCCGCAACGCGCCGCGTGACTATTCGGCGAAGAAGGGGTGGCTGACCTTGTCGCCGGGCCGGGCCCCGATTTCGTCAGCGCGGCCGGCGCGCAGCTCCAGCACGCCGCTGGCGGGTCCGTTCGAAGGGATGACGGCGTCGGACTGGGGCGTCGCATTCTTCGCGATCGAGACAATCCGCCCGCGCGGGTCGATGTAGATAATGTCCAGCGGGCTGGGCGTATTGCGCATCCAGAAGCCGCGCTCGGCCACGTCGGGGAACTGAAACAGCATGCCGCGGTCGTCGGCCAGGGGTTCGCGCTCCATCAGGCCGCGCTGGCGTTCCGCGTCATCGTCGGCGATCTCGACCATGAAGCGGTGTTCGCCGCTGGACGTGGTGACGGTCAGAGGCTCGAGCGGGTCGCCCTTGGCGTCGCGCGGCGCACCGGCACCGGCGCAGGCCGAAAGCAGCACAAGGCCGGACAACACGAGAAGTCCACGACGGTTAAACATCACCGATCCACCCTCACTGGGGCGGATGGATTATCCGCCCGGTCTGATTTCCGCGACCACCAGCCCCTTGGGGCCCTCGGCGAACCGCACTGTTACCGTCTCGCCGGGCAGCAGGTCATCCAGCCCGCAGCGGCGCAACGTCTCAACATGGACGAAGATATCCCCCGGTTCGCCATCGCGCACCACGAATCCGTAGCCCTTGGTGCGATTGAACCATTTGACGACGGCGGCCTCCATCGGTTCGCCCGAGGTCAGGCCCTCGATTTCGCCTGCGACCCGCGCCGTCTGCTTGAGGCCTTCATAGCCGGTCCGGCGCGGAGCGGCGACCAGCTCGGGATCGCCCTCACCGAGGTCATGGACCTCCGTGACCTGCCAGCCCTTGGGCCGTCTGGCGCATTCGCAACTGATAGGCGCGCCCTCGGCGGCGACATCCCGGCCAGCGTCACGCAGGCTGGAGACATGCAGCAGCACGTCTTTCATGTCAGTCAGGGCCGGATCGTCCGGCACGATGAAGCCGTATCCCTTGCCGGGATCAAACCACTTCACCCGGCCCGCGATTCGGACCGTCGCGACTGTCTCAACGCCCTCGTAGTCCGACACAGCCTTCCCCCTGCCCGCAATCAGAGCGAGCGGAGTTTATTTAACACGGTTCTGTGAACGCCGGAAAAGCGAAAAACGCCGATTTTCGCAGCAAAAGCGAAATGATTTCGACCGCGCGACATCTCGGCCCCGGTCGGACCGCCGGAAAATCTTCGGGACAGGGCCGGCTCATGCGCGGCGTTCTGGTGCTCAACCCTGCCCGTGACCTTCCATCGCGAAAGGCAAACGGACACCCCCGGCCAGGAATGGCTGCGGCGGCGAGGCCGAATCGCGATGTCAGGGAAGAGGCTCCGCGCTGGCAGTCCCTAGGGGAGTCGAACCCCTCTTTTCAGGTTGAAAACCTGACGTCCTAACCGATAGACGAAGGGACCGCTGCGCGGAGAGCGGGCGATATAGCCGCCGATTCCGGGGCTTGCAACCCCTTCTCCTCCCCATTTGCGAAGCAAAGGGGGAGGTGGCTCGGGGGCGCAGCCGACGAGACGGAGGGGGCAGCCGGGAGAACGGTTACGCCATCCGCGGATCGGCCACGTCCTCGATCTCGAATTGGACGCCGCGGCGACCGTTCCAGTCATCGACCTTCAGACGTCCGACCACGCTCAGTCCGCCCTGCCCTGCCAGCAGCGACTGGCCGCCGGGCAGGTCGGCGCAGCGCCAGGCGATGGCCTTGACCGAAGCACCGTCGGCCCCGACCAGCCGGCAGCGCACATGGCCGCCGTTCATGGCCACGGCGTCGCGCGCCTGCACATGTTCAAGGGCGAACAACGGCTCGGGATTGGCCGGGCCGAAGGGGGCCAGTTGCTCGAACTGTTCGAACAGGGCGCGCGTGGCCGCGCCCGGATCGATCAGGGCGTCGATCTCGACGTGGTCGAGGGCGTCGGCGGCCGCCTGCTCGCCAATCATCCGGTCATTGAGAAAGTCGCGGAGCCGGTCGATGTCGTCGGCGCGGACCGTCAGCCCCGCCGCCATGGCGTGGCCGCCGCCGGCGATCAGCACGCCGCTTTCCCAGGCCGCCTGCACCGCCTTGCCGAGGTTCATCCCGGGCTGCGATCGCCCCGAGCCCTTGCCGAGGCCATTCACCGCATCGACGCCGATCACCACCACAGGCTTGCGCCAGCGTTCGCGCAGGCGGCCCGCCACGATGCCGACCACGCCCGGATGCCATTCGTCGCCCGCGATCACCACGACAGCCGAGCCGTCGGCATGGGCACCGGTCGCCTCGACCATGCGGGTGGCCTGATCGGTGACCTGTTTCTCCACCTCACGGCGGGCGATGTTCAGGGCATCCAGTTCCTGCGCCAGCGCCGCGGCCTCGACGGGGTCGTCGGTCGACAGCAGGCGCGCCCCGAGGTCCGACTTGCCGATCCGTCCGCCGGCATTGATGCGTGGTCCGAGGATGAAGCCCGCATGGTTCGACTTGGCCGGCCCCGGCTCGGCGCCCGCTGCCGCCAGCAGGGCCCTCAGCCCCGGATTGCCCCAGTCCGACATGACCCGCAGCCCCAGACTGGTCAGGGCCCGGTTGAACCCGGTCAGGCCGGTGACGTCGCAGATCGCGCCCATGGCGGCCAGATCCAGCCACTGGCGGATGTCCGGCTCCTTGACGTCCGCAAACATCCCGCGCCGACGCGCCTCGCGGTTCAGCGCCGCCAGAAGGACGAACACCACCCCCGCCGCGGCCAGATTGCCCTGCCCCGAGTTGCAGCCGGGCCGGTTCGGATTGACCACAGCGGCGCAGACGGGCGGATGTTCGCGCATCATGTGGTGGTCGATGACCACGACCTTCAGCCCGATCGCCGCCGCATGGGCCACGGCCTCATTGGCCGCCGCGCCGCAATCGACCGTGATGACCAGATCGGCACCCGAGGCCTTCAGTGTGTCGAAGGCCCGCGCGCTGGGTCCGTACCCCTCCGTCACGCGGTCCGGCACATAGATCGGCAGCTCGGCACCCAGCGCCCGGAACCACCGCACCAGCAGGGCCGCGCTGGACGCCCCGTCGACATCATAGTCGGCGAAGACGTGGATCGAGGCACGCGCCTGGAGGGCGTCGAGGATCGCCTCGGCCGCTGCATCCATGTCCATGAAGCTGGACGGGTCGGGGAACAGGGCCTTCAGCGTCGGCGTCAGGAAGTCCGCGCCCCGGTCCGCCCGCACGCCGCGCGCCGCCAGCGCCCGCGCCAGCGGCTCTTCCAGGTTCAGCGTCTGCATATGGGCCCGGATCAGCCCGGCCTCGGCGGGCCTCTGCCGCCATTCGCGGCCGGACAGGGAGCGGGAGACGCCCAGGAAGGCTGGAACGGCGCCGCCGTCCGCCATCAGAGCGGCCGGATCGTGCGGATGCGCTGGACCGTGCGGGTCGAGGAATCCATCACCAGCGTATGGGTCGAGACGAAGCCGTCGGCGACCTTGACCCCATCGAGCATGGCCCCCTTGGTCACGCCCGTGGCGGCGAAGATGGCGTCCTTGGACACCAGTTCGTGCAGGTCGTATTTGCGATCCAGATCGGTCACGCCCGTCTTGGCGGCCCGCGCCCGCTCGTCATCGTTGCGGAAGATCAGCCGGCCCTGGAAATGGCCGCCGACGCATTTCAGCGCCGAAGCCGCCAGCACGCCTTCCGGTGCCCCGCCCGAGCCCAGATAGAGGTCGATACCGGTCTCCGGCTCGGCCGTATGGATCACGCCGGCCACGTCGCCGTCGGTGATCAGTACCACCTTGGCCCCGACCTCGCGCAGCGCGGCAATCAGATCCGCGTGACGGGGCCGGTCCATGACGCAGACGGTGATGTCGGACGGCTTCACACCCTTGGCCGAGGCCAGCGACCGGACATTGTCCTGGGGCTTCATGTCCAGATCGACCGTGCCGGGGGCGAAGCCCGGGCCGATGGCGATCTTGTCCATATAGGTGTCGGGCGCGTGCAGCATGCCGCCGCCCGGCGACATCGACAGCACGCACAGGGCGTTGGCCATGGCCTTGGCGGTCAGGGTGGTGCCTTCCAGCGGGTCGAGCGCGATGTCGATGGCCGGGCCTTTGCCGGTGCCGACCTTCTCACCGATGTAGAGCATCGGTGCCTCGTCGCGCTCGCCCTCGCCGATGACGATCTTGCCATCGATATCCAGCGCGTTCAGCGCCGTCCGCATGGCGTCCACGGCCAGCTGGTCCGCCGCCTTCTCGTCACCACGACCGATGCCGGCATAGCTGGCGATGGCGGCCAGTTCGGTGACCCGCGCGGCGTCAGCAGCCAGCGTCGAGGCGTAGGGAGCCGGATGGGCCATGAGATGTCTCCTGAGACGATGTTTCCCGGAGTCTACCGTCCGGGCGAGCGTATGATGAGGGTATCAGCGGCGGTCCACCGGCGGCGGGGCGCGGCCCCGCTCGCGCGTGCGACGCACGAACTCTTCGATTTCCGCGAGCGTTTCGGCCGTCACCGGAGCGACCTCGACCGAATCGATCCGGGCCTGCACGCCCGCAGCGAACGCCGCGGGATCCCCCGTGGTCTGCCAGTCGATGCGCGAGACCTCACCGGCCAGCGCCCCGCCCGTCACCCGCAAGGTGTTGACCTGCGACGCGATCGCGACCGGTTCGGGCAGCGGCTCGACGCTGCGGGGAAAGTCCGCCCAGCGCGGATATTCGCGGTTGGCCTCGGCCAGGGCCTGCACCCGCGGCGCGATCGGCGACGTGGCGTCTGTGGCCGGATCGAAGGAGCCGACGCAGGCCGTCAGACCACCGCCCGCGAAGACGGCGGACAGGACGACTGCAATTTTCCGGCGCGACGCGTTCATTTCAGGGGCTGTCTTATGCGATGATCGCGACAGGCGGAAGGGCGCGCGCGGCGCTTGCGACCGTTCCTGACGACATCCGGAGCTCACCATGGCCAAGCGTCCAAGCCCCCCGACCGCTGAAGCGCCGCCCCGCGCGCCGCGCAAGGCCGGACGCCCCACCTCGGCCAAGCCGCCGCGGCCCCGCGCCGCCAAGGCCGCCCCGCCCCCCGAACCGACGCCGCCTCCGCCGCCTTTGCCCGAAGCCGAAGCCCCCGCCGCCGACGCCTTCGCTTTCCCCGGCGACGACCAGCGGCAGATGCTGGAGACCCTGTCGATGAACCTGGCCAAGGCCGCCATGACGGCCCAGTCGGCCATCGCCGAGGCCGCCCTGTCCCAGGCCGACCGTCCGGCGGCCCTGTCGCCCGACCCCTTCCATGTCGGCCCGGCCATGAACTCGGTCATGACCAGCCTGGCCTCGCGTCCGGACAAGCTGTTCGCCGCCCAGGCCGACCTGTTCAACCGCTACATGGACCTGTGGGCGTCCACGACCCGCCGTGCCGCCGGCGAGGAAACCGCCGCGGCACCCTCGAAGGACAAGCGCTTCAAGGACCCTGCCTGGTCCGAAAACCCCGCCTTCGACGTCATGCGCCAGTCCTATCTGGTCACCTCGGACTGGATGAACGGCCTCGTCTCCAGCGTCGAGGACGTCGACCCCCTGACCAAGCGCCGTGCCGAGTTCTTCACCAAACTGCTGACCGACGCCTTCTCCCCGTCCAACTTCCTCGCCTCCAACCCGGTCGCCCTCAAGGCCCTGGCCGACAGCAACGGCGAATCGCTGGTGAAGGGGATGCAGAATTTCGCCGCCGACATGGAGCGCGGCGCCGGCAAGCTGAAGATCAGCCAGGCCGACTATGGCAAATTCGTCGTCGGCGAGAACGTCGCCACTGCGCCCGGCCAGGTCGTCTGGCGTGACGAGCTGTTCGAACTGATCCAGTTCGACGCCACCACCGACAAACAGCGCGCCATTCCGCTGCTGATCTTCCCGCCGTGGATCAACAAATTCTACATCCTGGACCTGCAGCCCGAGAACTCGATGATCCGCTGGCTGTCCAGCCAGGGCTTCACCGTCTTCGTCTGCTCCTGGGTCAATCCGGACGTCGACAAGGCCGGCCTCGGCTTCGACGACTATCTGGAAAAGGGCATCTACCGCTGCGTCGAGAAGGCGCTGGAGCAGTCGAAGGCCGAGCACATCAACACCGTCGGCTACTGCATCGGCGGCACCCTGATGGGCGCGGCCCTGGCCCATATGGCGGCGAAGGGCGACAAGCGGGTCACCGCCAACACCTTCTTCGCCGCCCAGCACGACTTCGCCGAGGCCGGCGACCTGCTGCTGTTCACCGACGAGCACTGGCTGGGCGAGGTCGAGCAGCAGATGGATGCTGCCGGCGGCGTGCTGCCCGGCGCAGCCATGGCCGAGACCTTTAATGCCCTCCGGGCCAACGACCTGATCTGGTCGTTCTTCGTGTCGAACTACCTGATGGGCAAGTCGCCGCCCGCCTTCGACCTGCTGTTCTGGAACGCCGACCAGACCCGCATGCCCAAGACGCTGCACATGGACTACCTCCGCTCCATGTACGGCCAGAACAAACTGGCCCGCGGCGAGTTCACCATCGGCGGTATCAAGGTCGACCTGTCGAAGGTCACCATCCCCCTGTATTTCCAGGCCAGCCGCGAGGATCACATCGCGCCGATGAACTCGGTCTATCGCTCGGCCCGCGCCTTCTCCAACGCCGCCGTGACCCTGACCCTCGCGGGATCGGGCCATATCGCCGGGGTGGTCAATCCGCCCTCGGCGCACAAATACCAGCACTGGACCAACCCCGCCCTGCCCGCGACGCTCGCGGAATGGCAGGCGCAGGCCGCCGAACACCCCGGCAGCTGGTGGAACCACTGGGCCGACTGGCTGCATGAGAAGTCCGGCGACTGGATCGCCGCCCGCGATCCGAAGACCGGCCCCCTCAAGCCGATCGAACCGGCCCCGGGGTCTTATGTGAAGGTGAAGAGTTGAAGCGTCTCGAACCGAACCTGCTGCTGGCCGTCACCACCGGCTTCGCCCTGGTTCTCGTCACCCTGACCGCCAGCGTCTATGGCGCGGGAGAGCCGCTGCGGAACCTGCTTCTGGCGGTGATCTGTTCGGGCGGTTTCGTCCTGCTCAACCCGATCCTGATGCGGACGATGAAGAGCCCGGAGCGATCGCCGCTGATCCATCCCGACAGCCGCGGCATGGCGGCCTGGGCCAGCCTGTTCCCGATGGTGGTGATCCTTTGCGCCGCCATCCCGGTCTTCTGGCCCGGGCCCGACTACGGCCTGCTGATCATCATCGCCGCCGTCTGGTTCGGGGTGACGGTCGAGTCGGCGCTCAAGGCCAGGGGCCGCAGCCTCTAGCCGGCCGGCATTTACACCCGCCCTCCCACTGCTAAGGCTGGGTGCATGAAGCTGCTCCGCACACTCGCCATCGTCGTCCTGTCCGGTGCCATCGCCGCCCCGGCCCTCGCCCAGCAACCCACGCCGGAGAACAACCCGGCCGGCGTGCTGTTCTGGTCGCCTGTGGATCGTGAGCGCGCCTTCCGTCAGATGGAAACCATCTCACCGCACGCGTCCGTGGCGCGCGACGAGACGCCGGTGCGGGCCCTGCCGCCGGGCGAGCCGATCGCGCTTGATCCCTCGGCCTATATGGCCGCCGAGAACGTTGCCGGCGTGCTGGTCATCCAGGACGGGCGCGTCCGACTGGAACGCTATGGCCTCGGTCTCGGCGAGCGGGACCACTGGGTCTCCTTTTCCATGACCAAGAGCCTGACCTCGACGCTCGTCGGCACGGCGCTGAAGAGCGGCGCAATCGGATCGCTGGAGGACCCGGTCACCCGCTATCTGCCGGCCCTCGCCGGAGGTGGCTACGACGGCGTCACCGTGCGTCAGCTCCTGACCATGACGTCCGGCGTGCGCTGGAACGAGGACTATTTCGACCCCAACTCCGACGTCGCCCGCTTCCTGCAGGAGCCCGCCCGCGCCGGAGAGGACCCCGTCGTCGCCTATATGGGCCGGCTGCCCCGCGCAGCGGTGCCCGGAACGCGCTGGAACTATTCGACCGGCGAGACAAACCTCGTCGGATCGCTGATCGCCGCCGCCGAGGGTCGGCCCCTGGCCCAACTGTTGTCAGAGCGGATCTGGTCCCGCGCGGGCATGGAGGCCGACGCCTTCTGGGCGCTGGATCAGGGCGGGCGCGAGATGGGCGGCTGCTGCGTGTCCGCCACCCTGCGCGACTGGGGCCGTATCGGCCTGATGGCTCTGGAGGACGGCCAGCTGGGCGGCGAGCGCATCGTGCCCGACGACTGGTTCGCCCAGGCCGTCGTCAAACAGGCCGAGACCGGACAGCCGGGCGAAGGCTACGGCTTCCAGTGGTGGACCCAGGACGACGGCGTCTACGGTGCCTACGGCATCTTCGGGCAAGCTGTCCGTGTCGATCCCGAGCGCCGGCTCGTCATCGTCCTGTTGTCGTCCTGGCCCCGCGCGGTGGGCCGGACCCACAGGGTTGCCCGCGAAGCCTTCTTCCAGCAGGTGGCCGCCGCCGTCGACGCCGCCCCGCAGCGCTGACGCGTCAGGCCGGACGGAAGGTCAGGGCTACGCCGTTGTTGCAGTAGCGTTTTCCGGTCGGCCGGGGTCCGTCCATGAACAGATGCCCCTGGTGCCCGAGGCAGCGGGCGCAGTGATATTCGGTGCGCGGAATGCCGATGGCGAAGTCGGTCTTGGTGCCGATATTGGCGGCGATGACCTCATAGAAGCTGGGCCAGCCGGTGCCTGAGTCGTACTTCCAGCGGGACTGGAACAGCGGCAGGTCGCAGCCGCGGCAGACAAAGGTCCCGCTGCGGTGCTCATTGTTCAGCGGACTGCTGCCCGGCCGCTCGGTCGCCTCGTGGCGCAGCACATCATAGGCCGCCCGCGGCAGCCGCTCGCGCCACTGGGCGTCGGTGATCCGGCGGAACGGCGAGTTGGCGTACTGCCGCTCAGAGGCCGTGGCCTCCTTCGGCGTACAGGCCGAGACGGCGACGGCGCCGACGGTGGACAGAAGGGCGCGGCGGGAAAGCTGGGTCATGGGACTACATACGTCGGCAAGACGGCGGAGGTTTCAACCAGCGACACACACAAAACTCCGCTCATCCCGGCGAAAGCCGGGACCCAGTGCTTTGGGTGATGGGGCGGCTCCGGTGATCTCCCGGCTGCTAACCCGGAACATCGGCGTCAAGCTGGACAGAACTGGGTCCCGGCTTTCGCCGGGATGAGCGGGCTATTGGAGGCCCGTGTCTTCCGCCAGCCCCAGCATCAGGTTCAGGTTCTGCACCGCCGCCCCCGAGGCACCCTTGCCGAGGTTGTCCAGCAGGGCCACCAGCCGCACCTGCGCCCCGCCCCGGTCGCCGAACACATGCAGCCGCATCCGGTTGGTCCCGTTCAGCTCCTCGGGGTCGATCCCGGTCATGGCCTCGGTCGTCTCCAGCTCGGCCACCTCGACGAAGCGGCAGCCGGCGTAGGCCTCGGCCAGTGCGCCATGCACCACCTCGACCGACGGCGACGACGGCAGGGCCGCCAGTTGCAGCGGCACCTCGACCAGCATCCCCTGCCGGTAGGCCGCCACCGCCGGCGCAAACAGTACCGGCCGCTCCAGCCCTGTGTGCAGCGTCATCTCCGGTACGTGTTTGTGCTTGAGCGACAGGCCATAGGCGCGATACGCCCCGGCCCCGCCAGCCTCGAACTCGGCGATCATCGCCTTGCCGCCGCCCGAATAGCCCGACACCGCATTGACCGTCACCGGCCAGCCCGCCGGAATGATCCCTGCGCTGACCAGCGGCCGCACCAGGCCGATGAAGCCCGTCGGATAGCAACCGGGGTTCGACACCCGCGTCGCGCCCGCGATCTTCTCACCTTGCGTCATCCGGCCCGGCGCATGGGCCATCTCGGCGAAGCCATAGGTCCAGGCCGGATCGACCCGGTACGCCGTCGAGGCGTCGATCACCCGCACCGACGGATTGTCGATCATCGCTACGGCTTCCTTCGCCGCGTCATCGGGCAGGCAAAGGATCACCGCATCGGCCGCGTTCAGCGCCTCACGCCGCGCCTCCACGTCGCGCCGCCGGTCGCCGAGCAGGATCAGCTCGAGATCGCCGCGTGCCTCCAGCCGCTCGCGGATCTCCAGTCCCGTGGTCCCGGCCTCGCCGTCGATGAAGATGGTGTGGGTCATTTCAGTCCTCAGTCGACCACGTCAATGCCGGGCGGATACCAGCTGATCTCGACCCGCATGCCGTCCGGGTCCTTCAGAAACAGACACTCTGCACCGCCCAGATGCTGGATCTGCGCCTCATGTCCGGCCTTCGCCATCTCGTCCCGGATGCGCTCGACGGTCGCCATGTCAGGCGCTCCGAATCCCATATGGTTCAACCCCGCGCCATGGCGTTCATAAGGGCGCGAACCCGCCCGGGCTTCCAGGAACTGGAAGAAGAAGCCCTTTCCGTCCGTCCAGTTTTCACGGGTCGTGCGGGAAAATCCCAGAAGCGGAAGCAAGGTCTCATAGAAGCTCCGGCTTCCCTCGATCGAACCGACCAGGATCGTCAGGTGATCCAGTCTCAGCATACGTGTGGTCTCCACAGATATGGTCTTTGCAATCGGACAAGAAAAAGGGCGCTCCGGTTTCCCGAAGCGCCCCCATCCATAACCGCTTTCGCGATACGCCTTAGCGCTTCGAGAACTGGAAAGACTTGCGGGCCTTGGCGCGGCCGTACTTCTTGCGCTCGACGACGCGGCTGTCGCGGGTCAGGAAGCCGTGCGGCTTCAGGACCGGGCGCAGCGCCGGCTCATAGTGGGTCAGGGCATGCGACAGGCCGTGGCGGATGGCGCCGGCCTGGCCCGACAGGCCCGAGCCCTGCACGGTGCAGTCGACGTCGAACTGGGTCAGGCGGTCGGTCACTTCCAGCGGCTGGGCGATCATCATGCGCAGGATTTCGCGGGCGAAATACTGCATCTGATCCTTGCCGTTGATGGTGATCTTGCCCGAGCCGGGCTTGATCCACACGCGGGCGATCGCGTTCTTGCGCTTGCCGGTCGAATAGGCGCGGCCCTGGGCGTCCAGCTTCTGCGTATAGACCGGAGCGTCGTTGTCCGAGGACACGGTGCCGAGGCCCTTGAGGGCGTCGAAGCCGGTCGCGGCGGGGGCGTCGTTCTGCGGGGCGGAGGTTTCAGCAGTCACGTCGGTCATGCTCAGACGCTCCGGGTGTTCTTGGCGGACGCCGACTTGAAGTCGATCGTTTCCGGCTGTTGGGCTTCATGGGTGTGCGCCGCGCCGGCGAACAGGCGCAGGTGCGTCATCTGCAGGCGAGCCAGCGGGCTCTCCTTGGGCAGCATGCGCTCGACGGCCTTCTCAAGGACGCGCTCGGGGAAACGGCCGTTCAGGACCTTCTCCGGGGTCGTCTGCTTGACGCCGCCCGGGTGACCGGTGTGGCGGTAGTAGATCTTGTCGGTGTTCTTCTTGCCGGTGAACACCACCTTGTCGACATTGGTCACGACGACATAGTCGCCGCAATCGACGTGCGGGGTGTAGTCGCCGCGGTGCTTGCCGCGCAGACGGTTGGCGATGAAGGTCGCGAGACGGCCCACCACGACGCCTTCAGCGTCGATATGGATCCATTTCTTCGTGACCTCGGCCGGCTTCAGCGAAGCCGTGGTGCTCTTCAGCATTTCAAGGGTCCTGGGAGACGATCGGGTGCCCCTCCCGATGACGGGGACGAGCGGAAGGCGCGCTGATAGAGGATAGGGGGGATGGGGTCAAGGCGACTGCGATGCACGATATGGCATCATGTTATTGAAATAACTGATTTATTTAATAACGGTATTAAAATACCGCATGAATTCGCACTCTTCTCCGCGGTTTGGGCGGAAGGAAGACATGACGAGGCCCCTCACCCGCGCTAAACCGCCGCCGAACCTTCAGGAGCCCTGCCCATGACCGTCGCCGCCCGCCTCGCCGAACTCGGCATCAGCCTGCCGGAACCCGCCAAGGCGGTGGCCAACTATGTGCCCTACGTCCAGACCGGCAACCTCGTCCACATCTCGGGCCAGCTGTCGAACGACGCCGCCGGCGGGATCAAGGGCACGGTCGGCGCCGACGTTTCGCCGGAACAGGCCAAGGACGGTGCCCGCATGTGCGGCGTCAACCTGCTGGCCCAG
This sequence comes from Aquidulcibacter paucihalophilus, assembly GCA_030285985.1. NCBI lineage: Bacteria > Pseudomonadati > Pseudomonadota > Alphaproteobacteria > Caulobacterales > Caulobacteraceae > Aquidulcibacter > Aquidulcibacter paucihalophilus. The sequence continues at coordinate 2,068,593 of CP127384.1, forward strand.
ATGTCGGCCGCCTGCGACGGCGACCTCGAGCGCGTCGTCCGCGTCGTCAAACTGGGCGGATTCGTCCAGGCCGCCGGTGACTTCGAGGCCATCCCGGCCGTCATCAACGGCTGCTCCGACCTGATGGTCGAGGTCTTCGGCGACAAGGGCCGCCACGCCCGCTCCGCCGTCGGCGTCTACAAACTGCCCCTCGGCTTCGCCGTCGAGGTGGACGCCATCGTCGAGGTGCGGTGAGCTTCACCCTCCAGGTCCACGATCGGGTCGCCGACATAGGCCGCGAGGCCTGGGACGCCTGCGCGACGCCCTCCGGCGACCCCTTCCTGTCCTTCGACTTCCTCGACGCCTGCGAGGCCTCAGGCAGCGCGGTCCCGGCCGAAGGCTGGGCCGGCCGCCACCTGTCGCTGCGCGACGCTGACAGTCGCGTCCTCGGCGTCATGCCCCTCTGGCTCAAGGGCCACAGCCAGGGCGAATATGTCTTCGACCACAGCTGGGCCGACGCCTATCAGCGCGCGGGCGGGCGCTACTATCCCAAGCTGCTGTCCGCCGTGCCCTTCACGCCGGTGACCGGCCCCCGCTTCCTCGCCCACCCCGACGCCGACGCAGCCACGGTGCGCCAGGCCCTGCTGCAGGGCGCGATCGCCCTGACCGAACGGCTGGGTGTCTCGTCCCTGCACGTCAATTTCCCGACCCGGGACGACTGGGACGCCATGGGCGGGGCCGGCCTGCTGCAACGTCAGGACATGCAGTACGTCTGGCGCAACGACGGCTATGCGACCTTCGACGCCTTTCTCGCCGCCCTGTCCGCGAACCGGCGCAAGACCATCCGCCGCGAACGCCGCGAGGCGCAGGCGGGGCTCGACATCCGCGTCCTGACCGGCGCGGAGATCGCCGACGCCCACTGGGACGCCTTCTTCGCCTTCTACATGGACACCGGCGCGCGCAAATGGGGCCGGCCCTATCTGACGCGCGACTTCTTCACCCGCCTCGGCGAGACCATGGCCGACCGCATCGCCCTGGTGATGGCCTTCCGCGACGGCGAGGCCATCGCCGGCGCCCTCAACCTGATCGGCCGCGACGCCCTCTACGGCCGCCAGTGGGGCGCGCTGGAGGAGGTCCCCTTCCTCCATTTCGAGCTCTGCTACTATCAGGCCATCGAGTTCGCGATCGCCCGCGGCCTGTCGCGCGTCGAGGCCGGGGCCCAGGGCGAGCACAAGATCGCCCGCGGCTATCTGCCCTCGCCCGTCTATTCTGCCCACTTCATCGCCGACCCGGCGCTGCGCGAACCGGTCGCCCGGTATCTCGACGGCGAGCGTCCGGCGGTGGCGGCCGAGATCGAGGCCATGACGGCGGA